>NZ_CAXHZL010000015.1:0-96792 GCF_964022235.1 uncultured Limimaricola sp. | reverse complement strand
ATGTGGCACATTGCGATGCCGGGAGCGGGAGCCATCCACTCCATCAATGGCGGACGATGCCTCATTGTCCACGAGCAGGTTCAGCGGGCCGTCGGCGCGCCGATACGGGATCTGGACGGCCAGGATCTTCTGCCTGGGGCACAGCGTCGAGTCGTCCGGTACCGGCCAGTCCAGTCCCGCCATCCGCAGCAAGCTGATCACCATTCCCGCCGTCTGCCTCAGCGGCAGCTTGAACAGGACCTTGAACGAGAGACAGAACTGGATGGCGCCTTCGGAGAAAACCGGGGGACGCCCCGGCCGTCCTTCGTGTGGCGCGAACCACGTCATCTCCCGGTCCAGCCAGATCAGCAGGGAGCCACGCTTGCGCAGCGCGGCGCTATAGGCGGACCAGTTCGTCGTGCGGTAGCGGGCAGGCATAGGCTTCGTCATGTCGCCCATCTAAGCAGCTGACCCGCTGTGTGAACCGTCAGGCGGGGAGTTCTGCAACAACGCCTATTCGATGCTTACCCTGAGACGTTGATCGCGGTACCCAGTATCATCTCCCAAATTTATCCATTGAGACGCTTCGTCCCTGTTGGAGCAAGCGGATGACTCTGAAGGTCCATGTGTTGGAGAACGTCGCGTATGGTCTATACAGAGAGTACCTTTTCCATCCCAGCGAACTCGTAGCTTCTGATCTCGGTAACCAGTATCATCACCGATCGGCACATAAGGTGATGCTTGATCGGATGCTGAACATACCCATTCGGTATCGAGGATGGTCCCGTTAGCAGCGCGCCTTTGGTGTTGGAAACAAGTCCGGCTCTCCACAGAGGAGATTTTCAGCATTTTATTTTTGTACCCTGTGTCGTCACCTATGAACATCCAGTTACTTGAAAATGACTCACTTGCACATATTTCGGGCTGTTCTGTAGGTCCGGCTGCACCAGTTGCCTTAAATTGCAAGCAAACGCTTTCTGGTGGGGGCGGAGTAGCTTCACGAGGAAGGTTTAGCGGCGGGAATGTGACTGTGTCCGATACATCCCCGAATGAAAGCGTGAGGAGTAAAGGCTCATCAGCATCGGAATGCCGAAGTCTAATCCTCTCGAGGGTGACCGGGGCGCTTCCGAATGATGCCGCCCCAATTGTAGCCTCTATTGCGTCAATATTGTCAATGTTCTCGACGTCTGTGATTTCAGGCTTGGGGAGCGACATTCCAGGTGAGGGTCGCGAGACGATAGTGACATCTGGTACATTGCCGGGCAGGTGAGCGGCTACCAATTCAACTCGCCCGAGCCCCAGACATGCAATATAAGCGTTCAGCCCGTTTTCGCTGAGTGAAGTTGTGAAGAAAGTTTGCTGATAGCTCTCAAACGTGCTTAGATTGATATCTCGCTTGAATATTTCGATATTTCTGCGAAATTCATCGTAGCTCGCGCCAATTTCAATTCCTCCAATCGTGAGATCTCCGTCTCCGCCTGCTTGAAGTTCACTGTGATGCTCTCGAGTTACATTCTCGGCGTATGCCAATGCCTGGTACTGGTCGAGGAATTGTAGTGTTCGCGCTTGAAATGCGCGAATATCACAGTTTTGCGCCGAGACTTGCGAAGCAAATAGCATGGTTATTGATACAAAACAGCCTCGTAGGGCATTCCTTTGATCGAACATCGCAAAATCTTTTACTGATGCACCGAAACAGTCATCAATATACTGCGAAGTGCCAAAAAAATCTACAGCAGAGCTACTTGCGCTGGCAATTAGTGCAGTGCCTGATAGGAGATTTGGTCACCCAAGTCTGTTGCGAAGCCGGTCTGGTTGGTGCCGCCCCTGTAGACGAGCAGGGCAGCTGGAGGGCATAATCATCAGGCCAACGCCGCAGAACTCCATGACCAGAAATAGGCTCGGCTACGACGCGGCAATAAAGACATGCGGCCCCCTGATGACCCAGGTTTTGATCCTGATATGATCTTGTCGCCACGCTCTGGTAAAAAGGGGGGGGGCAGCAGCACAACTATAAAGGCCTTGCCATCCGATCCGGCATAGCATGGGGCTCTGTCAGGCAATGGACTTCGAAAAAAGTTTCCTACAATTGAATGGCTTAGATGGGCAGTTGCTTGGTGGTGCTCAGGTGCGCCCGGATTGCGTGGGCGCAAATCCGATCTTTGCAGATTTCGGTTAAGTCATGCTCCCGCAACCACTGGAATCTGACTCAAACGCAGAAAGCTTCCCTCGGGAGGCTTTCTGCGTTTGAAGCGAGTGGCGCAGGGCGCTGGGATTTGCACAGTCTGATCCGTAACTCGGCACCCAGCATGCACGGCTGCAACCGGCCCACAGCCGACATTGCTGAGCGACGCAGCGAAGTTGCGGATCGAGCCCACAGCGGAGGCATCGATCTCGGAATATGCTACCCTTAGCCCGGCAGGGCTGCGGACCTATTGGCTGAGCCATCGCAAGAGCGGAGGCTGCGAATGGTGGTGCATTAGCCATATGAAGGCGCCCGATCGTGCTGTTCAAGAAGATTGGCGCCTCGACCTGACAACGTGAGCTTTCTTATGACCCGAAGGCATGAACTCGACTGGCTGCGGATCGGTCTCTTTGCCTTGCTGGTTCCGCACCATGTCGCCGTTGGGTTCGTGGATTGGGGCGTCGACATCTACCGGTTCGTGAACGACCGGTTGGCCGGCGATGGACTGACCCTGTTCATTTACTGGAGCCACAGCTGGCGGCTTCCCTCGCTCTTCATGATTGCCGGTATCGGCACGTGGTTCCTGACCTCGAGGGGAGCTGGGCTGCTATTCATTGGCCGGCGGCTTCTGCGGCTCGGGGGCCCGCTTCTGTTCGGCACCATTTTCATCAATGTCTACGGCGGTTATGCAATCGCTGTCATGACTGGCGACGCATCCGACTTCTCCGCCTTCTGGTGGAAGTGGGCGACAACCCCTGAGCTCGGCCAAGTTCAGCATCTGTGGTTTTTGATCAATCTCGCGCTCTACACTGTGCTGTGCTGGCCGGTTTTTCAGTTTCGGGAACGCCTCGGGCCAGCAGTGCCGCAGCCGGCCATTCTGTTCGCGATCCTCATCCTTCTGTCGGCGGTGGTCGTCGTTCTTCTGAAGCCGTATGCGGCAGCGCTCACCGGTGACAACTATCAGTTCGCGCTCTACTTCCTCTTCTTTTCAGGTGGCTATCTTATCGGAGCCGACCACAATCGTTTCCTGAAGTGGGCGAGCAGACGGGCGTGGTGGCTACTGGCCGGCGCGGTCCTGCTTTTCGGATGCAAGGTGACGCTTCTTGCGATCGCGTTGCTGGAGGATGTCGCTGCGGGCCAGGCCCTCGCGACCGGCGGCTGGCTGCCGGCGGGTTTGTCTCCTCCGAACACGACCGCATTTTCGATGATCGAGGCGGCGACGGCCTGGTGCTGGTGCGTTACCGCCCTCGGGCTGGCGGCGCGGTATTTCGACAGTCCAAGTCCGGTGCTGTCAGAATTGAACCGTGCGGTGTTTCCATTCTACGTGCTCCACTTTCCGCTGACCTTGGTCGGACTGGCGGTCGCCGCACAGTTCCCAGCGCCATGGTGGGTTGAATTCGTTCTCGTTTTAGCCTTCGTCTTCTCCGCGAGCTGAATCGTCTGGCGATTGATGGATTGGCTCGGCCCCGTGAGGTTCCTCGTCGGCGGCAGAGCTAAACGGCCGTAAACCCAGCTCGGCTGAGGCCAAGCCAAGGTGCGAAGGCGTTGACGGGCGGCTCGTCCTGCGCGGCCGCCAGCGACGGCTGAGCTGGCAAATGCCCGGTCCGAGCCCCAAGCTGGCCTCGCTAATCTATGCGTTTTTCGCATGCGCAGCGATTGTGCCGGCCGTCTCGGCCGAGGCCATACTTAGGCCGCCATTGATGTTACGGCGGGACAGCATGGCTTAAGGCCATCCATGTAGATTGCAGCGAGGACGTCCCGACGAGGTCGTTCAATGCGAATGAACCAATCTCGCGCCATGCCTGTACTACTCTGGCCGTAGGAGGACTGTCGAGAAATAGAGCAACCGCTAACGTTTGGTAGCAACCATGGCCAAGAGAGCTGAGGGTTCGACCGAAGAGACGCTCGACCCGCAGGATTGAGAGGCTTTGCGGGATCTGGCGCATTGGGTCGTTGACGTTGTGATCGGACATGCCAGGGATGTGCGGGACCGAGCGGTCTGGAGCGAGATGCCCGCGAAGGTGAGAGAAACCTTTGCCGGATCGGCGCCGGACCAGCCGCAGCCGCTTCCAGATGTCTACCGGCACCTTCAGAGAATCCTAATGCCCTATTCCATGGGATTCTGACCCGGCAAACTGGTTCAAGCTGGATGCTTTTTTCGGGCACATTTTCAACGGAGGAGGAGTGCCCAGATGCCCAAGAAGCGGTTCTCAGACGAACAGATCGTCTTCGCGCTGAGACATGCGGAGACAGGAACCACGGTGGGTGAAATCTGCCGCAAGATGGGCGTGTCGGAAGCCATGTTCTCGACGCTACGCGGTCAGCACGACGACAATGTGCCACTCCGGCTTGTTATCCAAAGCCCACTTCGGATGCCGCGATGCGGCCCATCATGGGAACGGGGGGCGCACCTGCGACAGTGATTGGCTCGCGCATTCACAGCGCGCAGAGAGAAGCGACTTATGGCCTGTCGCTGCCCCATGCGGCACCCGGGTGGCGAGGATGCGGCACCGCCCTATGCCTCCACCGTCTCCGCGACCTCGGTCCGGAGCCGTGAGGCCGCGGCGCCCGGTGCGGCGCCCCAGACGGCGATCCAGCGATAGAAGATCGGCGTCAGGAACAGGGTGAACACGGTCGCAAAGCCCAGGCCCCCGACGATCACCCAGCCGACGGCGATGCGGGCTTCGGCGCCGGCACCCGATGTCACGATCAGAGGCAGGCCGCCGAAGACCGTGGAGACCATCGTCATCATCACCGGCCGGATGCGCAGGCGCAGGGCGTTGCGGATGGCGCTGTCGATATCCTCACCGGCTTCGCGCAGCTGGTTGGCGAACTCGACGATCAGGATGCCGTTCTTCGCCATCACCCCGATCAGCATCACGAGGCCGATCTGGCTGTAATAGTTCAGCGAGCCCCCTGTGAGCGAGATCGCCAGCAGCGCCGCGGCCAGACCGAAGGGCACCGTCATCATGATGACGACCGCGCTGGCAAAGCTTTCGAACTGGGCGGAGAGCACCAGAAGCACGACAATCAGGGCGACGCCGAAGACGGCATAGAGGCCCCCCTCGGTGTCATTGAGCGTCGCGGCCTCGCCGGTGAAGGTGATGCCCATGCCAGCGGGCAGGACCTCGTCCGCGATCTCCAGCACACGGTCCATGGCGGTCGACAGATCGACCCCCTGGCCCAGGTTCGCCTGCAAGGCCACCGCCAGGGCGCCGCCCAGCCGTTCGATCTGGGCATGGCTGACCACCGTTTCGAGCGAGGCCACCGCCGAGAGCGGGATGTAGTCGCCGCTGTCCAGCCGGATGGAGAGGGAGGCGATGTCCGAGGGGTCGTCGATCGGCGGGCCGCCGGGGACGACGTTGACGTCGACCTCCACGTCATCGGAGAAGACGCTGACCGCGACCTCGCCCTGGACCATGGCGCTCACGAGGCGGGTGACGTCGGAGCTGTTCAGCCCTATGTCGCTTGCCGCAGCGGTGTCCACGGTCACTTTGAGCTGCGCATCGACGCTGTTGTTGGAGAGCTGCGGGTTGAGGAAGGTGTCGTCTTGGGACATGGCCGCGACGAGGCTGTCGGCCGCCTCCGTCATGTTGGCAAGGTTCGTGCCGGTGACCGCAAAGCCAAGCCCGCCGCCCGCGCCGCGGATGTTGAGGCTGTTGGTGGAGCGCGCACTGACCTGCACCCCGGGCACCGACGACAGCTGGCCGCTGATCTGCGCGATCAGCTCCTGCTGGCTGAAGTCGCGCTCGGCCCAGTCGGGCAGACGCACGACGATGAAGGCGCTGTTGCCGCCGCCGATGCCGATGATGCTCTGCACCGCTGCGACCTGACCGGTCTCCAGATAGGGTGCGAGGATGTCCTCGACCAGCATGACCTGCGTGTCGAGATACTCGACGGTGATGTCCGATGCCCCGCGCGCCTGCACGAGGAAAAAGCCGCGGTCTTCGTCGGGCGTGATGGTGGAGGGCAGCGTCGCGGCCGCGCCCAGGGCGATCATGGCAAAGCCGATGGCGATGGAGAGAACGATGAGTGGCGTGCGGATGGCGAAATCCATCACATGGTCGAATGCGCGCGCAGAAACGCCTGGCCGGGTTTCCTTGGCGTCGGCCTGTGACTTTCCCGGGTCAAGCAGGGCCGCCAGAACCGGCGCCAGCGTGAGCGCCGTGATCGACGATAGAGTGACAGCGAAGGCAAGCACGAAGCCGAACTCCGAGAACACCCCACCGGCCTGACCGGGCAGGAACGAAATCGGGATGAACACTGCGGCAAGTGTTGCCGTCGTCGAAATGACGGCGAAGAAAACCTCGTTGGTGCCCGAAGCGGCGGCGGCAAATGCCCCCATGCCGGACTTGCGCTTGCGCACGATGTTCTCGATCACGACGATGGCGTCGTCCACGACCATCCCCGTCGCCAGCACCAGCGCCAGAAGGCTGATCGTGTTGACCGAAAACCCGGTGAGCCAGATCGCGGCCAGCGTGCCGATCAACGCCACGGGGATCGTGACGGCGGGGATGAGCGTCGCCCGCGGCGAGCGTAGGAACACGAAGATCACCGCGACCACGATCACGGTGGCCAGCAGGATGGTTTTGACCACCTCGTTGATCGAGCCCTCGATGAAGATGCCATCATCCGAGGTCACCAGTAGTTGCACGCCCTCGGGCAGCTGGTCGCGCAGATCCTCGACGGCGGTGCCCACGTCGCGGGAGATCTCCAGCGTGTTCCCGACGGATTGCCGGGTAATGTCGAGGCTGACGGCGGTTTCGCCGTTCACCCGCGTGTAGACGCTCGCGTCCTCCGGGATCAGCTGGACGAAGGCGACGTCGGCCACTTGGGTCGTGTCGTTGACAGGCAGCTGGTTGATGCTGTCGACGGTGACCTCGTCGTTGCCGACGCGAAGGGACAGGGTCTGGGACTGCGTCGAGAGCGAGCCCAGTGCCGTGTCGTCCCGCAGCTGGGCTAGCGCGGTGGAGACGTCGAAGACGGTCAGGCCACGGCTCAGCAGGGAGGGCATGTTCGCCGCGACGCGGAACTCGTTGGCCCGGTTGCCGCGCACGGTCACCTCGGCGATGCCCTCGATCAGGGACAGGCGCTCGTAGACGGTGCCTTCGGCAAGCTGGGTCAGCTCGTCGAAGCTGGCATCGCCCAGAAGGGCGAGACGGATGATCGCGTCCGCGTTGCTGTCGCTCTTGCTCACGCTCGGGTCGTCGATGTCGTCTGGCAGGGAGCGAAGGGTGCTCGACACGATCTCGCGCGCCTCGTTGGCGGCGACGTCGACATCCGTGCCATCGGACAGGTCGATGGTGATGCTGCTCGACCCGGCGCTGGAGGTCGACTCGATATAGGACATGCCCTCAAGCGCGCTCAGCGCATCCTCGAGAACCTGTGTCACTTCGGTGTCCACGGTGCCTGCCACCGCGCCCTCGTAGCTGGTCCGCACCGACAGCACGGGCTGATCCACGTCGGGCATCTCGCGGATGTCGACGCTGGTGAGCGCTGCAAGCCCCGCGATGATGATGAGAAGGTTGAGGACGATCCCGAAGATCGGCCGCGCCACGAAGGTGTCGGCGAACCCGGCCTTGTGCGCCCGCTTTTCGATGCTCATGCGCCCGACCCCTTGCCGGCATCCGCCGTGGTGACCTGTGCGCCGTCGCGCAGCTTCGACGCGCCTTCGGTCACGACCTGCGCGCCCACGGGAGCGTCGGTCTCGATCCAGACCTGGTCGCCGTCGCGATACCGGACGGTGACGGGAACGCGGCTCGTGCGCCCGTCCTCGGCGACCCAGATGCCCGCGCCGGACCGGTCCCAAGTGATCGCCGTGGCGGGCACGACGGGCAAGGGGGCTGTCTCTTCGGTCATGCGGATCGTGAAGGTCATACCCGACAGTAGCAGACCCTCGGCATTGTCGATCTGTGCGCGCACGGTGGCGCTGCGGGTCACACTGTCGAGGCGGCTGTCGTAGGAGGTGATGGTTCCCTCGAAAACCCGCCCGGCGTAGGTCGGCGTCGTGACGAGCACCGGCTTGCCCTCGGCCAGCAATCCGATCGAGCGTTCGGGGACCTCGAATGTCGCCAGCAGGGTCGCGGAGTCGTCGATGGTCACGATGGCATCACCATTGGACAACCGGTCCCCGACCGTGACGTCGCTCAGCCCCAGGCGTCCGGAGATCGGCGCGACCACGGTGCGGTCCTCCAGTGCGACCTCGGCCAGTCCGACTTCGACCTCGGCCAGCCGCAGCGCGACTTCGGACTCGGACAGGGCGACATCCGTTACGACGGCGTTGCCATCTTGGTGAAGCCCCTGGTAGCGCGTGACGGTGGCCTGCGCCTGATCGCGGTTGGCGCGCGCACTTTCCAGAGCGAGTTGTTCGGTGCGGTCGTCCAGACGCAGCAGAACGTCTCCCTTTTCGACCAGCCGGTTGGCTTGCAGCGCGGCTTCGACGACCTCGCCGGCTTCGGTGGAGATTACTTCGGACCGGCGCAGGGAGACGGCGCTGCCGACCGTGCGTAGTACCAGCGTGTAGGCGCGCTCTTCGAGCGGGGCGAGAACGACAGTCGTTTCCCGACCTTGCCCCGGCGGGCCGCCCGGCGGGCCCCCGGCCGCGCCGCGCGGCGCCTCGGCCTCTTCGGCAGGTGCGGAGGTGCCGCCCCGGATCTGCGCGACCTGCTCGGGCACGCCGAAGGCGATGCTGTAGGCCCCTGCAAGGACGCCCAGCGAAAGGATGAGAACGATCAATTTCTTCAAGGTCTTCTCAGCTCCTGAATGTGCTTCGCCCGTCGGGACGTTCTTTGCGTTGGACCTACGGCATCGACGCCGTGGGTCGTGGTTTGGCGCCCGTTGAGGACCGTGATTCTCGAGGCGTCTCGACACCTCCTATGGACCATGCGCCGAGGAAACTGACCGTCCCGGGACAAAGGGTTTTGTCGCAAATTGTCGCGGGATGCTGGCGTGATACATTCTGGGCAAACAAGCTGACACGGACCGGGTCAGTCGCGAACGGTCCATGTCTTGAAGCTCTGGTCGAGATCATCGCAAGCTGCCAAAAGCAGGTCCCGCGACTGGAAAGGCCCGGCGTCGTCGATTTGGGCGCTGACCGTCACGCATTGCGTTTCATCGGTGCCCAGATGGATCTGCCCAGTCTCGGTATCGTACTCGAAACGCTGGTTCGGATCGGTATCGTCGCAGGCGATCAGCCCGAAGGGGTTTTCCTCGTCGTCCGGCGCGTTGTAGGCCATGCACAGGCCCGCGTAGGTCGCCGATTCAATTCTCTCGCTCTCAGGTGCATAGGAGAACAGCACGTCCTCCCCTGTCGGTTTGCAGGAATGCGCGTGAAGCTGATCGCTCTCCCCACGACCTTCGGTGTCGACGCACCAGCCAAGATTGGCCTCTTCGTCGAGATTGTCCGAGAGGTAGATGATCGGCCCTTCGGTCTGGATGACGGGGCTATCGGCCAGCGACGCCTGAGGCAGGATGAAACCTGCGATCGCGGCGAGAACGGCGGTGCCGAGCGAAGCACCTTTTGTCGGGCTTGAAGTGAGTTCAGGCATTTTCGACCAACTCCTGTTTCTTCATGATCATCTGCGAGCGACCGTGCCGTGGTTCTCTGTCAGGCACGGTCCGGTAAGCTCACGGTTACTCGCCGAACCGTTCCTGAAAGGCGCGGATGCGTGCCGCGTTCACGCCCTGATCGCTGCGCCCCACTCGAGACACCCCCCGCATGTCGACACGGCTGCCGTCGTCCTGCGACGTAACGACAACCACCACGTCATCGGCAAAGTAGAAAACGGACGTGCGCGCCGTCGCTTCGAAGCGAAGCCGATCCGGGTCCGAGGCGACGATGTCCCACCCCATGTCTTCGGCGACCGTCAGGGCGCGCTGATAGGCAGCGTCGGGGGACAGATCCGTCTCGAGCGGCGCGATATCGGGATAGTTGGCGGCCTGCGCGGCAGCCAGTTCGGCCCCGCCGTAGTCCAGCGTGTTGCTGGCCCCCGCACGGGTCTCGTCGAGAACTTCGAACTCGGGCGGGTTCACCGTATCGGTCGAAATGTCGTGGATCGGAGCGGCGCGCTGGGGCGGGTTGATCGCGCTGGCGATCGTGGGGGCCAGACAGGCCACCCCGATCACGGCCGCAAGACCACCGGCGAGTGCGCCCTTTCGCTCCTTGCGCACGGCATGGATGACTACCGCGAGCAGGCCGAGCCCCGCGACGGTCGCGCCCAGAGGGGTGAGGTAGGTCCGATAGATGCCAAAGCCCACGATCGGCTCCCAGAGCCCGAATCGTGCGCCAAACAGCATGAGCACCACGCCGACGAGACCGGCCACGGCGACGAACAACGCAATCTTTCCAGCGTGTTGCAAGACATCGTCCTTTCATCTCACCAAAGGCAACCCGACATGTGCAGTGCGGGTCAGCGGGCCGTTCGGCGTTCGGGATTGAAACCGGGAAGACAGGTAGCATAATTTAGTTTGGATACAAACCATTTCATGTTAAAGGCAGGTATGACGACACAGCATGCCAAGTTTCACGCGCTGCTCCACAGCGCCGATCTGCTCGAAAAGCGCCTGACTGAACGGCTCGCCCCCTTGGGCGTTCGGCCGCGTCAGGCCAGAATCCTCGTGGCGATCGATGTCATCGGTCCGACGTCACAGACGGTCCTGGCGCGCGAGTTCGACATTACCAAAGGCAGCATGAGTACGATGATCGACCGGCTTCTGGCCCTCGATCTCGTCGTGCGCCACAGGAGCGAGAAGGACAAACGCGGTGATGTCGTGGCGCTGACACCGGCTGGCGCGCGCATGGTCGCAGATATCCGCGATGCATGGCAGGATATAGATACCACAATCGGATCGTTGCTCGGGGCAGAGAAAGAGCAGGTCTTGATCAAGCTTGCCCGCGAACTGAAAACTGCACTCGGGGGCAGAATACCGGGTGAAATGCAGCAAAAGGGGGTCGACTGAATAGCCCTCACGGTGATGGCGGTCTTCTTCAAAAATTGACCCTATCGCCGCCTTTTAGCGCGAGGATTGTCCGTCGTCAGATGATCTGGGACACGATGGCCTGATGTTGACCGGAGGGTCTGGCTCGTTCGGGTTTCGGTTCATGCCGCCGTCTGGCGATGCAGCGAACGACTGCTTGCAGTCCAAATTTACTACTCAATACCAAGTCAGAATTGCCCTGACCGGCTAATGATCCAGGGCGCTTCGCCCTGGATCTCGACGACTATGCCATCCCGCGCATTTTCGTCTGGCCGCACGATGATGGCTCCAAGCATCTCGCCCAGCAGTCGGTTCGCTTCGACCATCTGATCGCTATCGGCCAGAAGCTCATCGAGCTGCCGGACTTTCTGGTGATAGATGGTTTGCATTTCCTCAGCTGTCGGCATGAGCGCCGTTTGCCGAGGAGCCCGCGCTGCCTCTATATCAAGACGTAGGCGTCGGCTTTCCTGCTCTCGGTCCGCCAAGCGCGACATCAAAGCCTCACTGACATTGTCTTCCTCGAGTTGATCAAGCAGACGATCGATCTTTCCCGTCACCTTGTCGAGCTCACGCTGGAGAGCCGCAAGCGATCCCGTTTCCCCAGCCATCTCTTCAGCGAGCAGCCGGGCGACCTCAGCGGCGAACTGGTCGGCGAAGGCCGGCGTCATCAGGTCGGTGCGCAGTCGCGCCAGTGCGCGCGCCTCAAGCTTGTCCCGGGTGAAGGTCCTACCGTCCGAGCAGACCGACGACCCTTTGGGTTTCTTATTGTAGCACCCGTATCGGTTCTTGCCGACGATGGTATAGCCGCCCCCGCAGCAGCCGCATTTGATTAGCCGCGACAGCAGGTACTTTGATCGATGGCTCGTGTTCAGCGGCGCGCTTTGGTCAACATGCGCGGCATGGGTTGCCTCGAGACGATCTTGAACCCGATCCCAGACCTTGACATCGACGATTGTGAGTTCGGGGCATTCACCGCAGACGATATCCTGTTCCTCGCCCGGGCGGGACAGGCGATCTCCCGTATCAGGGTCTCGCCCGAACCGGTTCCGACCATAGACGATCCGGCCGACATAAGCTTCGTTGCGAAGCATCCCATCACGCTTCTGGGCGTTGCCCCGGATCGTGATGTCGACCCAGTCCTTGCCCGACGGGAAGAGGATGCCTTTCTTGTTGAGGTTCGATGCGATTTTGCGAGCTGACAGGCCGTCGGCGTAGTCTCCGAAAATGCGCCGTACGACTGCCGCCTCTCTGGGATCTATTTCTCGGTTTCGCCCCTCTGCGGCCACAACGCGGTAGCCATAGGCGCAACCTGCTGCCACCCGCCCCCGTGACGTTGTCCCCATCTGACCGCGTCTGGTGTTGTCGGCGATCTCCCGGGCCTGGTACTCGGCGAAAGCGGCAAGGAACGGTAGGAGCTTCCAGTCGAACTTGCCCCCATTTGCCGCATAGAGATCTATGCGCCTGCTCTCGAACCATCCCGCAAGTTCCTGGATATCAAGTGCGCGGCGACCGAGCCGCTTAATGCTCTCGACGATAATGGCCGATATATCGCCTTGGAGAACCGCTTGCTCAAAAAAGCATGCTCGGGGATGGGGGAGACGAGGCATGAGGTATTCCGCTTCCGAGAAGCTCGAGATCATCCGGCAGGTGGAACGCTCACATCTGTCGGCGAAGCGGACCCTCGACATGATCGGCGTGCCGCGCACGAGCTTCTACCGCTGGTATGATCGCTACCTGTCGCTGGGTGGCGAGCCATTGATGCGCCATTGGTTCGAGCACAATGGCGAGCGGGCTCGAGGACCGGCCCTCGCGACCGAGCCGGGCCTGGAACCGGATTCCCGACAAGGTGCGCGAGCAGATCGTCGATCTGGCCCTGGAGCAGCCCGAGCTGTCACCTCGGGAACTCGCCGCCCGCTTCACCGAAGCCCGGCACTACTTCGTGTCGGAAGCCAGCGTTTACAGGGTTCTGAAGGCCCACGACCTGATCACCAGCCCGGCCTTCGTGGTGATCAAGGCGGCGGACGAGTTCCACGAGAAGACAACCCGGCCGAACCAGCTCTGGCAGACCGACTTCACCTATCTGAAGGTCATCGGCTGGGGCTGGTTCCACCTCTCGACCATCCTCGATGATTACAGCCGCTACGTCGTCGCCTGGCGGCTCTGCACTACGATGAAAGCGGCGGATGTGACCGCGACGCTGGAAGATGCGCGGGGAGCCTCGGGCTGCGACCGGGCCACCGTCGCCCACCGGCCCCGGCTGCTCAGCGACAATGGCAGCAGCTACATCTCCGGGGAGCTGGCCGGTTGGCTCGGCGCCAAGGGCATGGACCATGTGCGCGGCGCCCCGAACCATCCCCAGACCCAGGGCAAGATCGAGCGCTGGCACAAGACCCTCAAGAACCGCATCCTGCTCGAGAACTACTACCTGCCCGGGGCGCTCGAAGAAGCCGCGGCGGCTTTCGTCGACCACTACAACCATCACCGCTACCACGAGAGCCTCGACAATCTCGCCCCTGTCGACGTCTATCTCGGCAAGGCCGACACCATCCTCAATCGACGAAAGGAGATCAAAGCCAGGACCATCGAAAAGCGCCGTTCGCTGCATCGCCAGACGGCGGCATGAAGCGAAGCCCGAACGAGCCAGACCCTCCGGTCAACATCAGACCATCGTGTCCCAAATCATCTGACGACGGACATCTCTGGGGACATCGCTTCAGGTGCACCCTCAAAGAGGGGGGCAGTAGTCGTTCGCTCCGGAGATATGCCGCAACCACATCTTCCAGTGTGTATTGGGGTGTCCCTTGCGATCCAGTGCCTTGTACAGGCTGGCTTGGGTCGGCTCGGTGCCCTGCATGGGCAGGGTCATACCAGACACAATGGTCTCGGACTCAGAGTAACCGGGTTTCTGGGACATGACGTTTTCCTGATTGCTGACGATCAGGATGTTGGTTCAGCAGCGCAGACGCCAAAGCATTGCACAGCGGACCCAAGATCGCAGCATGCTCATGCTCATGCTCATGCTCATGCTCATCTCACGCTCATGCAAGGTGCATGCGTCCCAGAGCGGACGTTGACCGGTAGTTCAAACACGGCATTGCAGCTTCCCTGATGCAGCCGTTGGACTGCATCGTGCAGCATCCTGTTTGGCGAGAAGGCGGCTATGCAAACATATCTATTTTTCGCTGCGGGTGCACGATCGGGTAACGCGGTTGAGGTGCCCACCGAAGAGAGAATGGAATCTGACACTCGTCGCAGACGGCTGATACATTCTGCTTCGAGCTTCACCCTGGCTCTCCAACTATCGTCAGGATGCAGAATTGGTAGCGTGTTGAGCGCGAGGCTGATCGCCGGTCCACTACAGCAGCGGTGATGTTTGCCCCATGCGACATAGATCCCGGGAGCCGTGCCGCAGGTCAGTTCCCGATAGCCCCAGTCACATGCGACTGGTCATGACCATCGAACAGCTCGGACCCCGAATGTCAGAGCCGACGACATGATCACCCAACCCCACCGTCATCATCACCTTGAAAAATTCGTTCGAATGAACTAATATCGACTCATGGCGACACAGCGCCTCAATACCTTTACGACCAAGCAGAAGATCCTTGCCGCCGCGCGGGAGGTTCTGATGGCACAAGGCTTTACCGGGCTTTCGACCCGCGCCGTTGCCGGGGCTGCCGGCACACAGATGAGCCAGATCCGGTATCATTTCGGTTCCAAGGACGGCATGGTCCTTGCCCTCTACGAGCACTTGACCGAGCAGTTGCTGGCCCGACAAACCGAGGTCTTCACCGATCCATCCATCCCGCTCTCGCGGAAATGGGAGGTGTCGTGCGACTTTCTCGATACGGATTTCGACAGCGGCTACGTGCGGGTCTTGCAAGAGCTGATCGCGGTCGGCTGGTCCAACCCGCAGATCGGGGATGCCGTAAGGCTGTCGCTCAGGAGGTGGCGCGACCTGCACGTGCAGCTTGCTCAGGAGTTTGCCGCGAAGACCGGTGGGCTGGGACCCTTCGACGCCGAGGATATTGCCGCCCTCGTGGGCTCCGCCTTCATCGGCACGGAGGCCTATCTTCTGCTCGGCGCCGAGGCCGAGGATCTGCCGGTCCGCCGCGCGCTACGCCGGATCGGCAAGGTTATCGAACATTACGAGCGCCCCTGAAACCGGAGGATCGAGCCATGCGCGCCGCCGTCCCCTGCATAGAACGCTTCATCGAACGGGACGGCGTGAAGGTGCGCTACGCGGTGCATGGGCATGGCGCCCGAACCCTCCTGTTCCTTCCGCCGTGGCCCATCGTGCATTCGCGAGTCTACAAGGCGCAGATCCCCTATTTTGCCGATCATTTCCGGGTCGTCTCCTTTGATCCGCGCGGCAACGGCCTTTCTGATCACCCGGACGACCCGAATGCCTACGCCCCGTCGCAGTTCGTCGACGATGCGCTTGCGATCCTCGACGCAACAGGCGCCGAACGCGCGAGCCTTGTTGGCCTGTCGCTTGGCGGGCTTTACGGCGCCTTGCTCGCGGCGCATTGCCCGGAACGCGTGGAGGCGCTGATCACTTGCGGGGCCGTGGTGCCCTTTGTCCCGACGCACCTCCACAAGACCGCTGAGAGCCTGCATGCCAAGCGCAGCCGCCATGAGGGTTGGGAGAAGTTCAACCTCGACTACTGGCAATCCGACTACGCCGATTTCTGCGCGTTCTTCTTCAGCCGCATGTTCTGCGAGCCGCATTCCACCAAGCAGATCGAGGACGCGCTGAACTGGGCCGCCACTGGCAGCGGCGACATTCTGGCGCGCATGGCCGGGGCTCGGGACGATGGCCGGTATCCCGCCACCGAAGAGGCCTATGCGCGCATCGCCTGTCCCTCGCTCTGGGTGCATGGCGCGGCCGACGAGGTGACGCCTCCGGCCATGTCCCAAGCCGCAGCGCGGATTACTGGGGGCGAGTTGCAGCTCTGGCCTGAGGTGGGGCACGGGGCCAACGTCCGGTTTCCCGCGCGCTTCAACATGCTGGTGCGTGACTTCCTCAACCGCCATATCGGCACGCCGGAATCCGCACCTCGGCCGCACCGCCGGGGCAGGGCCAAACGCGCCCTCTACCTGTCCTCTCCGATCGGCCTCGGTCATGCCCGCCGTGATCTCGCGGTGACGCGCGAGCTGCGCAAGCTGCATCCGGATCTCGATGTCCACTGGCTGGCGCAGGATCCGGTGACCCGGTTCCTGTCGGCCAACAACGAGATGCTGCACCCCGCGAGCACGCGGCTCGCCAATGAGTCCGCGCATATCGAAGAGGAATCCGGCGAGCACGACCTGAACGCGTTCCAAGCGATCCGCAACATGGACGAGATCCTGATCAAGAACTTCATGGTGTTCCAGGAGGCCGTCGAGGACGGGGCCTATGACCTCGTGATCGCCGACGAGGCCTGGGATGTCGATCACTACTGGCACGAGCACCCCGAGCTGAAGCGGGCGCAGGTGGCGTGGTTCACGGATTTCGTGGGCTGGGTGCCGATGCCGCAGAACGGTCCGCGCGAAGCGCTCCTAACCGCCGACTACAACGCCGAGATGATCGGCCACGTGGAGCGCCACCCGCAGGTCCGGGATCGGGCGATCTTCGTTGGGGGGCCGGACGACATCATCCCGCATGCCTTCGGCCCCGATCTGCCGCAGATGCGCGACTGGGTGCCACGGCATTATGACTTCTCGGGCTATATCATCGGCCAGCACCCGTCCGAGTTCGGCGGCCGCGCCGAGCTGCGCGAGCGCTTCGGCTACCGTGACGGCGAGAAGATCTGCATCGTCACGGTCGGCGGCTCGGGCGTCGGCGCCAGCCTGATCCGACGCATTCTCGAAGCCTATCCGGCGGCGAAAGCCTGGATCCCCGAGTTGCGGATGATCGTCGTGACCGGCCCCCGGCTTGATCCCGCAAGGTTCGTCCTGCCCCAAGGCGTCGAGGCTCAGGCCTTCGTGCCGGACCTCGACCGGCATCTCGCCGCCTGCGACCTCGCCTTGGTGCAAGGCGGGTTGACCACGGCGATGGAGCTGACCGCCGCTGGCACACCGTTTCTCTACTTCCCGCTCAGGAACCACTTCGAGCAGAACTTCCACGTGGCCCAGAGGCTTGACCGCTACAACGCCGGGCGCAGGATGGACTACGCCGAGGCCGACCCCGAGCGCATCGCGCAGGCGATGGTCGACGAACTCACCACCCCCAGAACAATACTGCCGGTCGAGGCGGACGGCGCCGCACGTGCCGCGCGCCTGCTTGCCGAGCTGCTCTGACCCACACGATCCGAAGGACACTGCAACGACACGATAGAAACCTCGCAAGGAGAAGACCGATGACCCCCTGGGAAATTCACGGCTCCGAACTGACCAACTGCAATTGCGCCTATGGCTGCCCATGCCAGTTCAACGCCTCGCCGACCAACGGCACCTGCGAGGCGGCGCTCGGCTTTCATGTCGACCGCGGCCATTACGGCGATGTCGCACTCGACGGGCTGAACATGGCGATGGTGGTGAAATGGCCGGGCCCGATCCATGAAGGCGACGGCCACATGCAGATGATCATCGACGAACGCGCCAGCCCCGAGCAGCGCGACGCGCTGGAGAAGATCATGCGCGGCGAAGACACCGAGGAGATGGCGACCATGTGGTGGGTCTTCTCGATGATGTCGCCCAACAAGGAAGACACGCTCTACAAGAAGATCTCCTACAGCTCCGACATCGAAGGCCGGACCGGCGAGGTACATGTCGAGGATGTCTTCGATCTCGAGGCCCGCCCGATCCGCAACCCCGTGACCGGCAATCCGCACCGGGTCCGGATCGACACGATCGGCGGCTTTGGCTACCGGGTCGCCGAGATGGGCAGCGCCACGACGCGAACCCAGGGGCTGATCGATCTTCCCAACAACACCGACAGCTATGCCCAGTTCAACGAGCTGCATTTTTCGAACAGCGGCATCATCTCGAAGGCGCATTGACATGCTCCGCGAGGCGCACCTGTTCGAGCGGCTGCTGCGCAAGGACCAACTCATCGCGGCGTTCGGCCTCGCAGCGGTGACGCTGCTGTCGTGGGGCTATCTGTTGACCGGGGCCGGCATGGAGATGTCCTCGATGTCGGCTCCGATGGAGCGCATGGTGCCTGCAAGCTGGTCGCCTGGCCACGCGGCGCTGATGTTCGCGATGTGGTGGGTGATGATGCTCGCCATGATGCTGCCGAGCGCCGCGCCGATGATCCTGCTCTATACCGCCGCGGCCAGACGGTCGGGTCGCCCCATGGGCACCGTATTTTTCGTATCGGGGTACCTGCTGGTCTGGGGCGGATTCAGCGTGTTTGCCACGCTGGCGCAGTGGGAGCTGACGCGGATCGGTCTTCTGACAGGCATGCGGGCGAACTCAGGCCTTCTCGCCGGTCTGCTCCTTCTTGTGGCGGGGATCTACCAGCTGACGCCGGCCAAGGCGGCCTGCCTCCGGCATTGCCGGTCGCCTTTGGGTTTCGTCACCGAACATTGGCGGGTGGGGCTGTCGGGCGCCCTTCGGATGGGGCTCCGGCACGGCCTATACTGTCTGGGCTGCTGCTGGGCATTGATGGCACTTTTGTTCGTGGGCGGGGTGATGAACCTGGCTTGGGTCGGCGCTTTGGCAGCCTACGTGCTGGTCGAGAAACTCGCCCCTGACTGGCGCTATTTCGGCCCCGTTTCGGCCTGCCTTCTGATCGTAGCCGGCGCAGTGCTGGTGGGGCGATCCTTCGTCTGATGGAGGACATCATGACCGACCAGCCGACCCTGAAGACCAAGCTTTCGCGGATCGTGCAGGCGTTCGAAGCCAAGCCCGCACTCGCCAGATCGACGGATGTGACCTCGCTGCGCATGGGGGACGGGCTGGCTTGCATCGCCACGCAGGGCGACTGGAGCCACACCATCGACATGCCCACCACGATCGGCGGCACCGCCACTGGCCCGACACCGGGCTTTTTCGGTCGTGCCAGCGTCATCAGCTGCATGGCGATCGGCATCAAGCTCGCCGCCGCGAGGGACGACATCGAGATCGCCGGCATCAAGATCGACATAGAAACGGACTGGGACGATCGTGGGTTGATGGGGTTCGAAGGCGTCGACGCCGGGTGCCAGGCGACCCGGATCGGGATCGAGATCATCAGTCCGCACCCGCAGGACGTCATCGAGGCTCTCGTCGCCAAGGCCCTCGACCGGGATCCCTGGTATTTGAGCTATATCCGGGCGCTGGAAGTCTCGATGGCGATCCGGGTCCATGACGGCACTGGGAGGCGATGACGTGGACCCCAAGCTCCAACTTCGCGTGCAGCGCTATGGCTGGGACGAAGCCGCCCCGCGCTATGAGGCGGCTTGGCAGGCCCCGCTGCGCCCGGCACATGACACGCTTCTGGCGATGGCGGAGCTGTGTCCCGGCCATCATGTGATCGAGACCGCCTGCGGCACCGGCATGGCGACCTTTCGCGCGAGTGATGCCGTGGGTGAGGATGGGCGGGTTTTGGCGACCGATCTGTCGCAAGGCATGGTCAACGAGATCACCCGCCGGGCTATCGAGGCAGGCCGCAGCAACATCACCGCCGCCCGGATGAGCGCCGAAGAGCTTTCGGTCGAGCCGGGTTGTTTCGACCGGGCCCTTTGCGCCTTGGGCCTGATGTATGTGCCCGACCCCGCGCGGGCGCTGGCCGAGCTTCACCGCGTCCTGAAACCGGGTGGCCGCGCGACCGTCACCGTCTGGGGCGAGCGCAGGAACTGCGGTTGGGCCGAGATCTTTCCGATCGTCGACGCGCGGGTCGCCTCGGAGGTCTGCCCGCTGTTCTTTGGCACCGGCGGTCAGGGGGTCCTCAAGGGGCTTATGGAAGGCACCGGCTTTGTTTCGGTCGAGGAGCGCAGGCAGAGAGAGGTTCTGCGGTTCGACACGGGCGAAGACTTCGTTGATGCGGTGGTACGTGCGGGTCCCGTCGCACTCGCCGTGAAACGCTTTCCGGATGCCGTCATGGCTGACGTTCGAGACGAATTTATCGAATCCGTGAAGCTCTTCCGGTCTGGTGATGGGGTTTACCGGATACCCGGTGAGTTCGTAACGGTTTCCAGTTGTACAGCCTCCTGATTTTGTGAGCCATTCCTGATCCTTGGGCACGGGTCCTATAGCCGCAGCAAGCCATGCGCTGGCTATTTGGAGACAACGGACCGCTGTTTCGCAAAGTGTCAGAAGCGACGCTCTGGACCGTGTAGATGTCGAATCAAGAAACCTGAAACTCCGGCTTGAGCCAAATAAAGGAAGGACCGTTCAGCTGACCGCTCCCGACTTTCAGACAATAATAGGTCCGTCCGCTCGCTCGACACCGACAGGAGTCGGTTCGCGGCACGATGACCAGAAATCGGCCCCAGTATCTGGCCGAGCGGGGCCGGAAAGTTGAGGTTGGACCGCTTCGTGCCGACCATCCGTCTTGATCCTGTCGCCATTCAGCTGATTGGAGGGCTGTCTCTGGTGTCGACAAGCGGGGGAGTGCGGCTCGCAAAGGCTCCCATCTCTGAAATGCCGCTGCTGATGAGGGCGAAGAGTTCTTCACCCCGACCGTCGCGTAGGAATGCATCAGCGGTCAGCCCGCCCAACGGGGCAAGTTGCTGGCAGCGCACCCAGACCCAGACCTCGGCATTGGAGGAGACCCAAGGCCGAACGATGCTGGCCAAGTTGTGGAGCTGCGCCAACCGCCGCTGATCCCAAGAGAGATGGGCCAGCTGCGCGGGCTGGATGGCCAGAGCCTGAGCCATCAGTTCGGCATCAATGAATCCGTCGTCGCGCACGCAGTCGTCGAGTAGTGGTGTCGTGGACATACTGAACTCCTCGCTTCTTGCTTATGGGCCGATCGGCCAGTGGGTCATAAAGGCGAACTCGTCAGTATTGCGGCACTCGTCAAATCCCGCCGGATCACAACCAATAGGGAGCTTTGGCAGCGTGTCGGCGTCGTCATAACGTTTCGAACTGAGCCTCGCTGCCCAAGGGTCAAGCAAGGCAGTGCATTTTACATCCTGAGGAGAATCAACGGTCCGAGCAGCTCGCGTCGAATAGCCAGCAGGGCATCTGCCATCGGGCTCCGACGTCCCTATTTCGGCGCGGTTAGTGCGATTGAAGCGGCGGCGGCGACGCATCTTCACGAGCCAGTGGGTTGGATCTGGGCAACCCCGGCCGCGATAGGGCGTTTCAAGGTCACTGTTCCGAGAATGGCGAAGAAGGGGCAGCGCGCGCCGGTCAGGGATCCTATCCCCGCCCGGCGCGCGTGGCCTTCGACATGTGGCAGCTCCCCTTTCCACTGAACGTGGCGCTACTCGTGAAGGTCTTTGGAAGCCTTAAGATGCACTCCGATATTCGGACATGAATGGGGTACACCGACCTGCCAAGGCGCTCCGTATCAAGAGACCGTCAGGCGAAGGGGTATCCTCAAACATGATTTCCGCAACAATCTCAGTTGGCGGAAAAAAGAGCTCGGGGGCAGCACCTTTATCATAGATGCTCGCTGAAGCTCGCGATGCTAAGGCGCCTATGAAGGTTTGTTTTCAGTATTGCAGTTCGTCTGCTTTGAATGTCCGCTGAAGGCCGTCTTTGTCGTCTTTTAGGATGCCGCGGGTGCGAAGATATCTAGCAACAGCCCGGTCAATTTGGGCTCAAAACTGACCTGCGGCGGTGCAACAGGGGTAAACGCGTGGTCACCCTATGAGCGGCGCCGCTCTCGGCCCATTGCCGACCTTGGGCATATTCGCGGCGAACGGCGGCTTCGAGCCCAAACTGCACGGTGATTCATGATCAGCGTTGCAGGGCACGATAGGCATCGGGTGTCGCCGAGGTCTGTTCCTTGAATACTCTTGAAAAATGGCTTTGGCTCGAAAAGCCGCAAGCATGCGCGATCTCGACAAGAGATGGTGATCCAGCCAGCATTATCTTCGCCCGCGCGATCCGTCGGTTTGTTACCCACCCATGCAAAGGAAGCCCGCGCGTCATCCGGAACATCCGGTGTAGGTGAAACGGGGAAAGATCGGCCAAAAGTGCAATATCAGCCAAGCGGATCTGCCCGTCGAGATGGGCATCGATCCATTCGTCGATGCGTCGCAGCTGATGCGTAGGCAGTCCGCCCTTCAAGGTAATCGCCCGCTGGCCCAATCTCCCGACCAGATCCGAGATCGCAGCGTCCGCCAGCAGAGGGTCCTGACACCGGGCGGCCTCGGCCAATCGTGCGAGTGGCGAAACAAGTTCTCGCGCTTCGGCGAAGGTCAGTTCCGGCAGGTCCATCCGGCGTGCATCGCAATCATGGATCAGGGCGAATGCAGCTCTCAACTGGTCGTCTGAAATGTAGAGATGCACAAACCGAAAAGGTGTCGTGATCTCCCATTCCGAGGTCTGTCCCTCTGGCATGATGCAGACGACGCCGGGCCGGCCCGTTTCTGGACTCGTATCCAACCGACGGGTGCCCGTGCCGCCTTCGAGGTAATAGCTGAAGACGTGACCGCGCGGTGCATTGTAGCTGATCCGATCATAGCTGTTCTCCCAAATCGCGACACTGGTCGCCGTGCCCATGGCAAGTGAGGCCGTGCTGCGCGCAGCGGCAGAGCTATTGAGAAAGTCGCGAATGGTGCTCGTCATGGCGCTTCGTAGCGTGGGCTGCGGGGCCGCACCATGCCGCTGCCTTACTTCACCGCAAGATCCTGCAAAGGGCCACATGGGACGTCGGATATACGGCCCATGAAGGAGCCACCGCATGAGCACGTCATTTCTGTTTGCTGCCACCGTCCTGATCTGGGGAACGACTTGGGTCGCCATTGCCGCACAGGTCGGAGAACTGGCCGTCACAGTCTCGATCTTCTACCGCTTCGCGCTGGCCGGGTTTGTAATGCTGGCGGGGTTGGCGGTTCTTAGGCGGCTGCGGTGGCCAGCCCACTGGCGGTTCGTCGTCGTCCAGGCGCTATGTCTGTTCTGCTTCAACTTTATTGGCCTATATATGGCCACATCGCTGATCCCGTCGGGATTGGTGTCCGTTATCTTTTCACTGGCCTCAATCCTGAACGGCATCAACGCGTGGTTGTTCTTCCGTGATCCGATTAGCGGGCGGACAATGTTGGCAGGGGGCTTGGGGGTCGGGGGGCTGGTTCTGCTGTTTTGGAATGATGTTGCTGTGGCGCTCGACCCCGCGACTTTGAGCGGCATCGGCTGGGCGCTGCTGGGAACCCTCTTTTTCTCTTTGGGGAACATGGCATCACGGCGCAATAGCATGCTGGGCATCACGCCGATCACGGCCAATGCATGGGGCATGGCGATCGGCGCATCGTGCCTGCTGCTCATTGTCGCGCTGACCGGGCAGCCCCTCGGCCTGCCGGAGCGGGGGAGCTACTGGATCGCGCTGATCTATCTCGCGGTGATCGGGTCAGTCGTCGGCTTTACGACCTACCTGATGCTCGTAGGTCGGATCGGATCGGCCAAGGCCGGTTACGCGACGGTTCTGTTCCCGATCGTCGCGCTTACCGCCTCGACTATTCTGGAGGACTACAGATGGACACCACTTGCGGCGCTTGGTGTGGCACTTGCCTGCGCCGGAAACGTCGTGATGTTCAGAAGGGGGTGACGCCTCGATTGCAGAACAACAAATAGCTTCGGCCTCTGCAATCGGCCATGCCACGATAGGGTGAATGGCAGCTTCGTCCGCTCAGCTGACCTTGACTTGGCGGCATCCAAGGCCCGCTTTGAGCCCAATTTGACCATGACGCAGAGCCCCGAGTTCGCACGCGCAGCAAAACACGTCACGGCCATACTCGCCTTGAACGGCGGACCTAATGGTCCGCGGCGAATGACCGCAAAAGCTCGGAGGCTATCGCAGGCAATTTGGTATCGCCGATACTGTGGCAGTTACCATAGTGGGTGAATGCGCCAGAAGTTCGTTGGAGGACCCACCGACCATAGGTAAGCTGGCGAGCAGCCATCAGTGCATATAGACGGTGCCCACAAGCAGTGTGGCAGCGTCGATGTCGAAGGCGGTTGCCAGTGTTTCCCCAAACAGGGCAAGCCATTCCCCTTGCGCGTGGTAAGCGAGACGTTCTCGCTCGGCTGGGCACGCGAAGCGTAGGTCGGCGGAAGACTGAAGGTGATGGACAACCTCATGGACGAGCACCGAGAGTTCCGCGGGCGAGCGGCCGGTCCACCCCTCCGAGAGGTAGATCGTGCCGCCTCCTTCATCGTAGAGAGCGACAACCTCGCCAGGAGCAACCTGCGCTTCTGGGCCGTATCGCATCGCGACGAGGTCGGCCTCGGGCAGAGTGGCGAGAAGAGGTGTCTGCACCGGGGCCGGCAGATCGAAATTTGCCGAAAGCCAGAGGACGATGGTGTCCAGAAGTGGTGGCGCATCGCGCGGCTGAGCGGCTTCGGGCGCGGCGGAAGGCGGTATCGCGGCTGCGATGAAGAATGCAAAGCTGGCGGCGCAGATGGCATTGCGGGACATGACAAGCTCCGGGTCTGGGATGTCCCACAAGGCTCGGGCAGGGGGGGGCGCAGGTCATGAAAGTGTCCTGAACGAAACTTGAAGTTGTGCTACAATCGCGGCCACCCTGCATGGGATACTTGCCATGGACGCCTCGGATACCATTCGGGTCGGCGGATTCACTTTGAACCGCACGCGCGGTTGTCTCGAAGACGGGGCAGGCGCCGAGTGTTTCCTGCGCCCCAAGTCCTACCGGGTGCTCGAGCTTCTGTTCGAGCGACGCGGAGAGCTGGTGAGTAAGGATGATCTCGTCCGCAAGGCTTGGCCGGATGTAATCGTCTCGGACGATTCCTTGGCCCATTGCATCAGCGAAATCCGACGCGCGTTCGGCCCCAGTGGCGTGGAACTGCTGCGCACCGTGCCACGGCGCGGATACATGCTGGTCGAAGAAGATGTCCCGACAAGAGCGCCAGTGCAACGGTGGCGGGCGGCCTGCGCGGGAGGCCTCGTCCTGACAGCGGTGACGGCGAGTCTGGGGCTTTGGTGGCAACAGGCGCCTGCGGTTCCGAACGCGCACTCCGAAACCACGACCTCGGCGATGATGCTGGCGGACGAGTTGCTCGACGCCCGGGACTGGCAGGAAAGGAGCGACAATGAGCGCGCGCGCGCCCTGCTTGTATCTGTAGTGAACAAGGATCCCGACGATGCCGAAGCTTGGGCCAGCCTTGGACTGACCTATTGGCTGGAGGTTCAGCACCTTGCTTGGGGCGGTGGACGCAGAGAGATGACCCAGGCAAGTGAAATGGTCGAGCGCGCCATGGCAATTGGCGGTGGCGCCCGTGCACACCGGCTGCTCGCGGAGATGAGGCTGCTTGCACCGTTTCCCGAAATGCGCTCGCCGGTAGATGCTCTTGCCAATGCAACTGCGGCGGTGACCATTGATCCTGATGACCCCGACAACCTCGCTGTGCTGGCGCATGTGATGGCCCTGACCGGTCGCGATGCCGAGGCTGTGCAAACGATCGAACGCGCTGTGCGCCTCAACCCGACCCCACCCGATTGGTATCGGCATGTTGCCGGGCTAAGCTACCTAATCGCCGGGGAGCCGGCCCGGGCGGCGGAGGAGTTCGGCACGCTTCACGGTGCTGGCACCTTCACCGGCACGCGCTGGTGGCCCGGATGGCTGTTCGCTGCAAGCCTCGCGCAATCTGGTCGCACCGAAGAGGCCGTCGCGATCGTCCGTGCGGCCTCTGGTCGGCGGCCCGAACGGAGCGTCGCGGCAGTGGCGCAGTCCCTCGACGGATGGACCGACCGCGCCAGCCTCGACAAGTTTCTCGATGGCCTTAGAAGCGCAGGGCTACCAAATTGAGAAGGCCTATTCGGCGTAGCTCTGCAATTGCATGGCACCATACCCGTCTTGAAAGCGCAGGTAGCCGTCCCACGCCTCGGCGAGCAGTGGGTTGAGGGCGACTTCCTCCGCAATTACCTCATTCCAAGCCCGTCGTAGAGCTACGAGGATGTCGTCGGGCCAGCTAAGCAGTTCTACGCCATCTGCGCGAAACCGGGCGATGGCCTCGACCTGCTGTCTCGTCGCTGTCGCGACGGTCCAGGACAGTGTCTCGTCGCAAGCACCCTCGATCGCGGCCCTGTGGCTGTCGGAAAGCGCCGTCCAGCTTCTTTCGGGCATGAGGATTTCGAGAGACGTGGCCGGCTGCTGCCATCCCGGCATGTAGAGGTGCCGCGCCGCGTCGGACAGGGCGAGATCGGCGTCGATGGATGGCAGCGAGAACTCGGCCGCATCTATCAGACCCGTCGCCAGAGCCGGGCGAATGTCCGCGGCTGGAAGCTCATAGGGGACTACGCCAAGTTTCCTGAGCGTGCGAGTGCCGTATCCGAAGCTGCGCATGGCCAGCCCCTCGAGATCCTCCACCTGCTCGACCGGCTTCCGAAACCAGCCGCCGCCCTCTGCGGGCAGGATGCCGCAATAGAGGCTTTTCAGGTCATGGCGCGCATAGATCGCGTCGAGCGCCTCGACGCCGCCACCTTCCCGCATCCATGCGGTGAAACCCGCCGGGTCCGGACCGAAAGGAAAGCCGCTGAAGATCGCCAAGGCGGGGTCTTCGCGATGATGATGGCCGGCCGAGCCCCACACGGCGTCGATCAACCCAGCGTCGAGAGCACCAAAGCTGTCTTGGTCGAGCACGAGGCGGTCATGCACCTCGATGATGAAGCTGCCGTCCGACAACCGCTGCACCTCTTCGGCGAAATGCTCGCCGGCTTCACCAAAGAGCTTCGGGTAAAGCAAGCTGTTTATGCGCCAGTAAAGAACGTGCTCATCGGCGATCGTCATATCGGCCTTCAGGTTTACCGCGAGGGCAAGCATACCCAGAATTCCGATGGAAGCAGGTGAAAACACCATATCTCCAGCACCTCGATGCGGTGGTCGGCAGCTTGCCGAACGCTCCGGTGAGCATGCTTGGATCTGACGTCCCAAGCAAACGGACGGTGGTACTGAAGAGCAGTTATTTGTTGCAGACGTCGGGACACGGCGTAGCGAAAGTCGGCTTCCCGCCCATCCTGTCGAAGCCATATGGACCCTGCGCTAACACTGTGATCCAGATCGGTTAGTGAAAAGGTAAGCGTCGAGGGCTTAGGTAGCTGGGGGCATTTCAGTTCGTCTGTTCTGCGAGAGATTTCGGTGGCAGCGTGCTCCCGCGACCAGATCCCCAAACCGCCCCGCGGTGAACAGCCGCGGCGGGTTTGCATGTTCGTCCAATGACATCGCCAGAATTCCCGCCAAGTCGCCGGTCAGGGTGATCGCATAGCGGTCTACGCCCGGTTTCAGCACCAGGCTGTCGATCAGACCGCGCAGGATTTCCGCCGCCTCGGATCAGTCGTCGTCGGCGTTCAGCGCCTCGACCAACCCCGTAACCTTTCGTCGGTAGAGCTTCGCCATGTCCGGATGCCGCGTCGGCAGGGAAGGGGGCGCGGCTTCGAGCGCCTGTGCCGGCTCGACTTGCCGGGTCTTGAACTCGGCCATCCGCTGCCTGACGCTCGACGCCGGCACGCTGTCGAGCAGGGCCTGCACCGGGCGGTCGAACTGGGCTGCTGCCGGTCCCGTGGACAGCAAGTTAGGGTAGAATTGCGCGGGCCTCGAACTCCATCGGGCTGATATAGCTCAGCTTCGAGTGGCGGCGCTTCGAGTTGTAGAAGCGCTCGATGTAATCGAAGACGTCGCGGCGCGCGGCGTCCCTGGTGCGGTAGACCTTGCGGGCGGCGCGCTCGGTCTTCAGCGAGAAGAAGAGGCTCTCCATCGCAGAATTGTCCCAGACATTGCCGGCCCGGCTCATCGAGCAGGTGATGCCGTGATCGGCCAGAAGCCTCTGGAACTGGTCGCTCGTATACTGGCTGCCCTGATCCGAATGATGCAGCAGAGCGTCTGCCTTGCCGCGCCGCCAGACGGCCATCATCAGCGCGTCCATGACGAGCGCGGCATCGCGCTCCGCCTTCATCGACCAGCCGACAGTGAGGCATGCGCCGCCACCGGTTCAAGGCCATGCCGAACACGCGAGAACAGGTCGAGGACGGCGGCGACGTAGAGCCAGCCCTCGGCTGCCCAGACATAGGTGAAGTCGGCCAGCCACTTCTGGTTCGGTCCGTCCGCGCGGAAGTCTCGGGCTAGAAGGTTTTCGGCGATGACGGAGCGCGCCCCTTGGTCCTTCGACAAGCCGCGTCGTCGGGACCGTGCTCACTGGCCAGTGCGCTTCATCAGACGCTCGATCCGATGCAGGCCGCAGGGCAGTCCTTCCTCGAGCGCGTCCTGCCAGACGCGCCGGGCGCGCGTCGGGTCCGATCGCTGGCTTGAAAGCTCAGACGCATGACCTCGCTCAGCTTCTCGTCATAGATGGACCGGGCACTGGCGGGCCGGTTCAATCAGGCATGAAAGCCTGAGCGCGATACCCGCAAAGCGGCGCAGATCCAGCTCACGGGCCAGACATGCCGGTGCTTGGCGACGAAAGCGAACTTCATGTCGTATCCCGCGCGAAGAGCGCGGTCGCCTTCGTCGGAGAAACGGTCCCCCGGACCGTTTCCTGCTCCTCCTCAGTTTAACATGTCACGCTCCGCCTTGAGACGGGCGACCTCCTTGCGCAAGGCCGCGATCTAGGCCTGCTTTTGGCTGACCCGCCCGTGGCCGGGGAGTGCTCCAAGCGGAGTGTCCCCCAACCTCGCGCATCCATCGGCGCAGCACGCTCTCGGACAGCTCCAGATCCCGGCATGCCAACACCGCGCTCCGCCACCGGCTTCACAGCCTCAAGCTCGAACTCGCGGCTGAACGTTCGTCTCTTCATATGAGGTCTCCAATCCCATGGTCACGATCTTATCGTCGTGCCCACGGGACCGGCAGCAACCCACACCTCGGTATCACTTCGTAACTTCGATATGAAACCGATACTGGTCAGCTCGGAAGCTCAGGATCACGTACTCGATTGGCTTGCCTTGGCCATCGAAAGACTGGCGTCTGGCGACAAGAAGTGGTGCGCCGCTTCGCACACCCAGCTTCTCCGCCTGATCCGGCCGCGTGGAGGCTGCTTCGATGTATTCTCGCGCTTTCTTAATAGTTACATCGCATCGCGTATGTAGCCATGCATAGAGAGAGCCTTGCGTGAGCTCGGCTTCATTGGGTGGACTTGTGTGGCGGAACAGTCGGGGGGCTAACCACGATTGTGCCAATCCGATAGGCTGCCCGTCTGCCATAAGCAGACGGTAAGAATAATAGACCTCTGCGCCTTGCTTCAGTTCCAAAGCCTCGGCCACCTCGGTCTTTGCCTTCACATGGCCGATCTCTAGGACGGCGTAGGATGGCGTGAGGCCACGCTGGCGCATGTCTTCGGAGAAGCCCGCCATTTCCTCGGCCGCACGATCCACTCGCTTACGAAGCACAATCGAACCTTTGCCCGAGCGCCTCACGATGAGGCCCGAGATTTCCAAGTCGTTGAGCGCCGAGCGCGAGGTCGCTCGGCTGACGTCGAAATGGCGGTTCAGTTCGGCCTCGGACGGCAAGGTATCGCCCGGGCCGAAGGTGCCATTTTCAATCGCTTCCCGCAGCTGTTCCGAGATCTGAGACCAAAGAGGGGCCGGGCTATCGCGATCGAGGGGGCGGGTCCAATGAGTCATTATATCGTCCGAACGTCATAACATTTGTATTGATGGATGGAATCATTCACAGTGGGCCCTGCGGGGCAAGTCAAAAGCGCTTCGCCGCGGCGAAAAGGCACCCGTCTCTTTACATGAGAACGCCCCCAAAGCGCCGACGAGAGCTCTGAAAAGGAGCCGGATCCTAACAAGAAGGGAGTTCAAATGACATATTCCTACATTTCCGCCGCCGCTCTGCTCGTGGTGGCATCGGCGAACGGGGCTCTGGCGCAGGGCAGCCTGCCCATCTCAGGCAAGACCTGCGAGGAGCTGCTCGAAAACTACGCAAACCTGCCGTTCACCGACGTTCTTCCGCTCGAGGCTGGGCCAATCGAATTGGACGGAGCGCAGCCGGACATCGTGATCGGCTTTTCCCAAACCGGTTTCAATCACCCTTGGCGCATTTCGATGCTCGAAGCGGCGCAGGCGGAGGTCTGCCGTCATCCCAACGTCAGCATGATCGTCCTCGACGGCAATGTCGACGTGGCCAAGCAGAGCAACGACGTGCGTGACCTGCTGGCGCGCGGCGTCGACGCGGTCCTACTTAGCCCGGTCGAATCCGCGGCATTGATCCCGGCTTCGAGGGCGGTGATGGACCAGGGCCTTCCCCTGATAGTCATGGACCGCGACGTTCCTACAGAAAAGACCCTGTTCATCGGCCAGAGCAATGTGAGCATGGGAGAGAAGGTCGCCCAGAAGATGGCCGACGACCTCGGCGGTGAAGGCAAGATCGTGGTGATCACCGGTCTCAAGGGATCGTCCCCGGCCATAGACCGCGATCAGGGCATGAAGAACGTGCTCGAAGCCTATCCCGGCATTGAGGTTCTCGCTGTAGGTGACGGCGAGTGGATACGCGAGCCCGCGGTGCCGATCATGGAGGACTTCCTCACCGCATATCCCGAGATCGACGCCGTCTTCTCACACGCCGAAGAGTCCTCCTGGGGCGCGCAGCTAGCGGTCGCGCGGGCGAACCGCTGCGAAGACGGCATCCTTCACTACACCTTCGACGGGTCGAACGCTGGCTTCAAATCGGTTCGCGACGGCACATTTCAGGCCGATGGCAACTATACGCCCTTCATCGGCGACATCGGCCTGCGGGCCGCTCTCTACAGTCTGATGGGACGCGAAATCCCCGGTGCCACGGATTATGGCCAGCCGGGCCGCGAATTGGCGCTTCCGGACTCGCCGACCGTGGTCGCCGACAATGCCGAGGAGTGGATCGGACGGGGCTGGGGCGATTTCGAGCCGTCGCTCGACCCCTGCCGCTGAACGCGCAGCGCCCGGCCGTCGTGACGGCCGGGCAACGACCGATCGGGGTGCAATTTATGACCGAATACCTGCTGGAAGCCCGCAATCTGCGAAAGCAGTTCGGCACCAATACCGTTCTCAAGGATGTTGACCTGTGCCTGTCCGCGGGGGAGGTCCATGCAATCGTCGGGGAGAACGGGGCGGGCAAGTCCACCTTGATCAAGATCCTCGCCGGCGTGCATCGCGCCGATGGCGGGTCGGTCGTCCTGGCCGGGCAGAGCCTGGATTTATCCTCGCCGCAGGCAGCCCTGCGGCACGGCATCGTCGTCATCCACCAAGAGCTATCCCTCGCTCCGCACCTCACGGCCGAGGAGAACATTTTTCTGGGGCATTTTCCCCGTACGCCCTTGGGTCTCATCAACAGGCGGAAGATGCGTGACCGGACCCGCGAGCTGCTCGATCGTTTGTCGATAGACATTGATGCCTCGGTGCCCGTTGGCCGGCTGAGCATCGCACAGCAGCAGATGATTGAGATCGCGAAAGCCATTTCCGTCGATGCGCGCATTCTTGTGCTGGACGAACCCACGGCGGTTCTCGATGCCCACCGCGTGGATACGCTGTTCGAACTCATCGAGCGGCTGAAGGCGCAAGGGATCGGCGTCATCTTCATTTCTCACCACCTCGAAGAGGTTTTCCGCATCGCGGATCGGGTCACCGTTTTGCGCGACGGCGAGCGCACCGGCACCGAAGAGGTGCGGAAGGTCGATCAGGATTGGCTGGTGACCAAGATGATCGGGCGCGATTTCGAGCGTCAGGCCAAACGCAAGCGCAGCATGGGGGAGGTGGCCCTGACGCTGGAGGGGCTGAGTTCGGAAGGGGCGTTCGAAGATGTCACCTTCGAACTGCGGGAAGGGGAAATACTGGGTCTGGCGGGGCTGATCGGTGCAGGCCGAACCGAGATCGCTCAGGCGATATTCGGACTGCGCCGCGTAAGCTCGGGGACCATTCGGGTGCTCGGTCGGCTCGTGTCCATCAAGAACCCGGGCACGGCCACCCGCCACGGGATCGCCTACGTCAGCGAAGATCGCCAGGCTTTCGGACTGCTGCCGAACCGCTCGGTTCGCGAGAATGCGACCATCTCGAACCTGGCGCGGTTTCGCAGCTTCGGCATGCTCAGGCTCGACCGCGAGCACAGCTTCGTGCGCGATCAGATCGACAGGCTCGATATCCGCTTGCCGTCTATGCAATCGGAGATCCGCACGTTGAGCGGCGGCAATCAGCAAAAGGTCCTGCTGAGCCGCGCGATGGCCAACAGGCCGCGCGTGTTGATCTTCGACGAACCGACTCGCGGTGTCGATATCGGTGCCAAGCGCGAGATCTACAGCTTCATCGAGGATCTCGCAGAAAACGGCGCGGCGATCATCGTCATCTCCTCGGAGATGGAGGAGGTCCTGCGGCTTGCCGACCGGGTGCTGGTCATACGGGGCGGGCGTGTCGCCGCCGAACTGCCGGGCTCGGCCGCCACCGAAGAACGCATCATGCGGGCAGCCTCGCTCGATTGAATTCACGGAGTCCTGTCCATGTCAGACGCTATCCCCTCCTCGACACCTTCGACACGGTCCCGGCCGGGTGGCGGTGCCGTCATCTGGCACTATGCCCGTCAGGCAGGCGTTCTCGCCGCGCTTATCCTGCTGGTCGTCGTCTCGTCCTTTCTCAACGACCGCTTTCTGTCGCTGCCCAATCTGATGAACGTGCTCCGTCAGGTGTCGATCGTCGGCATCCTTGCAGTGGGGATGACCTTCGTGATCCTCACCAAGGGCATCGATCTCTCGGTCGGCTCGATCCTGGGCGTGTCGGTGGTGCTTTTCGCCGGGCTCATGGAAAGCCTTGGCATGGCGGTCTCGATCGCACTGGGTCTGCTCGCAGCGATGGCGCTGGGGCTGACCAACGGGCTTGGCGTCGCCTTCGCCGGCGTGCCGCCCTTCATCATGACGCTCGGCATGCTCTCCTTCGCCCGCGGCCTGGCCTTCATCTATACTGGCGGCACGCCCGTCCCTATACTTGACGAGCGCTTCTACGAACTCGGCAATGGCTACAGCTTCGGGGTGCCCAACCCGACCTTGATCTTCCTTGCCGTTCTGCTCATCAGCGGCTTCGTTCTGGCGCTGACGCCGTTTGGACGATCGGTCTATGCCATCGGCTCGAACGAGGATGCCTCGCGGCTGTCGGGCGTGCCGGTGTCGCTCTACAAGACCATAGTCTACGTGATTTCGGGCGGCGTCGCAGGCGTCGCGGGTCTCGTCTATGCGTCCCAGCTCAGCGTCGGTACGCCGATCGCGGGGCAGGCGTATGAGCTCGACGCGATCGCTGCCGTCGTCGTCGGGGGCACCAGCCTGTTCGGTGGCAGAGGCTCGGTTGCCGGGACGCTCATCGGCACGTTGATCATCGGTGTCCTGGCCAACATCTTGAACCTGACCGGGGTCGATCCCTTCGTGCAACAGCTCTTCAAGGGCGCGTTGATCGTGATCGCGGTCATGATCATGGCGAGGTCGAGCCGGGCATGAACGGCTGGTCGAGATCCCTGCGGCAGACCATGCGCCCCACGATGCGACAGATCGGGGCAGCGCTGGAGCGCTGCAATCGGATCCGCCCCGAAGTGGAGGCGCATGTCACGCCGGACCGCATGCGGCGCTACCTGCGCGCGCTGAGCGAAACGCCTGCGCCCTCCGGAGCGGCAGCAATAATGCGGGCCCCGGTCCTGCGCGAGCTGCTAAAGGAGGATGGCGCTTTCGCTTCGGCGCTTGGCATGGAGGATGATTTCCGGGGGACGGGGACCGTGACGCTGTCGACCGGGAAGCGCGCGCACAAGCCTTTGTGGTACGTCGCCCATCTCGACACGATCAGCTACCTCGTTCATCCGGGCGTCGAGGGCCGCCACGCCCTCGTACCCTATTGCTACCACCTGACCGAAACGGGCCGCCGTGACGCCAAGGCCATGCGCTACGACCTTGACCGGGCAGGCTTCGTGACCGTGGCCGAAGGAGAGTTGGTCTCGGAGGCGGGCCAGCCCTACTTCGAGGCGGCGGGTGCGGACACCCTCCGGCCCGGCGACCGCGTCGTTCCCGTGGTCCATTTCCACGAAGACCGGAGCGGCCATCTAACGGGGCATTTCGACAACGCCGGCGGCGTGGCCGCGTTGGCTGTCGCGGCGCCGGTTCTGGCAGCGACAGGCGCGGAATGCCTACTCGCGCTGCCCGATGAGGAGGAGGGGCCCGCCGCTACGGGCAACCAGTCGATGAGCCGGGGCACCGCGCGGTTGGTGGCGGCGACCGCAGCCCCGCAACTGGCTGTCGTCGTCGACATGCAACAGACCGCGGCAGAGGGAAACAGCGGGCCGGATGGCGCGGGTGAGCCCGGTCAGGGCGCTGTGTTAAGCGAATTTTCAAGTCTCGCGCGCGGGGCCGTGACGCCTCCGCATCTCTATGCCGCGGCCCGTGCCTTCCTGACGTCGCTATCCGGCTTCGGGGCCGAGGTGCGGGAAAGCGCGAACCTCTACACCTCGCGGAGCGACGATGTCAGCCTGATGATGCGCGACGCGGCGATCGTCCTGCTGGGATTTCCCGGTGGGAACCGGCATCTCGACCGCGCCTTGCCGTCTGCGCATCTCGACGATCTGGTGAGCCTGTCGCGCGCGCTGGTCTACATGTCCGCGCTCGCGGCGGAAGTGAGAGGGGATGCGGAATGAGTGACCTCGTGTGTTCCGGTTGGCTGACGGTGGACGACATCGTGCTCGAGGACGGGACCTGCCACAGGGGCGTGCAGGGCGGGGGCGCTCTCTACTCCGCCGTTGGGGCGCAGATCTGGGCCGGGTCCGTCGGGGTGCACGCGCCGGCCGGAAAGCCGCATTTCGCCCGTAGCCGATCCGAGATCGCGGCGCGCGGGCTCGACGTGTCGGGCATCGCCTGTGGCGAGGGCAAAGGGCTCGAGTTGTGGATGCTGCACGAAAGCGAAGTGCACAAGCAGCAGATCCGCCGCCTCGGCTCGTCGCACCCCGAGGAGATGGACGCGGTCCGAGGACCGCTGCCAGACGCCTATCGCAGGGCGCACGGAATACATATCGCACCGCAAGGCCCTGCCAGCTCGCTGTCGGCACTCGGGGCGATGCGCCGACCGGGCAGAGTGATGACGATGGACATCCTAGCCGATGCTATGATCGACGCCTCCCGCTATGCCGATCTGGCCTATCTGGGCGGGCTCGATGCGTTTCTGCCGAGCGAGGCCGAGATATTCCGGATCTGGAACCCGGCCGGTGTCGAAGACTGGGTGGCACAGACCGCGCTCACCACGGATTGTCTGATCGTGGCCAAGGTCGGCGCGAGCGGATCGATCCTAGCCGAGCCACGAACGGGGCGGCTCGTATCGGTGCCGGCATTGCAGGTCACGGTCGCCGATGCGACGGGCGCCGGAGATGCCTATTGCGGTGGCTTTCTCGCGGGTCTGGTGCAGGGGATGCCGGCTGTGGACTGTGCCGCGATGGGGACAGTCTCGGCCTCCTTTGTGGTCGAGGCTGTGGGTGCCCTCGCGACCGGACGGCCGAGTGTCGACGAACGCGACGACCGCTTCGCGCGGGTAATGGACAAGATTGTGAGTCTGTGAGGTCGAAGATGAGTGATGCGCCAATCCTGAACCCGCCGGACGGAGCGCTGGCCCGGATCTTCGACCGGGCCAAGCCGCTGATCGGCAACGTCCACTTCCCGCCGCTGCCGGGAACCCCGCGCTACGGCGGAGAAAGCATTCGCGCGCTGACCGAGATCGTCCTGCGCGATACTGCCGCCTACGAGGAAGGCGGCATGCATGGGCTGATGCTCGAAAATCATGGCGATGTCCCATTTCTCAAGCAGGGTCAGATCGGCCCTGAGATCGTGGCATCGATGAGCGCGATCGCCCGGGCGGTCGCGGACCGGACAAGTCTGAGATTCGGCATCAACCTTCTGGCCAATGACGCCATCGGCGCGCTCGCGATCGCAAAGGCCTCCGGTGCGACCTTCATACGAGTGAACCAGTGGGTCAACGCCTACGTCGCCAATGAGGGCATGATCGAGGGCCAGAGCGGTGCAGCGCTGCGTTACAGGCGTGCGATCGGCGCGCAGGATGTATCCATTTTCGCGGATGTTCATGTAAAGCACGGAGCCCATGCCATTACCGGCGACCGGGACGTCGCGGAGCTTGCACGCGATACCGAGTTCTTCGACGCTGATGTCGTCATCGCCACGGGCAACCGGACCGGAGATGCCATCCCGGCCGAGGAAATCGCGGCAATCCGTTCGGGAACGGGCCTGCCTGTCATCGGCGGCAGCGGCCTGAGCGAGGCGAATGCCTCGGGGCTCATGACATTGCTCGACGGCGCGATCGTGGGGTCGAGCCTGAAAGAGAGCGGACATTGGTCGATGCCGGTCGATGTCAAGAGGGTGCGCCGGTTCGTAAAAGCGGCAGAGGCGGCGGGGGAGGGGCATGAGTGACGGGCCAGGCATGCCGGCCAGCGCTTTACCCCGATGAACCATCAAGAGGAGAAGACGATGACGGTCATGGTCCCCCAAGGAGTTCCGGTGCAATCGTCGCCCCTCGAGAGCCTTTCGAACCACGCTCGCCATGCACGAGCCTTTGGGCGTCTTGGGCATCGCCTGCCCGACCGCGCAGCCGCTTTTGGGCTTCGTCAGTCTCGTGCTGCCCGCGATTGCGATGGGAAACGCGGTGGTCGCGATCCCGAGCCAGACCCATCCGCTGGCCGCGACCGATCTCTATCAGGTGTTCGACACCTCGGACCTGCCGGGCGGGGTCGTCAACATCATCGCGGGCGAGCGTGACGCGATGGCCAAGACGCTGGCCGAGCACGACGACGTGGCAGGCATCTGGTACTTCGGCACCAAGGACGGCGGCCGGATGATCGAGGAGGCCTCGGCGGGCAACCTCAAGCAATCCTGGGTCGAGGACGGGGCTGCGCGCGACTGGCTGGCCAAGGAGGGCCAGGGCCGCGGCTTCCTGCACCGCGCCACGCAGATCAAGAATATCTGGGTACCCTACGGCGAGTGATCGCCCGACGCCTTCGGAGGCACCGGTTTCGCCTCTTCTCCACGCCCGGCCTTTCCAGTCTTTTTTTAGCCAAGTGTTGCCGGTGTTGTCGCCAAGGAGGCCTGCGGCGGCGCTCGCTTCTGGGGCTTTGAAATCGGCAGCGTGTCTTATGCATCTACGTGCAACCATTGTTGACATCCTGCTCCCGCATCCAGACCCGAGCCAACGAAATTCGAATCTATAACCTGCTGAAAATATACCTAGATTTCAGTGGTGGCAGGCTCGAGTAACCAAATCCACAGTACACGACGCAGCCTCCATCTCGTAGCATTTCTGCCGTGCGCAGCACTCGGCATCGAGGCAGGCTCGCCGAATTCGTTGCGAGTTGGGGGGCTCGGGACCTTGCTGCCACTGCAACAGATCGGCTAACCCCGTGCTCGGCCTGCTGAGGGGAAGCGTCGTCCATCTGGCGAAACCGGACCTCGCGTTCTTCCCGTTCATCCCGAAGGGTCTTGACTACCACGTAGCCTTCCATGGAAGCCTTCTCATGCTTCCTTTGCCAGGTCGCGCCTACAAAAGATATGGTCAGACAAAGACCAGGCTCGCAACCGTCATGTCGACACCCGTGATCAGGCCCGACGAGGAGATGGACACGCCGAGTGGCAGGGCGTGGGCGATCTGAACCGATCGCCAAGTCGTGAGGCCGGGGATTTGGGCGCAACGAAGCGCGGTGATAGCGATCACGCTGATCAAGGTCATGGCCGCGAAGGGCATTGGAAATCTGGCAGCGACACAGAGCGAGTCAGCAATAGCAGTGCTGCCATCAGTTTAATATCACCCGCGCCGATCAACCCAGCCAGCCAAAGACCAATCCTAAGGGGAACACGCCACTGGCGACGGCAAAGCGCAGCGCGATTTCCTCTCAGTAAAGACCCGGCGCGACAGCCAGAAAGATTGCGATCGCCCACAGCAAGTCCCGGTTCGAAATCACGAGGTGCCGCAGATCCGATATGGTCACGCAATTCAGAACCAATGTGATACCCGCGACGGAACAAGTCTACTCCGATGGGCGGAGCCCTTCATCGGGGGCAGACCATGGGGGCCCGCCCCCAAGAATCGCGCCGCGCAGGTTCAACTGGAGGAGGGGCGCTGACCGGCATTGGGTTCCTGCACTTCATCGGAGAAACCCGCGATCCCGTCCCCGGAGATAACAGGCCAAACGGTAAGGGTCGGGTCATGAAAGCGACGCTTTCCCGGTATCCGCGCCACCTCATTCCGGGGCTGACAATCTAGAGGTCGGAATATGGTGGCCTCATTCCCTTAGGTAAGTTTCGGCATTCTCTGCTATGATCGCTTGGGTTGCAGGTGCGAGTTGCGGGGGTCGAGGTGGAATGTCCTTCACAGGTCTTCAGGGCTTCCGTTCTGGTAGTAGATGACGATCCGCTGAGCGCACGCAAGCTTGCCATGACGATCGCGGCGCTCGGCCACGGGGTGGAGATAGCACGAGGTGGTTCGCAGGCGCTGAAGCGGTTGAGTGACGACGGCATCGACGTGGTCTTCCTCGACATCGTCATGCCCGGCATGGATGGGTTCGAGGTGCTGCGCCAGCTCGGGCTACAGGGCAGGCTGCGGGACATTCCAGTGATCGTCGTCTCGGCGCTCGAGGAGGAGGCCGAGAGCGTCGCGCAGGCGCTCGATCTCGGGGCGGAGGATTTCCTGCCCAAGGGCTACGATCTGACGGTCCTGCGAGCCCGTCTCGGCTCGACCCTGACCAAGAAGCGCTTCCGTGACCGAGAGCTTGACTACCTGCGCGACGTCGAAGCCCTGACCCGGGCCGCGAAGGTGATCGAGGCCGGGCCGTTCCGTCCGGCGGAGCTCGAGATCGGCCATGTGGCTGCGCGACACGACGCGCTGGGCCGGCTGGCAGCGGTGCTGGGGCAGCTGACCGAGGTCTTTTATGCGCGCGAGCAGCGCAGCGACATGCGTGCAAAGACGCTCTGGGGCGTGATCATGCTGATCGTCGCGGGCGGGCTGATCGGCGGTGCCCCGGCGCTGGGCCGAATTGCTGCGGAGCTGGGCGGCGGCGCGATCGAAGTGTCTGTCGCGACCAACCTTGTCGGGGCGCTGGGATGCTTCGCTGTCGCGGTCTGGCGGGGGAGAGTGCCGAAGTTGTGCGCCCGGAACCTGAGTTTCTGCTTGGTTGCGGCGGTGGTCTTCGGATGCCTCTACCGGGTCTGGCTGAACGTGGTGGCATCGCAGGTGGAGGCGACGACGATCGCCCTCGTGTCCTCATCCCGATCCTTCATGGTCTTCGGGCTTGCGGCGCTGTTGTCACTGGAGCGGCCGAGCGGGCGTAGGGTGCTGGGTCTGGGGCTGGGGTTGGCGGCGGTGGGAGCGGTGCTGGTCGCGCAGGGGTCCATGGAGACGGAGGCGGGGTTCGGCTGGACGCTGGCGACGCTGGGCCTGCCGGCGATACTAGCGGTCCATACGCTGGTGATGGCCTGGCGGCCGAGGGACCTCGACCCCTATGCCGCGGCAGGACTGATGATGATCCTCGCCGCCGGCCTTCTCGTTGTCATAGGGCTTGCATCCGGTGAGCCGGTATTCCCCTCGGACGCCGGTCCGCAGCTTGGCATGGTGCTCATCGCCTTTGGCCTCGCCATCGGACTGGCGGTCGCGGTGTCGCTGGAGATCGTGGCGCGGGCTGGGGCGGTTTTCGCGGGTCAGGTGGCTTATGTTCAGACCCTGGCAGGCATTGCGTGGGGAATGATCCTGTTGGGCGAGCAATTGCCCATGCTGGCTTGGGGGGCGCTCGGCATGGTGATCTTGGGCTTTTTCCTGGTGCAGCCGCGTCAGGCCGGTAAGGAATTTTCGGTCACCATCCCGATCGCGCATCGCATGGATGCGGATCCTGCGGGCGAGGTCACTGGGCGAAGGACCGCTTGATCAGCAGTTCCTCGTCGTTGCGCTTGGGCTCCACGAGATACATGCCCAGAATGATGGTCGCGAAGGCCAGCCACGCCAGCGGCGAAAGCTCTTCGCCCAGCAGCAGCATGCCCCAGACGACGCCCGCGATGGTCATGGCATAGGCGCTCTGGCTGTAGAATACCGCTCCGGCCGTAGCCACGAGGTGGAAAGCTAGAAGCAAAGAGGAGGCGCCCACGAGGCCCATCAGGAGGACCAGCATCTCCAGCCGGCCGATGTCCGGACCGAGCGGCAGGAGGCTATCTGTGGCCCAAGCGACAGGGGCCAGGAAGGCGGCAGAGAGACCCATCATCAAGCCGACCGAGGCGAAGATGTCCACGTGCGAGGGGCGTTTGCCCGCGAGCACCAGCGCCTCCAGGGCAAAGAGAAGCGGCAGGAGCATCGCGAAGATAAGCCAAGCTTTCTGCGCGCCAGCCGCGACGTCGAAGCGGGTGAAAAGGACCAGAGAGACGCCACTGAGACCAACCAGCAGACCCATGAGGCGCTTCGCGTTGGCCCTCTCCATGCCGGTCACAGCGGCGACGGCAAAGACGATGAAGCCTTGCAACGTCACGATCAGCGACAGCATCGCCGCCTCGACATTGGCAGCAGCGACGAAGGTAGTCATGCGTTGCAGTATACCGGCGATGACCGCCCAGTAGACGAAGAAGCGCAGTTCCTTCCAGCTCAACTGCGGCAGGCACCGCCGATAGCAGGCAATGCCGAGGCAGAGCAGTGCTGCGATGCCGTTGACCCAGACAGCGAGCCCCAATGGGTTCGAACCCAGGCCAGCGGCCATGCGCGATAGGGCGGGGGTGAGGCCCCAGACGAGGCCGACGGCCAGTACGAGGAAGGCGCCCTGAAGCGTTGCGATGGCCCGGTGCAGCTTCAGCTCGCGTTCGTAGATCTCGTTGGCCATGCCGCGGAAGACAGCCGCGAGCCGCCCGAGCGGATCGTTGTGTCGGACCAGGTCGTCAAGCGCCAAGCTGTCAGGGTCGAAGCGCCCGTGTTCGAGCTTTTCGGCTGCCGCGGTCAGCCGTTCGATGCGGCCGAAGTATTCCTTCTCCTGGTCCCGGAAGCGCTTGCGAGAGAGCGATGCCTCGAGCCGCGCCTTCAGGATCACCAGGTCGAAGCTCTTGGGCAGGAAATCCTCGGCGCCCAGCTCGATGGCACGCACGACACTCTCGGTTTCGTCGTCAAGGGCGGAAACCACAATGACCGGCACGTCGCGCGTCGACGGGTTCGCCTTCATCCGGCTAAGCACGTCGAAGCCGTCCATTTCCGGCATCACGATGTCCAGCAGAACCGCGTCGAAATCCCGCTCCGTCAACATCTCGAGCGCTTCGCGGCCATCCACGGCGAGCTCGGCATCGTGCCCCAGATTGTTCACCGCAATGCGCAGCTTCTTGCGGTTGATGGGGTTGTCATCGACCACGAGGATCAGTGCTAGGGGCGCCTTTGCCTCGGACGCGTGAAGGGGGGCGTCATCCATCGCGCTGCGCCAGCTTTGCAAGGGCGCCGCAAGCCCGGTCCAGCTCGGTGGCGATCAAGTGGACGCGCATCCGAAGTGCCTCGAGCTCGTCGGTGATGGCGGCATGCTCCGTGCCTTCGCATGCGGTGGCGAGCGCGACGGCTCCGAAGTCGCGCGCGTTGGATTTCAGGCTGTGAGCCGAGATGCGCAGCGCATCGCGGTCGCCCGCGCGGGCGGCGCTTTGCATTTGCGACAGGGTTCGCGGTCCTTCGTGCTGGAAGTCCCCCAGCAATTCCTCCAGATCCTCGGGGTCGCCGCCGATCGCGGCCAGCAGTCTTTCCAACGCAGAGGGATCGATCACGTCGTCTCTCATCGGTCCGCTGCCTCCAAACCGCCGAGGCGTGTCTCGCGCAGCCGCCGGGCCGCAAAGAGGCTGGCGCTCAGCGCCTCCACGTCGATCGGCTTGCTGAGATAGTCGTCAAGGCCCGAGCGCAGGTAGGTTTCGCGCTCGGAATGCATCGCGTTGGCGGTAAGCGCGACGATGTAGGGGGTCTCGCCTGCGGGCAATGTCTCACGGATCCTACGCGTCGCCGTCACCCCATCCATCTCCGGCATCTCGATATCCATCAGCACGATGTCGAACGCGTCGCCGCGGCAGGCATCGATCGCCTCCTCGCCGCTGCCGACGACGGTCGGCTCGAAGCCGAGGCGCATGAGGATCTTGCGCCCGACCTTCTGGTTGATGGCATTGTCGTCGACCAGCAGCACCCGCAGATCGTCCTTGATGACACTCTCGGCCTGCGCCGATCTGGTGCCGCGTGGGCTCAGCATCTCGTCAGGAGCGAGGGTTCGGACCAGAGCGTGAAGCAGCTGGTCGGACTTGGCCGGCTTGGTCAGGGCCGCGGCGTAATTCATTTCGGCCACCGCTTCGCGAAAGCGGCCCTCCATCGGCGAGATCGAACTGAAGAGGATCATGGGTGGAGCCGTACCCTTCAGCCGCTCGCGCACGGCGCTGGTGAACTCGAAGCCGTTCATGTTCGGCATCTTGTAGTCGACCACGACGATGTCGAATTCACTCCCTTTCACCAGCAGCTCAAGCGCCTCTTCTGGATCGCCGCAGCCTTGGGGCACCAGGTTCCATGCACGAAACTTCTCGCAGAGGATGATACGATTGGTACGGTTGTCGTCGACAACGAGGATGCGGGTGCCGCGGATCGCGCCCAGTTGTTTCTCGCGGCTGGCGCGGTCCGGAATGGCGGCCACTTCGCCTGGCAGGGTGAAGGAGAATGTCGTGCCCCGACCCACCTCGCTCGCAACCCTGATCTCGCCGCCCATCAGCTCGACCAGGCGCTTGGTGATGACGAGGCCGAGGCCGGTACCGCCATAGCGTCTGGTGGTCGAGGCATCGACCTGGCTGAAGGACTTGAAGAGCCGGTTCATCCGGCCCTCGGGAATGCCGATCCCGGTGTCGCGCACCTCGAATATCAAGAGCGCGGTCTCGCCCGGCGTCTGGCTCGCATCGGGCATCATGGAGGAAACCGTCAGCACGACCTCGCCCTTCTCGGTGAATTTCACGGCGTTGTTGAGTAGGTTCATGAGGATCTGCTTGAGGCGGACCGGATCGCCGATCATCCCGGCTGGCACGTCCGGGTTGATCCGGCAGGCCAGCTCGATATCTTTCTCGGCGGCCTTGGACGCGACGATCTCCACCGCCGCCTCGATCGTTTCGCCGAGATCCATTGGCGTCCGCTCCAACTCGAGTGCGCCGGCCTCGACCTTAGAGAAATCGAGGATGTCGCTGATGATGGTCAGCAACGTGTCCGCCGCAGTGACGATCGTTTCGCTAAAGTCACGTTGGTCGTCGTCGAGATCGGTGCCAGCGAGAAGCGTGCTCATCCCGATGATGCCGTTCAGCGGCGTCCGGATCTCGTGGCTCATGGTGGCAAGGAAAGCACTCTTGGCCTCATTGGCGGCCTCCGCGGCCTCCTTGGCGCGTTTCAGCTCGTCGGAGATGCGCTTGATTTCGGTGATGTCGGAATGGACGGCGACCGTCCCCCCCTCGGCCGTACGCCGGTTGCTGACCTGCAGCCAGCGATTGCCCGACAGCTCCTGTACATAGGGCGCGCCGGGGCCGCGATGACGAGAAAGCTGGCGCTGGACCCAATCTTCCGGGTCCTGACGCGCATTCGGAAAGACGCCCGTCCGGGCCGATCTTCGCAGCAGCTCCTCGAAGGACAGACCGGTCTGAAGTTCGCTTTCGCCGTCACCCAGCATGATCTCGCGGTAGCGGCGATTGGCGACGACCAGCCGATCGGCTTCGTCGAAGAGGGCAAAGCCCTCCGAGATGCTGCCGATCGCATCGGTGAGCTGGCCACGAGCCTGCTGCGCAGTGGCTTCGGCGCCTGCCAGCTCGGCAGTGCGCTCTTCCACCCGGCGTTCCAGATCGTCGTTGGTGGCGCGCAGCTCCGTCTCATAGGCGTCCTGCCGCGCCTGCATCTCGTTGAAGGCCGTTACGACGCGGCCGATCTCGTCACCGCTGTCCCAGTCGACCCGGCGGCGTGGCTCGCTGGACAAGGCCCGGTTGATCGAGGCCATGAGCAACGAGAGCGGCCTTCCGATGATCCGGCTGTTGGCAATGAGCGTCGCGGTCACGACGGCCGCCATCAGGATCCCCGCGAGGATCAGGGCGAGAGTGAGACGCTCGCGCGCCAATTCTGTCAGTCGCGCATCGGAGAGCGCGATCCGCAACGTCCCGATCCTCAGGTCGTGGTCTCCCGCGTCGTAGAGGATATCGCGACGGGCCGTGAAGATGCTGCGCTCAAAGGCATCAGGCGCGCCGAGCGCGGCGACGATCCGGTCCCGCTCGTCGAGAACCGATACCGCTAGAACGTCCTCGTCGGTCATCACTGCAGCGAGGATCAGCTTAATTTGCTCATCGGCGACGTTCCACAACGCCTCTGTCACGACTGCGCTCTGGATTTCCGCAAGCTTGTCGAGCTTGACGTGGAGCTGCGCCTCAGCCGATCGGCGGGCATTCCATTCGAACAGGCCGAAGACAATGATCGTCGAGATCATGACCAGCGGCAGCAGATATGCCAGAAGCTTGCCCTGCACCGAGCTGGTCAGCCGTTGCAGGCCCTGCATCGGTGCGCCGGGACCGGCTTCCATGCGCGCCTGCCCCAGCATCAGAACTCGTCCGCGAAGTAGCTCTCGACGAGGGCGGGAACGTCGAGCCGTGAGAGCCCGGTGTTGAAGTGGTCGCGCATGGCGCGCCCCGTTTCGTCGTCGTTGAAGCACAGGTAGAGCGTCTTGTGCTCCAGCGGGCGCGGGTTGAAGCGCAGCACCGCGTCCAGCCCTTCGAGCGAAGGCTCGGTCGCCAGCAGATAGGCCAAGACCAACTTGTCGATCACGGCGATGTCGATGCGCTGCAGCGATAGCTTGCGCAGGTTGGTGACATCGTCGGCGGCAGGAATGGCATGAATCCAGCCGGTCCCGGCCTTCTCGTCGAACTCGTCGGTATTGGCGTATCCGAGAACTGTTCCGACCTTCAGCTTCTGTTCGCCGATATCGTCAACCCGCTCCCAGCCAACGGGCGCGTCGACATGTTCGACGAACCCCAATGGACCATCCCCGATCGGATCGGAGGGGGTGAAGCCCTCGACATGCCGACAATGGTAGCCGGGGAAGTAGGCAACTGTCCCCTCCGTGTCCCGCGCCGTTGATATCGCCCGTTTCCACGGTAAGGTGCGAACTTCGATTGTCGTACCCACCGCAGCAAAGGCATGGCGCACAACGTTGGCCGTCGCCCCCCCCTTCGGCAGTTCCTCGGAAACATAGGGCGGCCAGTTGAGCGTGGTGACTATGACTGAATGCTCATCGGCCCGAGCCGGGAAAGACAGTAGAAGGCCGGCGAGGATAACGGGACGGAGAAACATCATCAGTCGACTCCACGCATTCGTGAACAGTACCGATTTCGCCATCCTTTTTGACGTAACGTCAACCCTTAGCTGTGCTGCTAGTGCCCGAATGGGGGCTTAGGTGAATTCGTATGGTTCGAAGTCGGCCATGGCAGTCGCGGCCCTGTCCCCGTTTCGCAAGGATATGCGACGATTACCGAACCTGTGAACAGCGCTTGCGTATCTCGTTCGGGGAGGACGCGAACCCGCAAATGGCCAGGAGCATTACCCGCCCGTCGGTTGCAGTTTCTTCTACGGATCCATCGCGCTTCTGAGGACGAACTGTCAAAGCGTATGACATAGGTTCGAACGGGGGCAGGGGGCGCTGCCCGGCCGTTGATTGCAGCTCTTTTCGGGGTCTGTCGATCCTGCGGGAGACAAACTGTCAATGCATTTGGCGCTGGTTCAACTGGACGAGGGGCGCGGCCCAGCCGTTAATTGCTGCTCTCGAGTCGCTTTATTCGGGATGCAATGTGGGGGTATCCGCAAGATTTCGCAGCAACTGAAGATTGCACACTCCGCGCATAGAATCCTTGCATCTCCGCCTGTTACGGATTTTCTGGGCGCATGGCGAAGCTTGTCCTCCTTCACAAGGCTAACTCGATCTACGAGGATGAGCCTGACATCGTTTACGACTTCCCGCGCTCCTATCTAAAGGCCATCGAGGAGGCCGTGGGCGACTGGATCGTCTATTACGAACCGGTGAAAGCCGGGCCGCGCGGTTACTTTGCCGTGGCAAGGATAGACCGGGTGATCCCGAAGCCGGGAGTCGAAGGCCGGTTCCTGGCCATGATCGAGCCTGGCAGCTTCCTTTCATTCGACTGGGAGGTGCCACGGCTAGTGCAGGGGCGACCCCTGGAAACCGCGCTGACCGAACCCGATGGCACGCCGAAAAAGGGCGGAGCGGTGCAGCTTGCCGTGCGGCGGCTGCCGGAGGCGGATTTCGCCCGCATCGTGAACCTCGGCCTGCCTCAGGAACTGGAGCAGATCGAGGCAATACGCTACGATCCGCAACCGGCTGAGGTTAATGATGAGGTGAAGCCCTTCGAGCGCCCGGTGCTTGAGCGGCTTACCCGGAGGCCCTACCGCGATGTCGCGTTCCGCCGGAAGGTGCGCGAGGCCTACGGCTACCGCTGCGCCATGTCCGGCCTGATGCTGCGCAACGGCGGCGGGCGGCCCGAGGTGCAGGCGGCGCATATCCGCCCCGTGGAAAGCCAAGGCAGCGACTCGGTGCGTAACGGGTTGGCACTGTCCGGAACGCTGCACTGGATGTTCGACCGTGGCCTGATCTCCGTCGCCGACGATTGCGAAACGATCCTCGTCTCGCACAACAAGGTGCCGGGCGATGTTGTGGGGCGGCTACTGGCGCCGGATGGCAAGCTGGTCCGGCCCGAGGACTCACGGAACGCGCCGCATCCGGAGAACCTGCGCTGGCACCGTGAAAACGTCTTCGGCCGCGGCCTGCCTGAGGGGCCGACACCGTGGGGCGGCGCCGGCTGAGCAGCGGCTCCGACAAGGCGTTGCTTGCGCGCGGGCGAGGACGGAGTCGCCAACGCAAACGGGCGCAGCAAACGCTGCGCCCCTGTCAGGTACGGAATGGCGGGTCGATCAGGCCGCGGGCCGGTGGCGCTCGGCCAGAGCGGCGGAACAGAGCGGGTGCGCGGCAATCTTCTTCGCATTCGCCGCAGTCGCGTTGTCGAGCAGTTCCCGGAAGAGGACGTCAAGAAAGCGCGGATCGGCCCCCTAGGCATCAGCCAGGATCTCAGCCAGCGTCGCCTTCATGGCGCGCTGCTGGCCCTCCCGCACCTTCCGCTGGGCGTTCGCGACGCGGGCACCGGCGGTCGCGATGTTATGGATTGTCTTCTGCTGGTGGGCATCCAGCGCGTTGAAGTCGATAGGCGGCGGCTTCTTGCGGCGCTTCTTCGCCTCGGGCTGCGACCGGTCGGTTTCGGGCGCGCACGGCGTGGGCTGTTTCTTTAGTTCGTCGTTCATGAGGTCTTCCTCGTTCGTGGATTTTTGGATGGGCCATCCCGGCCCTGAGGAGTATCTTCGTCCGAGCGTTTCCGGTCGGAAGCGAGTGCGGAAAAGAAGTTAGTCCCGCAGCTCATCCTGCTCCCGCGCGCCTCCACCCTGTCCGCTAAGCATCATGATGGCGTGGCTGAGCGACTTGCGGGCCGACGCAACCTGCTGGCGCAGCCTGATCGGCAGCAGGTTCGCGATCCGCACGATCGCATCGTCCGCGCGGCGGATCTGGTCGAAAGCCCCGGCGATTTCATCTCGTGCCTCCGCCCGCTGTTCTGTCCGCAGATGGTCAATGGCCCTTCCAAAGAGACGCCGCGCCAGCGTCGGCCTGTCTGTGACGGGAGCTTCTTCGCCTTCACCCCTCTGGTCCTGGTCCAAGCCGGTGAGGTTGCCATCCGCCACGGCCTGCGCGACCGCCAGCACCTCGTGCGCCTCGCGATCCATTCGGTCCGCGTGCTTCTCGCGCTCCGCGACGGCGCCCTCGGCGTCGAGGACGCGCTCTTCGCGGCTCCGGACTTCGGTCTCGCGCTCAGCGAGCTTGCAGTCCTGCTCCATTCGCCATTTGCGTGGACTGACATGCTGCCGATACTCCGGGAGCGGCGCCTCAGCCTCCTCGAGCCGCTGACCTTGCTGCTGGTCCTTTCGTAGCTGCCTGTTGTGCTCGATGGCTTTGCGGACCTTTCCCTTCCGGCGCTCGCCCCGCTTCAATCCGATACCGGCGGCCGCGAACCAAGCGCCGACGTCGTCCTGCCCCTTTTCGTAGTTCCGGATAACCGGGGCTGCGACGGCTGAAGCATCATGCGCCCGACATTCGCGATGGCGCGCGGCTGGATTACAGCGTGGATGTGGTAGGCCTGCTCGTCACGGTCAGCGCGCGCATGAACGCAGTCGTTCCCGAAGGTCTTCCTGAGCCAGTCAACACCGAGCCGCTGGAAATCTTGCTCGCGGGTTTCGTACCTGTCCTCGAACGGATCGCCATCGGTCCCCTGAACCACTCGGCATTGGCCGTCAGGATCACCTCCCGCAGGGGACCATGCCGCGTCGGGCGCCAGGGCTCCTTGGCACCCTCCACTAGGCACCGCTCGATCTCGCTCGTGCGCCGCCGCTCGCGGAGCCGCGTCAGCTCGCGATCGAAGTTCGCAAGCCGCATTCGCTGGATCTCCCCGTGCACGAACTGCGCCCAGTCCTCGCGCCCGATGAGGCGCTCGTTCAGCCTCGATAGGGACTGATTCACGTGCGCAGTATCATCGCCTTCTCGCTTGCGATGCCTCTCGTAGCCGTGAAGGTTCTCCGGCCTAAGACCCTGCATCCGCATCACCACCGGATGCTCCTGCCGCGCCTCTCCCACCTCTCTACCTCCTGCTTGGGAGGTCGGGAGGTGGGATCATCGGACTGGGGATAGAAACGCAAGCTAAAGGAGGGGCGAAAGTGGGTGTTAAGGCTTCCGTAGAATTGAGCGACAGTAATCCTAACTGGGTTGTCGCGGGTCAGTCTGCTATTCATGCCCGCCAGTTCGCTGAATATGCCTCAGCTTGGCTCTGGTCCGCGAAGAATCTGGCCAATGGCTGCGGACTACGGCCGCTTTCGGCCCATAGCCGACAGTAGGGTATCCGACGAACAGCGGCTCAGAGCCCATTCACGACATTCGATTCGTCGAATATCTGTCCGCTGCATAGCCTGAGGCCGATCTCACGGGAGTAATTCAGATGCGGTGCTTGGTTGTCGGCGGAACTGGCTTTCTCGGCGGCGCGATTACGAATGCGCTCGTTGACGACGGACATTCGGTTGCGATACTTTCGCGGGGCTCCACGACGCGCACGTCTCGCATGGAAGTCGATGTCATCGTCGCAGACCGGAACAGACCATGTTGCACAAAGCCCGTATAGGATTCATCTCGTAAATCCAGCGTGGTAGGTGGCGGCCATGAGCAAACCCACCCCCTCGACCTACAAGGTGACGAACTGGCCCTCCTACAACGAGGCGCCCAAAGGCCGGGGCTCGCTGACGATCTGGTTCGACCCCGAGATGAAGTGGGGCGTTGCGTCCACCCGTAAGCGCGGCCGCCGGTAGACCTACAGCGATACCGACGTTCAGACCTGTCTCACTATGAAGGTTCTGTTCGGCATGGCGTTGCGCCAGACCACGGGTTTCGTGGAGAGCCTGCTGTAGCTGGTCGGCTTAGACTGGACGGTGCCAGATTTCAGCACCCTGTCACATCGCCAGAAGACCCTCGCCGTGAACATCCCCTATCGCGGCTCCAGAGGCCCACAGCACCTGCTGGTCGACAGCACCAGGATCAAGGTTGAGGGCGAAGGGGAGTGGCATGCGCGCAAGCATGGTGGCACCAAACGGCGCGTCTGGCGCAAGATCCACCTCGGGATCGACGAGCAGACACTGGAGGTCCGGGCGGTCGCGATCAGCGGGAACCACATCTGCGACGCACCGGTGCTGCCTGATCTGCTCAGCCAGACCCCGCCTGAGCAGGAGATCGGCATCGTGACCGCAGAAGGCGCCTATGACACGCGCCAATGCCACGATGCCATCGCGGATAGAGGCGCCCACGCCGTCATCCCGCCCCGCAAAACGCCAGACCCTGAAAGCCGACCACGGCCGGTTCGGTGGCACGGAAGGAAGCACTGCGGGTGTCAAAATATCTGGGGCGAGAGATCTGGCGAAACGGAAGTGGATACCACCGCCGAAGCCGCGCCTCAGGGCGCGGGACTTTGATCGTCAGGTCGCCAAGGGCCAGATCCGCTTTGCCATCATGAATGGATATACCGCTATCGACATATCCGTCACAAAGGCCGTGGGGTAAGTGTGTCTGGGGAAAGGGGAAGTCTGATCAGCAAGGAATTTGTGCAATAAGGCCTGATACCAGCATTGTGTGGGGTGATCCGAGATGTGAGAACGGTCAGGCTTAGGGGAAGATGCAGCGCCCTATGGATCCATGCCCATCCGGGACAACCGCACTCTCGGGCAGAGAGAAGCGAGCGTTGGACTGGTGGAGAAACCGATGACTGATCGCGAGAAATATTCGGCATGCCAAATCTGAGAGTGCTCAATCTGCTGCCGGATGACCGGAAGACGTTGCGCCATATCGTGGATGTGATGGAAACGGTGCATTCGGGCCGCAATGAATTCATGGCCATGCCGGGGGCTGCCGACACCCATAGCGATGGCTTCGAACATCCAGCCCTTCGCATCTGTGATACACTTGCACAGTTCGAGGCCCGGGCATCGGCCGCCGCAAAACGCGCCGATGCGATCATTCTGCATTCCTTGGCTTCGCCTATGGTGGCACCGGTCCTTGCGCGATCTTTTCATACTCCGGTGCTCTGGTCGGTTTGGGGCGCTGACCTGATGAACGCCGTTCCCCTCCTGCAAGCCAGCCAGTTCCTGCCGAGAACCGCCGCGCTGCGGCGCGATACCAGGGCTGCGCGACGCGCCGACGTGCCGCAGGCCTCGGCGGCCACTCGCTTGACCTCGGCGCTCATCTATAGATCTGTCGGCCCCGATTATCGAGCCGTTGCGAAACGCCTGACGGGCCGGGTTCTTGCCACCCCGTGGGTCCGCCAAATCGCGCAGGAGATCGACTATTACGCGAGCGTCGAGCCGGTGCCGGAACTGGCTCGCGCAGCGCCCGGGTTCGCGGCGGACTGGACGCCAGTGTTCAAGTATTACGTCGTGGAGCCGCCAAAGGAATTGGTGAGCGGCGTCGACATCATGATCGGAAACCGCGCTACATGGTCATGCAACCACCTAGAAGCCCTCGAAGCAGTGCGCCGATCGGGTGACATTCAAGGACGGATCGTCTTGCCCCTGAATTACGGCGATGCAGAGTATGGAAAAATGATCGAGCACCGCGCGCGGGCCCTGTTCGGAAATCGGGTTCTGGCCCTGCGAGAATGGATGGATTTCGAGAGCTATTCCAAGATCGTCAGGAAATGCGGGACCTTGGTGCTCAACCAGCGTCGAGGCCAAGCCCTTGGCACTTCCAGCCTGGCCCTGGCTCAAGGAGCGCGTGTCTTCTTTCGCAGCGAGAACACGCATTATCGCTTCTTCAAAGGCCTAGGAGCGGCGGTCTTTGCCATCGACAACCGCGCTGACAAGGCTTTGCTGGGCGCACCACTCGAAGCTGAACTGCAGGCCCAGAACCGGCGGGTGATCGCCGGCAACTGGTCTCGCGCGGCTAATCTGGAACGGGCCTCGAGCATCGTTGACCTTCTAGACAGACATAGCCGGTCCCGAGGCGAATTTTCCCAGCATAGGGTAGTGTGACATGCACGTTCCCTTTAACCGGACCGGGCCGGTCGGCCTAGAGGCGACCTATGTAACGGAGGTCATGACGAGCGGTCGACTTGGCGGGAATGGAGATTTCACGCGAAGGGCCGAGGATCGTCTCAGGGGTCACTTCGAGAACAACGCCGTACTTCTCACGGCCTCCTGTACGGACGCACTTGAATTGGCGGCCATCTTGACAGGCATAGCGCCGGGCGATGAGGTCATCCTGCCCTCCTTCACATTCGTCTCCACGGCCAACGCTTTCTGCCTGCGTGGAGCGGTTCCGCGTTTCGTCGATATCGATCCCATTACCCTCAATCTCGATCCTGCCCAGATCGAGGCCGCGATCACGCCGCGGACCAAGGTCATTGTCCCGGTCCATTATGCGGGCAACCCCTGTGACATGACGGCGATCCTCGCAATCGCGACGCGGCACGGCCTGCAGGTGGTCGAAGACGCGGCACAAGCATTGGGGAGCATGCGCGATGGTCGCCCGGTCGGACTTGAAGGGGCGTTGTCGGCGATCTCGTTTCACGAGACCAAGAATGTCGGATGCGGCGAAGGCGGCGCCTTGATCGTCAATGACCCGAGCTTGATCGAGCGCGCCCATGTGTTGCGGGACAAAGGCACCAATCGACGCGCCTTCCGGCTCGGCCAGACCGAAAAGTACAGCTGGGTCGACATAGGCTCGTCCTATGCCATGTCAGAGCTTTCGGCCGCTTATCTGTTGGGCCAACTTGAACAGTTGCACCATGTGACAACGCGACGGTGCACGATCTGGCATGACTACCATGCCGCACTGACCCCGCTGCAAAAGCTCGGACATATTGGCCTGCCTCACGTGCCGGCGCCCGGAGAGGGCAACGGGCACATCTTTTACCTGCTGTTGTCGAGCGAGCAGGAAAAGCACCGGCTCATCGCGCATTTGGCCCAAGCCGACGTACAGGCCGTGTTTCACTACGTGCCGCTCCACACCTCACCCTTCGGCCGCGCCTTCGGTGGCCGTCCCGGGGACCTTCCGGTAACCGAGCGCATCTCGGAACAGCTGCTTCGCCTTCCAATGGGTCTTTTTCTGGATCGCGACACGATCGATCATATCGTGGATACGATCTTCGACTTTTTCGGCCGCTCCAGATGACCACCGTCGGAATCATTCAGCCGAATTTTCTTCCTTGGCGCGGTTATTTCGATTTCATCTCGCGTTGTGACGTCTTCGTTTTTCTCGACGATGTCCAATACACCGCTCGGGACTGGCGCAACCGGAACCGGATCCGATTGTCCACGGGCGATACCGCTTGGCTAACCGTTCCAGTCCGCAGTGGCGCGGTAAGTCGCACTATAAATGAAGCTATAATAGATAATGCTTCGGATTGGCGGCGCAAGCATATGGCCGTGCTGAACCAATCCTACAAACGAACCCCGTATTTCGATGAGATCATCGCAATTCTAAACAAACGGTACGAGACGGCGGGCGACAGGCTGTCCGATTTCACGATCACGCTCACGCGCGACTTCATGGCGTATCTGAGCATCGCGACTCCATGCCTGCGGGCTTCCGAACTTGGCATCAGAGGTACGCGCGAGCAGCGCCTAGTCGACATCGTGCATTATCTGGGGGGCGACCGGTACCTGTCGGGTCCTGCCGCCAAGAGTTACATCAGCCCCGAGACATGGCAGACGGCCGGCATTGATCTCGACTGGATGGATTACTCTGGATATCCTGAATACCAGCAGATCGCCGAACCATTTGACCCGCGGGTCAGTATTATCGATTTGCTGTTCATGATGGGACCGAAGGCGGAATCGCATCTGCGCGGATCATGGGAGTGCACTTGATGATCGAGACGCATAAGCCGGTGGTGCTATTCGGTTTGGGGAGCATGTCGCAACGTCTCAGATATTACCTGGACGTCGTGATGGACCGCAGGGTCGTTGCCGTGACCGTCGACCGGGAGCATGCGACTGTCCAAGACTTCGAAGGTTTGCCCGTCGTACCATTCGATCGGGTCCAGGAATTCTTCCCTCCCGAGACCCATGCGATGTTCGTCTGTGTTGGCTATGCCGACCGGAACATTGGCCGGGCGCGCGTTTTTGCTGCAGCGCGCGAGATGGGCTACGAGTTGCCCGCAGCCATCGATCCGCGTGCGATCCGCAATAATGCTGCTATCGGCGACGGCAGCTGGATTGCCGAGGGTGTCATGCTCGGCGTGTTCAGCCGCATCGGCTGCGGCTGCCTCATCAACCCGGGCACAGCGATCGCGCATCACACGGCAGTGGGCGATTTCTGTTATCTGGCCGGGAACGTGACCATCGCCGGCGACTGCCGGATCGGAGAACGGACGATGCTCGGCGCCGGGGCTATTGTCAGAGACGGCGTGGAAATCGCCCCAGGGTCGCTCATCGGAGCTGGCGCAGTGGTGCTGCGCTCGATTGAAACCTCAGGTATTTATACCGGTAACCCCGCGCGCCTGATCAAATCGCCCAGTTGAAAGGCCAGACGCGACCAAGACATTGACGTCGGGAAGCCCTCCCGACGACAGAGCGTGCTATGCGGTGGTGTCATCGACGGGCATCAGGATGATCACGCGACGGCTCGGATTTCACCTAGAGTACGTGCTTCACCAGATCCTGCTCCCGCAACCAACCTTAGTGAAGATATCGCCACACACGGCGTCTCGCTTGCTCGGCGCCGATTTGCGTAGCATTTCTAGCAGACTGCTCTCGGGAGGCTCTCTGAGTTTGTACTTCGAACCCAAACTGCCTGTGCTGCTGGTGACCGCCTTTGCACTTGAAGGGCACCAAAGGCACCGAAGGACGAAAGACATGCCCCGAAGCAGACCTTCAATGGGCACTCGGTAGCGCGCTCCTCTACCATACAGCTTGTCGCGGACGCGCCGTTTAACGTCCACGGGGCAGCCCGAATGCCGCATTCTTGGATGGGATCACGCGGCTGATACCAAGACAGGCACCTTGAAAGCGAAGGTGGTGGTTCCGCTCGCGCATGTCACTTCGATCCGACCGTTATGTGCCATGGCGATGGAGGAAGCGATGTAGAGACCGAGTCCCAAGCCCTCTCCGTTGGTTTGAGCGCCGCGCCGAAACGGCTGGAACAGATCTTGCCGCAGTTCGTCGGGCACGGCCTCGCCTTGATTGGCAACACTGAGCTCGATTTCACGCGCGCTGATCGAACCCCGCACCTCGATGGGCGCGCCGGGTGTTCCATGACGAACGGCATTCGACAGCAGGTTCGAGATCGCCTGCGCAACGCGGGGCGCGTCGCAACTGACAGGTCGGTCGAATGACAGATTGAGCAGGATCTCATGCTCCGGAGACGCTGCGCGGACCTCCTCGACGACTTGGGTGATGGCCTCCGCCAAGGGTGCGTCCGGTGTGGCACAAACGCGAATGCCACCGCCCAGCCGGGCCTTGGCGTGTAGCATGATGTTGTCGATCAGATCGTTCATGCGATGCAGGGAGGAGCGCATCAAAGGCAGGATCTTTCGCGCCCTGTCGGTCAGGGGCTCCTTGTCTAATTGACGAAAACCGGCACCGAGCGCCGCGACAGGGTTGCGCAAGTCATGGCCGAGAACAGCTACGAATTCTTCTTGGATACGGGATATTTCGCGCTCCTGCGCGACCAGGCGTTCCTGCGCCTCAAGCCGTTCTTCCGTTTCAAGGCTTCGTCCGATGACGTCCGCGAACATCTCCAGCATTGCCACCGCGCGCGGGTGCTTCACATCGCGCGGCTCCGTGTCGATTGCGCAGAGCGTGCCGAAGAAGCTCCCATCGCTGCGATGGATCGGGATCGAGGCGTAGCTCACGATGCCGAATTTGGTCGCGATCGGATGGTTGCCAAAAACATCGTCGGTGGCGACGTCGTTGAATAGCACTTTCTTCGAAGTTTCCCGGACCGACTGACAGAAGGTCGACTGGATCTCGATCTCATCACCCTCGGCCAAACCGAAATTGACCTCGTCCACTGTCCGACAGGCGACCCAGCGATCCGCCGTTACCCGCGCGACGGCCGCAAAGCGCATGTTCGTGGCAAGCATGACCGTTTCGAGGATGGTGCCAACGAGGTCACTGTTCGCGAGCATCCGGATATCGGCTTGGAAGTCATGGTCTCCCGCCAGAAAGGCGGCATGATCTTGGATGATTGCCTTCCGCATCAACCTGTCGCTCATTCTGACCCCCGTATCGGTTAATGCTCTCGATATCACCGTTGTACCAATCAGCAAGGACAATGCCACGCGCCATCCCAGTAACCGAACAGCGTGGCATCCGGGGAGGAGGGCGAGAGGAGGAAGCCTTCGCCGTCTCAATCTTAAGGTTGCAACGTGCGCCACCGGTGCCAAGATCGGCGCCATCTGGTGGTGTGACCAGGTAAGGGAGGAAAGATCATGAAATTCACCATTTTCGATCCACTGAACCGCTCTCAGCGTTTTGACGCAGCCGATGACAAGGGCGTCAACACGTCCAATGCCCCAACGATTGGCGACGTCATCGCCGCTCGCATGGGGCGGCGGGATCTGATGAAGGGCGCGTTGGGATTCACCGCCATCGCGGCCACGGTCAGCCCGATGGCATTGGCCGCCAGCCGTGCCCACGCGCAGGCGGAGGCGAGCAGCTTCGACTTCACCGAGATCGAAGCCGGCGTCAGCGAGGACATGGTCGTGGCCGAGGGCTACGACGCCGATGTGCTGATCCGCTGGGGCGATCCGGTCCTGCCCGGCGCGCCAGAGTTCGACGTCGACAACCAGACCGCCGAGGCGCAGAACCAGCAGTTCGGCTACAACTCGGACTTCATCGGGACGGTGCCGCATCCCGAGGCCCCGGACGATCCGGACCGGCTGCTGCTCGTGAACCACCACGAATACACCAATGAGGAACTGATGTTCCCGGGTCTCGGCATCCAGGACGACGCCGAGTTCGCGCAGATAACCGAGGAACTGGTCAATATCGAGAAGGCCGCGCATGGCGGCAGCGTCATCGAGATCCGGCGCGGCGAGGACGGCAAGTGGTCGGTGGTGCGCGATTCGACCTACAACCGCCGGATCACCGCCGATACGCCGATGAAAATCTCCGGCCCCGCGGCCGGTCACGCGAAGATGCAGACCGGGGCCGACCCGGCCGGGACCGACGTGCTTGGCACCTTCAACAACTGCGCCGGCGGCATCACGCCCTGGGGCACCTGGCTGATGGCCGAGGAGAACTTCAACGGCTACTTCTGGAGCGACGCCCAAGAGCCGCCCTCGACCGAAACCTCGGACGATCCGGCAACGATCCTCAACGCCCGCTACGGCGTGCCGGGCAAGTGGTATGCCTGGGGCAAGTTCGACGACCGCTTCAACATCGACAAGGAGCCGAACGAGCCGAACCGGCACGGCTGGATCGTCGAGGTTGACCCGTCCGCCCCGAACTCGACCCCGGTCAAGCGCACGGCGCTGGGGCGCATGAAGCACGAAGGCGCCATGCCGGCGGTCAACGGCGATGGCCGGATCGCGCTGTTCATGGGCGACGACGAGCGGTTCGACTACGTCTATCGCTTCGTCACCGAGGCCGCGCATGACCCGGCGAACCCGGACCCCAATATCCTCGATCGCGGCACGCTCTCGGTTGCGCGCTTCGACGCGGACGGCACCGTGACATGGCTGCCGCTGATCCATGGCGAGGGCCCGCTGACCGCCGAGAACGGCTTTGCCGACCAGGGCGACGTGCTGATCCAGACCCGGCGGGCCGCGGACTTCCTCGAGGCGACGCCGATGGACCGTCCCGAGGACGTCGAGCCGAACGAGCAGACCGGCAAGATCTACGTGATGCTGACCAATAACACGCGCCGCAAGCCGGGCGACGAGAACGCGGCCAACCCGCGCGCCGAAAACGCCTTCGGCCACATCATCGAAATCACCGCGCCGGAGGGCGATTTCGCGGCGGACACCATGCCGTGGGAGATCCTCGTCAAGTGCGGCGACCCCTCGGTCGAGGCAGTGGGCGCGACCTTCTCGCCGGCGACGAGCGAACATGGCTGGTTCGGCATGCCCGACAACTGCGCGGTCGACGCGGCGGGCCGGCTCTGGATCGCGACCGATGGAAATTCGGCCGAGGACACCGGGCGCGCCGACGGCCTCTGGGCGATGGAAACCGAGGGCGAACTGCGCGGCACGTCGAAGCATTTCTTCCGCGTGCCGGTGGGGGCGGAGATGTGCGGCCCGTGGTTCGTCAACGATGATCAGTCCCTGTTCCTCGCGGTCCAGCATCCGGGCGACGGCTCTACCTTCGACAGCCCCTCGACCCGTTGGCCTGACTTCACGGATGGCATGCCGCCACGCCCCGCCGTGGTCGTGATCCAGAAACAGGACGGTGGCCGGATAGGATAACTACCGAAACCGTGGAGCCTGTTCTGCTTGGGGGGTGCGTCGCACGCGGCGCACCTTTCCTTCATCCGCCATGACCAACCAGTCATCGATTGGTCAATAGACGCCGTAGCGACCTCTCGTAGCTTACGTACACTCTCCGCCCTTTCTCCGAGAGGTTCTCACAGGTGCGGTGGCCACCATGCTGAAGCAGCGGAGGTCTGCTCCGTCCGCACAGCGGACCCATACGATTCGTGGACCCCCCTAATTCTTTCCACGTTCGAGGCCGAGGGAGCGTTGGTCAGACCAAGTCAGGGCGTGCTGGAACTTCTTTAAGCGAAGCGTACACCCAGTTCGGTCATCGGACCGGTCGCCATATGGGCCATGCGATGGCAGGGCGGCATCCACGGCGCCGCTTCGCCTGCGTCGAAAATCACCGCGACGCTGGCCATCGGCGCCACCTCCACGGTGTCGCGAAGCGCTGGCCGTTCATCTCGACTACCTGAAAGGCATGGTCGTGAAGCTGCATCGTGTGCGCCATCATCGACGCGTTGTGGAAGGTCATCTCGACGCGCTCATCGGAAAGCGCGGCGATGGGCGTCGAATTCGTAGTCGTTCAGGTCTATCTCCATGTCGTGATTACCGCACCATGCGCCATCGGCATGGGATCCAAGGCGTACTGGCCCGTCATGCGGCGCGGGAAGGCTTCAGTTGCATGACTGCCGTGGCGCCCTTCGTCATGCGGCATCGCCATACCCTTGATGATCTCGGCCAGCATTTCCGCTCCGGTCTTGAACGAAAAGTCCCGCAAGAAGGGCACGACCTCTTGCCAGTCGGCGGTCGTAACTTCGGCGTCGTGTGCGATCAGGGGGCTGTGATCAGGTCGATCTCCTGCGCCGGGACGTGTCGGTGCATCCAGAAGGTGCCTAGGCGCGGCGCGAAGTCGAAACTGCGCCGCGCGGTCGGGCAGGGGCCAACCCCGGGAGCGCCATCGCGCACCCCGAGGTTTGCAGGAAGGAACGGCGGGGCGATTGGGGCCTCTCGGTTCTTCCTTCAGAGGTTCAGGCGGCGCAGCCGCAACGCATTGGCGATCACCGAAACCGAGGACAGCGACATCGCGGCGGCGGCGATCATCGGCGACAGGAGCACACCGAAGACCGGATAGAGCACGCCCGCCGCCACCGGCACCCCGGCGGCGTTGTAGACGAAGGCGAAGAACAGGTTCTGCTTGATGTTGCGCAGCGTCGCCTTGGCCAATTTGCGGGCGCGGACGATGCCGGTCAGGTCTCCGCCCAGCAGCGTCAGCCCGGCGCTTTCCACCGCGACATCGGCGCCGGTGCCCATAGCGATACCGACGTCCGCCGCCGCCAGCGCCGGCGCGTCGTTGACCCCATCGCCAGCCATGGCAACACGGTGACCCTTGGCATGCAACTCGTCGATCAGCGCCTTCTTGTCGGCCGGCAGTACACCCGCACGCACTTCGTCGATACCGAGCCTCTTGGCCACCGCCTCGGCGGTGCGCTGGTTGTCGCCCGTTGCCATGATCACCCGCAGTCCTTGCGCGTGCAGCGCCTGGATCGCGGCTTCTGTCGTCGCCTTGATCGGGTCTGCCACGGCGACCAGCCCGGCCAAAGCGCCATCGACCGCGACGAACATCGCCGTCTTGCCGTCACCGCGCAGCGCGTCGGCGCGGACATCGGCCGGTTCGGTGGCAACCCCGGTTTCGGCCATCATCGACGCGTTGCCGAGCGCGACGCGGCGCGTGCCGACCCTGCCGGTCACGCCCTTGCCGGTCACCGCCTCGAAGTCCTCGGCCTTATCCATCGCTACGCCGCGCAGCATGGCGCCTGCGACGATGGCCTCCGCCAGCGGGTGCTCGGACCCGCGCTCCAACGCGGCGGCGAGTGCGAGCACGTCGTTCTCACCCAGGTCACCCAGGGCCACCACGTCGGTCAGCTTGGGCTTGCCTTCGGTCAGCGTGCCGGTCTTGTCCACGACCAGCGTGTCGACTCGCGCCATGCGCTCGAGCGCCTCGGCGTCCTTAATCAGCACCCCCGCCTGCGCACCCCGGCCCGCTGCCGTGGTGATCGAGATCGGCGTGGCGAGACCCAAAGCACAGGGACAGGCGATGATCAGTACCGAGACCGCCGAGGCCACGGCGAAGACCAGCGCCGGGTCGGGCGCGAGGAACAGCCATGACAGGAAGGCCGCGATGGCAATCAGCACCACCGTCGGCACGAAGATCGACGACACCTTGTCGGCCAACCCCTGGATCGGAGCGCGAGACCGCCGCGCGCCCGCCACCATGTCGACGATCTGCGACAGCACGGTGTCGGCCCCCACTTGGGTGGCCCGGATCGCCAGCGTGCCGTTCTTGTTGAGCGTGCCGCCGGTCACTCGGTCGCCCTCGGTCTTCTCGACCGGGACCGGCTCGCCCGTCAGCATCGACTCGTCCACCGACGAACGGCCCTCGACCACTTCGCCATCCACCGGCACGGCGTCGCCCGGACGGACGCGCAGCAGGTCGCCTTCGACGATGTTCTCCAATGGCGCGTCGTATTCCGTGCCGTCCGGCATGATGCGCCGCGCCGTCTTGGGGGCAAGGTCCATCAGCGCGCGGATCGCGTCGCCGGTGCGTTCGCGGGCGCGTAGTTCCAGCACCTGTCCGACAAAGATCAGCGTGATGATGACCACCGCGGCTTCATAGTAGGTGCCGACTGTGCCGTGGCCCATGCGATAGGCCTCGGGGAAGACCCCCGGCAGGAAGGTGGCGACCAGCGAGTAGAGGTAGGCCGCGCCGACGCCGAGCGAGATCAATGTCCACATGTTAGGCGAACGGTTGACGAAACTTGCCCAGCCGCGCTTGAAGAACGGCTGCGCCGCCCAGAGCACAATCGGCGTGGCCAGCAGGAATTCGAGGTAGACGGCGGCCTGATGCCCGACCCAGTCGCGCACCGGGAGGGCCACCATCTCGCCCATGGTCAGGATCACCAACGGCACCGCGGCGGCGGCACTGATCCACATCCGGCGGGTGAAGTCCGCCAGCTCCTCGCTGGGCTCGTCAGTGGGTACCATCGGCTCCAGCGCCATGCCGCAGATCGGGCAGGATCCGGGCTTGTCGCGCACGATTTCGGGGTGCATCGGGCAGGTCCACTCGGTCCCGGCTGGGACGCGCTTGTCGGCCTTCGCAGCGTTGCCGGAGGCGTAGAAATGTGGATCGGCCCTGAACTCTTTCTGACAGCCGTCGGAGCAGAAAAAGTAGGTTTCGCCAGCGTATGACTGCGACCGGGCATCGTCGCCCATTTTGACGGACATGCCGCAGACCGGGTCCGTTGCCATGCCAGCCATTTCCGTGGCGCCGTTGGTATGGCCTTGGGCATGGGCGCCCTGCGACGCAGGGTCGTGGTAATGATGATGAGAGTGAGCGGACATTGCAGCCTCCAGCGCAAAAGTCCCCCTCAACTTGGGGCTTCCCAGCATGGGAGGGTCAAGCAGGAAAACGATCTCCGCGCTGCCCGGCAATCAAACTCTCGTGGATGAAGAAACCCCGCTTGACCGTCGAACCGCCAAGGCGCGTACTATCCATATGTACGACGCTTTTGCGGAGGCGGTCATGAACATCGGGGAAGCTGCAAGGCAGACCGGGATATCCGTCAAGATGCTGCGGTATTACGAGGAGATCGGTCTCGTACGCCCTGCGCTGCGCACCTATTCCGGCTACCGGGTCTATCAAGACAAGGATATCGCCACGCTCCGCTTCGTGCGGCGCGCCCGCGATCTTGGGTTTCAGGTCAAGGAGATCGCGACGCTGCTCGGGCTTTGGTGCGATCAGGCGCGCTCCAGCGCCGAGGTCAAGGCGGTGGCTCTGGCGCACGTGGTGGATCTGGAAGAGCGACGCCGGCATCTGGACGACATGATCGGAACGTTGCGCCACCTTGCTCACAATTGTCACGGCGACGCGCGCCCCGACTGCCCGATCCTCGGGACGCTGGGCGCGGACGGCCCTGTAGCGCCGCCCGCGCCTAGAAGAAGTGTCGTGAAAGCCGGATTTGCGGCGGCGGTTTGACGGCCGGTCTTAGATGCTGGGGCAGGGGTGAAACTCCTTGAGCGCTGCGACCGATTTGTCTGTCTTCCCAAGGACCGGCAGCGCAATCAGCACGGCCACCAGTGGCGTGGAGAACGCCAGCATGAGCGCCGTTTCGGCCCCATAACGCGTCTGCACCAATCCGATGCCAAAATAGAGCGCTCCGGTCAGCGCGGCGGCGAGGCCGAAAATTATGCCGGAGGCCGCAGCGCTGGCCCCCGGCGCCAAGTTCTGCGCGGCCACCACAAATAGCGGCGTCGAAGCGTAGGCCAGCATTCCCGCCAGCACCAACGCAGCCAGAAACGCCGGCTGCGGCGGCGCAAAGAGCAGCACGCTCATCGAGGCCGGTACGCTCCCTGCCAACACCAGTGCCAGCAGGACCCGTCGCCGCAAACGCGACACCAGCAGCCCGACGCCGATACCGCCCGCGGCAGAGGCCAGCGAATAGACACTGATCGTGCGGGCCAATATCGGGTCCGCCGGATCGAGCCCGTACCGCTCGGCCAGCAGCAACGGCAATCCATTCAGCATGGCGCTCGATGGCAGGAAGGCAAAGGCCGCCGCGAGCGTCAACAGGCCCACCGGTCCGGTGATCAGCGACCAGGCGAAGCGCGGCGAATTTCCGGCTTTGCGGGATGGCGCGTCATGGGGCAGCATCACAAGCGTCACCGCCGCCGCCAGCAGTCCCGGAGCCGCCAAGACCGGCAGCATCCAGCCGTCCGCCCACGTCCGTGCTGCACCCAGCAACATCGGACCCGCCGCATAGCCCAGCATCCCGGCCGCACTGAACAGCGCCACCGCCAGTTCCGGCGTTACCCGGCCCTGCCGCGCAAGTGTGCTGCCCGAAGGATGGATCGCCGCCGACCCAAGCCCGGCCAGCGCGGTCAAGGCGTACAGCCAGATCGGGTCTGGTTCCACGGTCAGCAGGCTCATCAGCACAGCGCTGAGCAGGACGCTCGCTGCTGTCACCCTGCGCGCGCCGATCCTGTCGGCCAAAAGACCGAGCGCTGGCCCTGGCAAGGAGGCCGAGATGGCGTAGGTCGCCACCAAGCCAGCCAGCGCCACCCCATCCATACCGAGCCGCAAGGCGTAGAGCGGCAGCATCGCAGGCAAGAAGGCTACGTAAGCGTCGTTGATGGCATGCACCACGGCAGCGATCACGACCGGCTTGCGTCCAGCAAGCACGGATGGGTGGAAAGCGTTTGAAGTGGTCATCGGAAGGTCCCCTGAACATGCGCCGCGAAAGCGTTGAAAACGGGCATTTCCATCGGGATGGGGCCTCCCACGCTGGGAGGGTCAAGACCCTCGTATTCGCGTCTGATCGAGTGCGAGTTCGGCCATCGAATTCCAGCTCGATCCTCTCATCACAGGAAGCCCCGACTAGGGAATTATCCATCAACCAACGGTGGCCGATGTGAAATTCCACATCGCCAACATGACCTGTTCCGGCTGCGCTCGGGCCGTCACCGGCATCCTCAAGACGCTCGATACCCGCACGGTCGGTTCCGCCGTTATCGCCAGCCGGACGATCGAGGTGCCAACCTCGTCACATCGGGCCGAGATCGAGGCGGCGCTCGCGCAAACGAACTTTTCGGCACATTTCATCGCCGAAACCAATCGAGGAGCACGACATGTCAGATGTGTTGATCCTCGACTATTCAAACTGGCGTCACATCCGCACCTTGGCCCAAGCCTAAGCAAAAGGCGCGCGCAGCCTGCCTGGCACCGTCGTCGACATCCGCCGGGTGCCGGAACTGGTGCCTGACGCGGAACGCCAAGCCGAAGGCTACTCAGAGTGGCGATGTTGCGCAAAGCAGCCCAGATCATGACCGAACCCTTTTCCGCCCTTCTTCAGCAGGCGGCCTTGATCTTGGCCCTGCCATTCGCCGTGCCTTCGGAACTCAATGCCATTCGACATCGTGGTTGTACCGATAGTGGAAAATGCCTCATTGTCGATCAACAGGATCAAGGGCTGTGCTGACGCGCGATACGGGACCTACACGGAGATCCGCGCGCGCCGGCATGCCAAGACATCTCCGGAGCAAACCAGACCGTCAGCGAGCCGCGCCTGCGCAGCGCCGCATTGTCGTTGGACCAGCTCGTCGTGCGGTCGCGGGTCGGGGAAAGGCCTCGGCATGCTCTCGACCTAACCCTCACGAAGCGCTCGATGAATCCCCCTCGCCGAGAGGGGGCAACAAGGTCACCCAAACCCCTTGGGCCATCGCCCTGACCTGTGTTGATTTGTGCTCAGGCACATTACATCGTCGAATGATCATGCGACAATTTGAGGGGCCCATGCTGGATTTACCGAACAGTTCCACCTTCGAAGGAAACGCGATCCGATGGGGCACATGCGGTGAGGGGCCGCCAATGGTCGCTATCCATCCATGGACTTCCCGAACCTAGCGCCCTGACTGGCAGGTGTGGACGTCGTGGACAGCTTCATCACCACCGCGCGACCGCCGGGATCGGCGCGACCCCTGCGAGAGACGGCGGTCGCATCGAGCCGCCTCGGCCAGACAATGATGGTCAGGGCGGACTGCCGTTGGGCTTCGATCGGGCCGCCGAGACGTTTGGCATGAGTGCCGAACCTTACTGCAGGCGGTGGAGGCCACTGACGACCGGGATGCGAACCTCGCTGAAGTAGCAGCAGCCCTAAGTGTCGATGAAGATGCCCTGCATGCGGCACTGCCCGCCCGTCCCAACCAATAGAAAACAGGAAAAGGAGATCACGCCCATGTCGAGACACGCCCTCCGTTCGACCGTCGCCGCATCGGTGATGATTGCTGCCGTCGTTTTGCGAACCTTACCCTCGCTCGCGCAGGATGCGTCCGGCACCACCGTGGATACCAGCGATGCGGTCGCATCTGCCGCTTGGGCCGACAACGTGACCATCACTTTCGATGAGGCCGCGAATACCTTCACCTTCCAGTCGAACGGTATCCCGGACCATGGCTTCGCCGATCAATACCTGATCCCCACCGATCCGGCCGATCAGCCGTTCGCCGACAAGCCCGCCGAGTTCTTCGATGTCGTCAACTCGGTCGACTACTTTACGGAAACGCCGATCGACACCACCATCACGACCTTGCCGACCTATGCGGACAAGCCGACCGACACCTCGTTGGGCCGTATCGGCGTCGCGCTGAGCGGGGCGCAGATTTTCAACGATTACGAGAACATGGAGCGCACTGTCGTCGCGCAGGACGATCAGGTGATCCATGATCACGTGGCTTTCCTCGACGAATGCAACGGCCACACGCTCGTGGACGGGTCGAACTATCACTACCACGGCATCCCCGTCTGCCTGACGGAGCGCCTCGATGTCGAAGGCGAGCACTCGCACATGATCGGCGTTCTGGAGGACGGTTTTCCGGTCTATGCCAACAGGGACGCCAACGGCGAGGTGATCGGCAACGAGGGTCTCGACGAATGCAGTGGTCATGTCGGGCCGACCCCGGAGTTTGCGGAGGGCACCTATCACTATCACCTGACGGCCGACGAAGCGCCATACATGATCGACTGCTATCACGGTGAGATCGAACAGGCATCGTTCGACGGCGGCCCGGGTGGCGGTGCCCCCGATTTCGCGACTGTCGCGGAACAGCTTGGCGTCAGCGAACAGATGCTGATGGATGCGCTCGGCACTTCCATGCCGCCGGATTTCGCCGCTGCCGCCGAAGAGCTCGGGATCGGCGAAGACGAACTTCGCGCGGCCATGCCTGCGCCGGGCCAGGGAGAGCGGCCATGAAGATCGCAGCTGACCTGAGGCCGGGGACGGCCTCTGCAGCCCCGTTGTGTGCGATGATCTGGCCGTTGAGCCAGGTCACGCCCTGTCGCGGGTAAGTTTGAGCCGAGCCCATAGAGCGCATGAGGCGCGTGGCTCGGTCTTTCACAGGCTGCGATGCGCAGGTTTAGTCGGCCAGCGCGGCGAGGCTTCCGGTCAGTGGCCCGAGTGGGATCAGGCAGGCCTGCAACGCGTGGTAGATGTCAGGCTTGCCGAAGAACGGATCCGAGGAGGGACGGCCCTCGGCGTCGATCTGCGGGTGCCAGCCTCCGAACTCGCGGTCGATCAGGTGCCGCGCGGCAAAGTCCCAAAACCGGCGGTACCAGCCCTCGTAGCGCGGATCGCCGTCCAGTTCCGACAGCGCATGCGCCGCGCCGATCCCTTCGCAGACGGGCCACCAGTAGCGTTCGGCGATGGCGGGGCGGTCGTCCCAATCGAGCGTGTAGTAGAGCCCGCCCTTCCGCGCGTCCCATCCATCGGTGACGGCGCGATCGAACAGAGCGCGCGCGGCCTCGGGTGCCCAGCCGAGCCTGCGGCCCCCGGTTTCGTACAGCTGCACCAGAAGCCGCGCCCATTCGAGGGAATGGCCGGGGGTCAGCCCGGAAGGGCGGAACATCGGGTCGCCGTCATACTCGCGATTAACGCGCCAGTCGGCATGGAAATGCTCGGCCAGACGCCAGCCGTTCTCGCGCGCGCGGCGATTGACGATCAGATCGGCGATCCGCTCCGCCATCCGCAGATGCACCTCGTCGCCGGTGGCCTCGAAGGCCGCCATCAGCGCCTCGGTCAGGTGCATGTTGCAGTTCTGGCCGCGATAGGGCTCGGTCTCGTGCCAATCGGCGTCAAAGCCCTCACGGATCGCGCCGTGCTCTTCCTCCCAGAAACGCTCGCGGATCACCGCGGTCACGTCGTCGATCAGATGCCGGGCCTGCGCATGGCCGGCCATCTCGGCGCTCGCGGCGGCGAGCAGGACGAAGGCATGGCCATAGCCGGTCAAGCGCGGGTCCGGCACATCTGTGGCCGTCACGCCCCAAGCAAATCCACCGCTCGGCTGGCGGTGCCGCTCCCGCAGGAACCGTATCCCATGATCGACGATCGCCATTGCACCGGGGCGGCCCCGCAAAGCGGCGATGGCAAAGCAATGCACCATGCGTGCCGTGGCGTGGATCTCGCGCAGCGCCTCGTCGCGCAGCGCATGGCCCTCGGAGTCGAGCGTGAAAAATCCACCTGCCGGGTCTACGCTTTCGGCCTCGAACAGGCGCAGCAGGTCGTCGGCCTTTCGTGCGAGCCAGCGGCGGTGATCGGGCAGGGTGGTCCAGCGGGTGGTCATGGTCATCAGCTCCTGACGGGTCATCGGGGCAAGGGCGGGGCGGTGGTTTCGCGCGGCACCAGCATGGCGTCGACGCGCAGCGTTGCGGGGGCGGCGGCGGGATCGGCCAAGCGGGCGAGCAGTTGTTCGGCCAGACGTCGGCCGAGGTCATATGGTGCAACGGAAAGCGTGGTCAGCGCCGGTGTCGCCAAAGCCGCCTCGGCCACGTCGTCGAAACCCACGACCGACATCTCGCGGCCCGCCCGCTCGCCGCGGCTGGCAAGACCGAGGCAGGCACCAAGAGCGACCATGTCGCCGTTGCACACCGCAGCGGTCACCTCAGGATGCGCCCCGCGCAAGGCGATCATCGCGTCGCGCCCGCCGTACCGGCTGTCCTCGCAGGGCCAGATCAGCGGCGCTTCGAGATCGCATTCTGCCATGGCCTTGAGGTAGCCCGCGATCCGTTCCGTACGCGGCGCGCGGGGCGCTGTTCCGCCGAGAAAAGCGATGCGGCGATGGCCGAGATCGGCCAGATGCGCGACCGCCTCGTACAGCGCTTGCGCATTGTCCATATCGACATGATCGAGGTCTGGGGACACCCGGTGCAGGAAGGTGACGACCGGCAACCGCTGGGCGGCCAGAAGGTCCAGCGTCGCGGCATCGGTGCCGCTGGCCGGCACCCAGATCAGCCCGCCGCGCATGTTGGCGATCAACGCGCGCAGGTTGCGGGCCTGCCGTTCGGCATCGTCACGGGAGTCCAGCACCGAGACGAGATAGCCGTCGCGCTCCAGCCGGTCGCTGACGCCGCTGACCAACTCCGCATTGAACGGATTGGCGAGGTGGTGCAGCACCAGCCCGATCTCGCGGTTGACGCCTGAGCGCATCGCGGCGGCGCGGCCATCGGGAAGATAGTTTACCGCGCGTACCGCTTCGAGGACCTTGGCACGGGTCCGCTCCGAGATCCGACCCGTGCCCCGCAGCACTTGGCTGACCGTCGCAGTGGAGACGCCTGCGGCCTCGGCGACGGTACTGAGTTTGGGTCTCTGGGCCACGGATTTCGATCAGCCTGCCAATCGGTCTTTTATTGGCCCTAATATAACGATATATCAGTCGTGCGCAACGCCTATCCCCCGAGCCAACAACATGGCCCGCTTTGCCCGCAAGGAGAGTTCTCGATGCAGCCTGTTTCCCAGCCCTCGCAGGATCCGCGCGGCTTTCTCGAAGCGCTGTTCGCCGCCGCCGTGGCGCGCGCCGACCCGATGCAGGTCATCGCCGCGCAGCTGCCGCCCCGTCCGGAGGGACGGCTGGTGGTGATCGGCGCCGGCAAGGCCAGCGCCCGCATGGCCGAAGCGGTGGAGGCAGTCTACGGCCCCTGCGAGGGGCTGGTGCTGACGCGCTATGGCTACGCAAGGCCCTGCGAGGGGATTGAAATCGTCGAGGCGGCGCATCCGGTGCCGGACCGCGCGGGGCTGGAGGCCACGACGCGGCTTCTCGACCTGCTGTCGGGGCTCGGGCCGGAGGATCACGTGCTGGCGCTGATCTCGGGGGGCGGCTCGGCGCTTTTGTGCGCGCCGGTCGAGGGGCTGACGCTCGAGGACAAGCAGGCGGTGAACGCAGCGCTCTTGGCCTCCGGCGCGCCGATCTCGGCGATGAACGTGGTGCGCAAGCAGTTCAGCCGCGTGAAGGGCGGGCGTCTCGGCGCGGCCTGCGCCCCGGCGCGGCTATTGAATCTCATCATCTCGGACGTGCCCGGCGACGACCCTTCCGAGATCGCCTCGGGTCCGACCGTGGGCGATACCAGCACGCCCGAGCAAGCGCTGGAGATCATCGAGCGGTGGTCCATCGACGTGCCCGAAGCGGCGCGCGCGGTGCTGGCGCGGGGGGGAGCAAATGGGGCGGACCGGGTGGCCCCCAACGATCCGCGCCTCGCCCGGTCCGAAACCCGCATCGTCGCGGCCCCGGCGCAGTCGCTCGAGGCCGCCGCCGAGATCGCCCGGGCCATGGGCTGCGAGGTGCGGATGCTGGGCGACGCGCTCGAAGGCGAGGCGCGGGAGTTGGCGGTGGCGCAGGCCATCACGGCGCGAGAGATCGCGGACGGCCTTGCGCCGGGGGCGGCACCGGTTCTGCTTTTGTCAGGCGGCGAATGCACGGTGACCCGGCGTGGTAAGGGCAGGGGCGGCCCGAACGCCGAGTTCGTCCTCGCCGCCGCTATCGAACTCAACGGCGATCCGCGCATTCACCTTCTTGCCTGTGACACCGACGGGGTTGACGGGGCGGATGAGGTCGCCGGGGCTTATGCGGGACCATCGACCTCCTTGGGCGAACAGGCGGAGCAGGCGCTGCGCGACAACGACGCGCATGGCTACTTTGGCCGGATCGGCGGCCAGGTCGTCACCGGGCCCACACTGACCAACGTCAATGATTTCCGAGCGTTCCTGGTGTTCCCCCCGGCCTGATTACCGCCGTGTCAGGCAACCACGAGCGTCGCGCTACCGTGGTTGCCGTCGCAAGTAATGCGGCAGTGCAGCGTCGAAAGATGGCGAATTAACGAAATACCAATTGCCGAAACCGGTTTCGGAACCGAGCTTCGAATCAAGGGGGATTCGAAGTGATCCAGACCGTTCATGATCTAGGACCGGCCGAGGCGCCTCAGGGGCGGGTGACCATTACCCAGCTGTCCGCAGCTCTCGGGCTGAGCAAGAGCACGGTCAGCCGGGCGTTGAACGGCTATCCCGACATCTCCGAAAGCACCCGGCTCAGAGTGCGCCGGGGCGCGGAGACGATGGGGTATCGGCCCCTGAGCCACGCCCAGGCGATCCGCACCGGGCGGGTGCGCGCGCTGGGGTTGGTCGTGCAGATCGACGACCACGACTCGCAACGCCCGTTCCTCGCCGACTTTCTCGCCGGGATCTCGGTCGCGGCCAGCGCCGAGGGCTGGACCCTCACCGTGGCGACCGCCGACAGTGAGGCGCGCACTGTGCGCACCATGGCGCAGCTGGTCGAGGACCGGAAGGCCGACGGCTTCATCCTTCCGCGCACCTTGTCCGACGACGCGCGTGTGGCGCTGCTCAGGGCGCATGACGTGCCCTTCGTCATGTTCGGACGTACTGCCAAGCCCGAGGGCTGCGCGTGGTTCGACATCCTCGGCGAAGACGCGATGCGTGATGCGGTCGTGCATCTGTCGCGGCTGGGTCATCATCGGATCGCCTTCGTGAACGGGGGTGGGCGCTATAATTACAGCCGGTTGCGGCTGGCCGGCTACCGGGCCGGCCTCGCCGCCGCAGGGTTGATCGAAGACCCCGTGCTGATCCGCAGCGAGGCGCTGCGCACCGAGGACGGCGCCCGCGAGACCCGGGCGCTTCTGGCGCTCGATGCCCCGCCCACAGCGGTGGTTTTCGCGGTCGATCACGCGGCGCTCGGGCTCTACCGCGTCTGCGCCGATCTGGGTCTGCGGGTGGGGCGCGACCTGTCGGTCATCAGCTATGACGGCGTGCCCGACGGGGCCTATGCCGATCCGCCCTTGTCGTCGTTCAAGGTGGACACCCGTGCGGCGGGCCAGCGGCTCGCCGAGATGCTGATCGCCCGCATCCGGGGGACTTCACCCGAAGAGCTGCGCGAAACCGCGCCCGCCGTCTTCGCCGACCGGGGATCGGCCGGGCCGCCGAGGCTCGACTCGGGCGCGCTGGCGCAGCGCCTCGCGCGCGAAACCACATGATTTTCACCATGGGAGGAGAGACCATGACCACGACCCACAAGACCCGTCTGATGGCCGGTGCGGCGCTGATCGCGCTTACCGCAGGGGCGGCGCAGGCCGAGGAACTGCGCTTCTGGACCACCGAGGAGCAGCCCGAGCGGCTCGCGGCCCAGCAGGAGCTAGCGGCCGAGTTCGAGGCCTCCTCGGGCCATTCGGTCGAGGTGATCCCGGTTACCGAGAGCGATCTCGGCACCCGTGCCACCGCCGCCTATGCCGCCGGTGACCTGCCGGACGTGATCTACCACACGCTGCAATACGCGCTGCCTTGGGTCGATGCGGGCATTCTCGACATCGATGCCGCGACCGATGTGATCGAGAACCTGGGCGAGGACAGCTTCGCCCCCGGCGCGCTCGCCATGGCGGAGCTCGAGGGCGGCGGCTATGCCAGCGTCCCGGTCGACGGCTGGACCCAGATGATCGTCTACCGCAAGGATCTGTTCGAAGAGGCCGGGCTCGAGGCACCGACCTCCTTCGATGCCGTGCGCGCGGCCCTCGAGGCGCTGCACAACCCGCCCGAGATGTACGGCTTTGTCGCCGCCACCAAGGTCGACGAGAATTTCATGAGCCAGGTGCTCGAGCACGTGTTCCTCGCCAACGGCGTCTCGCCGGTCGGCCCCGACGGCGCGCAGCCGCTTGACGAGGCTGCAACCACCGAGGTGCTGGAGTTCTACAAGGCCCTCGCCGAAGCCTCGCCCCCGGGTGAACTCTACTGGGATCAGTCGCGCTCGCTCTACTTTTCGGGCAACGCGGCGATGATCATCTGGTCGCCCTTCATCCTCGACGAGCTGGCCGGTCTGCGCGACAGCGCTCCGCCCACGATCAACGACGATCCGACCTCGCCCGAGCTCGCCTCCAAGACCGACGTCGTCACCAACTTCTCGGGCCCCTCCAACCCCGAGGGCGCGGCCTGGGCCGACATCCGCTACTTCGGCATCACCAACGACGCCTCGACCGACGCGGCGATGGAGTTCGTCGAGTTCTCGATGAACGAGGGCTATACCAAGACGCTGTCGATCGCGCCCGAGGGCAAGTTCCCGGTGCGGCGCGGCACCTCCGAGAACCCCTCCGAGTTTTCGGAGGAATGGGCCAAGCTGCCGATGGGTGTCGACCGCAAGAAGCCGATGTCCGAACTCTACGATCAGGCGATGATCGACGAGATCGTTGGCGGGCTCGACGTGGCCCAGCGCTGGGGCGTCGAGGAGGGGCAGCTGGCGCTGGCCTCCAAGATGATCAACTCCCAAGCCATCAACCGCGTGGTGCGCCAGTACATTGACGGGCAGATCGACGCGCCCGCCGCCGTTCAGGCCATGAACGACGAGCTGGCCGCGATCCAGTGATCGCGGCCGGGCGGCCCTTCGCGTTCCTCCCCGCGAGGGGCCGCCCCCCAACCCCTCTTTTTCATCCGACATCCGCGAGGACCGGACCATGACCGCCCAGACCCCACGAAGTGGGCCGGCGCCGCTCGGCCAAAGCGCCGACACCAGCCGACCCGCGCCGACACCGCCCAAGGGCCGCAACCCGCTGGAGCGCCGCGAGGCGCGGCTGGCCTGGGGCCTGCTGCTTCCGACCGTCACCGCCGTCACGCTCGTCGTGGTGCTGCCGCTGCTCGCGATCTTCTGGATCAGCGTGAAGCCCGTGGGCCTCGCCGATCTGCGCCCGCCGGTCCCGGTGGTCAGCGAGGATCTGCGCGGCCGCCCCGAGGCAGTGGGCGACGAGGCGACGCTGCGCTACCGGCTGCGCAATTCGAGCCAGGACCAGGTGATCTCGGGCGTGGTGCTCACCGATACCTTGCCCGAGGGGCTCGTGATCGGCGAACTCGACCCGCGCTGTGCGCTCGATGGGCTGGCGCTCAGCTGCGACTTGGGCGATTTCGAGGGCGGCCACCGCGAGACCATCGAGATCCCCGTCACCATCGGTCAGGCCTTTGCCGATGCGGGGATGGAGCTGCCCGACAGCCCGCCGGGTCTGACGGGCCGCGCCTCCAACGTGCTGACCTCCGGCGAGTTCACCTTCGAGAACTTCGCCCGCGTCTTCGACGGCTCCGAGTTCTGGGGCGTGCTCTGGGTGACGCTGGTCTACACCGTCTTCGGCACCATCGGCGCGCTGGTCTTCGGCCTTTTCGCAGCGCTGCTCCTCGACAAGTCGTTCAGGGGGCAGGGGGTGCTGCGCGGGCTTTATCTCTTTCCCTACGTGGCCCCGGTAATCGCCGTGGCCTTCACTTGGATCATCCTGTTCGACCCCTTCTCGGGCTCGGCCAACGCGCTGCTGATCCAGATGGGCGTCACCGACGAGGCGATCAACTTCTTCGGTCAGCGTCCTCTCGCGCTGATCATGGTGATCCTGTTCGAGGTCTGGCGCTACTTCCCGCTGTCGTTCCTGTTCATCCTCGCTCGGATGCAGTCGATCGACACCGACATGTACGAGGCCGCCGACATGGATGGCGCGAGCCCGTTCCAGCAGTTCTGGTATCTTTCGATGCCGCAGCTTCTGGGCATCCTGTCGGTGCTGTTCCTGCTGCGCTTCATCTGGACCTTCAACAAGTTCGACGACATCTTCCTGCTGACCGGTGGCAACGCCGGCACCCGGACCCTCACCGTCAACGTCTATGAACAGGCTTTCGCCGTTTCCAACATCGGGGCGGGGGCGGCGGTGGCCGTGGTGATCTTCGCCTGCCTTCTGGTGTTCAGCTTCCTGTTCTTCCGCTTCATCAGCCAGGAGGAGGGGCTATGAGCATCTTCCGTCACGGATACGTCGCGGGGCCGCTTCTGGGCCTGTTCTGGGCGCTGGTCATCGCCACCACCACCGCCGTCGTCTTCTCCTTTGCCACGGGGGGCGCGTTCCGTCCCGGCGGGATCGGCGCGGCGCTTGTGGGGGCGGGTCTCGGCGCGCTCGCCGTCGCCATGCCGCGGTTTGCCGGGCCGGTGGGCCTTGGCCTCGGGGCGCTTCTCTCTCTTACCCCCATCGCCTCGGTCGTCACCGGGCCGCAGATCGCGCTGTGGACCACGCTCTTGTCGGGCGCGGTCGTGGGGGGCGCCACCGGCTGGCCGCTCGCCGCGATGATGGAGGGCTGCCGCCCCGGTCCGCTCACCCGGCACGAATTCGAGGCCTCGGTGATCCGTTTCCTCACGGGCTTCGGCTACATCTTCTTCACCGCGATCGTCGCCATCCCCTTCTACGTGATGGTGATGACCTCGCTGAAGAACCAATCCGAGCTGATCCAGAACCCGCTAGACTTCTCGATCGACCTGTCGAAGGGCTGGGAGCTGTTTCGCAGCTATTCCGAGCTGTTCGGCCAGTTCAACTTCGGCAGCTACCTCTGGACCTCGTTCCTCGTCTCGGTGCTGACCGTGGCCATCACGCTTCTGTTCGCCATCCCCGGCGCCTATGCGGTGGCGCGGCTGCGCTTTGCGGGCCGGGCCGCGATCTCGCGCTCGATCCTGCTGATCTACATGGTGCCGATGATCGTTCTGGCACTGCCGATCTACATCGCATTTTCGATGCTGGGCCTGCGCAACTCGATCTTCGGCATCGTCATGATCTACCCGGTCACCACGATCCCGGTCGCGCTCTACATGCTGCAGGGCTACTTTCGCGGCCTGCCGGCCGAGATCGAGGAGGCCGGTCTCATGGACGGTCTGTCGCGGCTCAAGGTGATCTGGCAGATCACCCTGCCGCTGTCGATGCCGGCGCTGGCGAGCGTGTCGCTCTACGTCTTCATGATCGCGTGGAACGAGTTCCTGCTGGCCTTCATGCTGCTCGACGACCCGTCGAAATTCACGCTCACCCGCGGCATCGCCGCCCTCAACTCCTCCGAGATCCCGCGCCAGCACCTGATGGCGGGCTCCGTGATCGCCACCGTGCCGATCATGGCGCTTTTCCTCTGCCTCGAACGCTTCATGACCAAAGGCCTCACCGCAGGCTCTGTCAAAGGATGAACATCATGTCCTCAATTCGCATCTCGCCCGCCCTCGACGATCAGGCCCGCGCGATCCTGCAAGGCAACGATCGTGGCGGCTATACCGTGCCGACCGACGGGCTCTATCCCTACCAGTGGAACTGGGACAGCGCCTTCGCGGCGTGGGGGTTTGCCAGCTACGATCTGGACCGCGCCTGGACCGAGTTCGACACGCTGTTTTCGGCCCAGTGGGACGACGGCATGGTGCCGCACATCATCTTTCACCAGCCCGATCCGGGCTACTTTCCCGGCCCCGACGTCTGGGGCACCGGCAAATCGCCCGCGACCTCCGGCATCAGCCAGCCACCCGTCGCCGCGACCATGGCGCGCCAGATCTTCGACATGGACCCGCAGGCGGGCCGCGACCGGATGGCGGCGCTGTATCCCAAGATGCTTGCCTGGCACCGCTGGTGGCACGACTTCCGCTGCGGCTCGGGCGTGGTGGCGATCACCCACCCGTGGGAATCCGGGCGTGACAACTGCCCCGACTGGGATATCGGCATGAGCAATGTCGATGGCTCGAATGTCGGTGAGTACACCCGCCGCGACACCGGCCATGTCGACCCCTCCATGCGCCCCGGCAAGGCGGATTACGACCGCTACATCGCCATGGTCCAGTTCGGTCGCAACTGCGGCTGGGACCAGGCCGAGATCGTGAAGAACGGCCCGTTCCTGATGGCCGATCCGGGCATCACCTTCATCCTGCTGCGCGCGCATGACGATCTCGCCGCGCTGGGCCGGAGCTTGGGCCACGATGTGAGCGAGATCGAAGGCTGGGCCGCCGATCTGCGGGCCGCCGTGCCCTCGATCTGGAACGCGGAAACGCGCGGATACGACGCGCGCGACCTCAAGACCGGGACGTTCTCGGGTCGCATCGGCTCGGCCGCCTTCCTCGCCTACCTCGCGGGCATCGAGAACGCCGAACTCGACACCCGCATGACCGATCTATGGGACGCGGTGCGCTACGGCTTTCCCTCGGCCGATCCGGCCTCGGAGGAGTTCGACCCGCGCCGCTACTGGCGCGGCCCGTCATGGCCCGTGGTCAACGCGCTCATGGCGATCGGCCTTGTCGATCAGGGCCGCCTAGAGGCCGCCGAGCGGCTGCGTCGCGAGACGGCGGAGTTGATCGAGAAGCACGGCTTCTTCGAGTATTTCGACCCCTGCGACGGCACACCCTGCGGCGGCGATGCCTTTACCTGGACAGCAGCGATCTGGCTCACTTGGGCCGGGGCCAAGAGCAACGCGAAGGGAGGTGCGTGATGGCGTCCATCGAACTCAAGGGGGTCGAGAAGTGGTTCGGTCAGGTGCAGGTCATCAAGGGCGTCGACCTCGCCATCGAAGAGGGCGAGTTCGTCATCTTCGTGGGCCCTTCGGGCTGCGGCAAATCCACGCTTTTGCGGATGATCGCGGGGCTTGAAGGCACCTCGCGCGGGCAGATCATGGTCGGCGAGCGCGACGCCACCGCCGAGCCGCCCTCCAAGCGCGGCCTCGCCATGGTGTTCCAGTCCTACGCGCTCTACCCGCACATGTCGGTGGCCGAGAACATGGGATTTTCGCTGAAGGCGGCCGGGGTCAAGCCCGCCGAGCGTGAGCGGCAGGTGGCCGAAGCCGCCCGCGCGCTCAGGCTCGAGGAATATCTCCACCGGCGGCCCAAGGATCTCTCGGGCGGCCAGCGCCAGCGCGTCGCCATCGGCCGCTCCATCGTGCGCGAACCCACGGCGTTCCTGTTCGACGAGCCGCTGTCGAACCTCGACGCCTCGCTGCGTGTCGAGATGCGCTACGAGATCGCCAAGCTGCACCAGACGCTGAAATCGACGATGATCTACGTCACCCACGATCAGATCGAGGCGATGACGCTGGCCGACCGGATCGTCGTGCTTTCGGCGGGGCAGATCGCGCAGGTGGGCACGCCCAAGGAGCTGTATGAGCACCCCGCCAACCTCTTCGTCGCGCAGTTCATCGGCAGTCCGAAGATGAACGTGCTGCCTTGCCGCACCGCGCGTGGCGAATGGCAGCTGGCGGGTGGGCGCGGTGGTGCCTTTGCCGGAACGGGAGAGGCGGTGACGCTTGGCATCCGGCCTGAGCACATCGAAATGCTGCCCGAGGGGCAGGGGGCCTGCGACGGCACGGTGGACCTGCTCGAATACCTCGGGGCGGACACCAACGTGATCGTCGATTGCGGCGGCGATCTAGGCCGCGTGACGGTGCGGGTCATCGGCGGCACCGATCTGGTGCCGGGCGACCGGGTGAGCCTCGGCTTCGTACCGGGGCGGATGCACTTCTTCGACGCGCAGGAGCAAGCGATAGCCACCGCCTGACCCGACCCTACCGAGGTGGCATGTCGGACGGGTCCGGCAAGGCGCGCAGCAACCCGGACGGGTCGGCTGCGACGCGACCTTGCCGGACCCGTCTGCGACCAAGCGGTGTCACCACCCCGGCGCGTCCGGCCTGCGCACAGGTTCATGCGTCTTTGCGCGTGCGCGGATATCGACGCTCCAGCCTTTCCTCCCGGCTACGAGCTGTCGGCGTTGCCGGGATCATGACCAACCTAGACGGCTGACGCGCTGCAAGGGCGGACCATGTTCCGCTCCCTGCGCCGACCCGAAAATCCAGCAGGATCGGCGACCGGGCGCGCGACCGCGCCGTCCGCTCTCGGTTGTCGAACCTCCCCTGCCGGGTTCGTCCTGCGGTGGCCCGCCGCGTCAAGACACGCCCCATCGGCATCGCCCACCCGCTGTGATCGCGACAGATGACGGCGCCTTCATTGTCGCCTCCTGTCTGCAATCGGCCGAAACGGCATCTCTTGTCGACAGGTGAGGCCTTGGGCCGTGGCGGGGAAGGACGCGCAAGCGCCACACCGATAGTGGGTGCCCGAATGCCCATTGGTCGGTGAGCGACGCCATCGCCTTGAGCTTCGAGCGCCGGGACCAAGCGCATGCGCCGGAACCCCTCTCGGTTGATTGCCAAAATTAGAGCGATGAGGCGCAAAGTTTATTCTTTATTGGAACGGTGGGCCCCTTCAGTATTCCGGTGACAACTGGCGCCGGCAAGAGCGCCGCAGGTCGCAACATGGAGACGAGAACAGTGCCGAATACCAAGATCAGCAAGCGCCAGTTCCTGCAGTATTCCGGAGGCGCCGCCTTGGCCACCGGTGTGCCCGCCTTCGTCGGCGTGGGCGCGGCCAACGCCGCCGGGCTCAAGACAGTCGAGATGCAGCTTGGCTGGCTCGCGTCCAACGGTCAGCTGGGCGAAGTCGTGGCACAGGCCAAGGGGTTTTACGAAGCCGAGGGCGTCGAGCTGAAGATCACCCCCGGCGGCCCCAATGTCGACGGCGTGGGATCGGTCGCGGCGGGGCGCGCCGAGGTGGGCCAGATCTCGTCGAGCCCCTCGGTGATGCTCGCCCGCGCCGCGGGCATCCCGATCAAGGCCTTCGCGGCCGGCTACCAAAAGCACCCCTTCACCTATTTCTCGCTGCCCGAAGACCCGATCCGCGAGCCCAAGGACATGATCGGCAAGACCATCGCCACCCAGCCCACCGCGCATATCCTGCTGAAGGCGCTGCTGGCAGCCAACGACATCTCCGAGGACGACGTCGAGATCGTCAACATGGGCTCGGACATGAACCAGCTGATGACCGGGCAGGCCGCCGCCGTGACCGGCTGGCTCACCAACATCGCGGCACTCGACGTGCTGGGCGAGGAGCGGGTCGACCTGATGCTCTGGGACACCGGCATCCAGCTCTACGCAACCGTCTACTACGCCACCGACGAGACCATCGAGGACGAGGCCGAGACGCTGGCGGGCTTTACCCGCGCCACGGCGCGCGGCTGGCACTATGTCCGCGAGAACCCCGAGGAGGCGGTCGATCTGCTGATCGCGGCCTATCCCAACATGGACCGCGAGGCCGAGATCCGCGCCGTCGAGCAGGTGATGAGCTTCGTCTTCACCGACGCCACTGCCGAGAGCGGCTGGGGCACCATGAACCACGCGAATTGGGAGACGCAGATCGCCGCCTATGCCGATCTGGGCCAGTTCGACGGCGACGCGCCCACGGTCGACGAGGTGATGACGCTGAAGATCCTCGAAATGACGGCAGACGCGCGCAAAGAGGTATCGTGATGGTGGCGGCGGAGCGTCATACGGCGGCGGGTAACCCCGTCGCCTCGCCCGAACCGGGCGCGATCCGGGTCGAGAATGTCGACGTCACCTTCAACGAGGGTAGGGTCGTGGCACTCCGGGACGTCTCGGTCGAGATCCCGCAAGGCGCCTTCGTGACCATCCTCGGCCCCTCGGGCTGTGGCAAGTCCACGCTGATGCGCGCCATCGCCGATCTGGTCCCGGCGGCACGCGGTCATATCGATGTGCAGGGCCAGTCCCCGCGCAACGCCCGCGCCGATCGCAACTTTTCCTACGTGTTCCAGGACGCGACGCTGCTGCCGTGGCGCACCGCGATCGAAAATGTGCGGCTGCCGCTCGAGGTGGGCGGCGGCGGCGACACACCCGCCGATCCGCACGACCTGCTGGAACTGGTCGGGCTCAAGGGCCGCGAGAACGCGTTGCCGCACGAGCTGTCGGGCGGCATGCGCCAGCGCGTCGCCATCGCCCGCGCGCTGGTCACCCGGCCCAAGATCCTGCTGATGGACGAGCCTTTTGGCGCGCTCGACGAGATCACCCGCGACAAGCTCAACGAAGAAGTGCTGCGGATCTGGCGCGAGACGGGGACGACGATTCTCTTCGTCACCCATTCGATCCCCGAGGCGGCCTTTCTCGGGCAATACGTGCTGATGCTCGCCGCCCATCCGGGCCGGGTGAAGGAGTTCATGAAGGTCGAGCTACCGCCTGAGCGGCGGCTGGCGGATCGCGACACGCTGGAGTTCGTCCAGATCACCGCGCATCTGCGCAAACTGCTGGAGGAATGCTGAGATGGCCGAGGCAAGCCAAATCCCGATGCCGGTGCCGGCGCCGCGCATGAGCCGGATCGTCGACGCGGTGCTCGACCGTGGCCCCGCGCTCGCCGCCGTCGCAGGCCTGTTGCTGCTTTGGCAGGGCGTGGTCTGGTTCTTCGAGGTGCCGGAATACATGGCGCCGAGCCCGGTCGCCGTCCTCGGCGCGTTTCAGGACAATGCCGGTACGCTGTGGCTCAACTTCTGGCCGACCTTCTTCGAGGCGGCGCTGGGCTTTGTTGCGGGCAACCTCGTGGCGATCCTGCTGGCGATCTGGTTCGTGCACAACTCCACCGCCGAACGCGCCTTCTTCCCGATCGCGGTGTTCATCAACACCATCCCGATCATCGCGCTGGCCCCGGTCCTCGTGCTGATCTTTGGCAACGGCTTCGCACCCAAGATCATCATCGCCGGTCTGATCTGCTTCTTTCCGACGCTGGTGAACATGGTGCGCGGTCTCAAGGCGGTGTCGCCCGCCACGCTCGATCTGATGCGCGTGCTCTCGGCCTCGAACTGGGAGATCTTCTGGAAGGTGCGTCTGCAAAGCTCGCTGCCGTTCCTTTTCGCGGCGCTCAAGATCGCCTCCACCACCTGCGTCATCGGCGCGATCGTGGCGGAATGGATCGGCTCCAACTACGGCTTGGGCGCGCTGATCATCGAGGCGACCTTCAATTTCCGCTCGCCGCTCCTTTACGCCACCGTCTTCACCGCCGCGCTGCTCGCCGTCGTGATGTTCGCCCTCGTGAGCTTCGCGGAATCCCGCTTCATCCGCTGGAAGACCTCGGACGTCCACTGACCGCCGCGCAACAGAATATTTAGGAGAATCAAAATGTTGAACAAAACCGTTAGGGAGAGTCTGCGCGACGTGCCCGTGGTCGACCGCTCCGACGTCGTCGTGGTCGGCGGCGGCCCCGCCGGGATCTCGGCCGCCGTCTCCGCCGCCCGCAACGGGGCCTCCGTCACGCTGCTCGAACGCTACCCCTATCTGGGCGGCCTCGCCGCAGGCGGCATGGTGCTGCTGCTCGACGACATGCACAACGACACCGAGATCACGGTGACCGGCATCTGCATGGAGATGATCGAGCGGATGCGCGCCATCGGGCTGTGCCACACGCCGCCCGAGGAGGACCGGATGCCCGGCCGCCGCGAGACGCAGGAGAACTGGAAGAAGTATTCGCGCTGGGGGATGTTCGACTTCCACACCCAGTCGATGCCGCACCCGGTCTGCTTTGCCGCCGCCTTCGATCCCGACGGCTACAAGAAGGTCTCCTACGACCTGATGGAGGACGCCAAGGTCAAGCTGCGCCTGCACAGCTGGTTCTCCGAGACCATCGTCGAAGACGGCGTTGCCAAGGGCGTGATCTGCGAGACCAAGCAGGGCCGTCAGGCGATCATGGGCGACGTCATCATCGACGCCTCGGGCGATCTCGACGTGGCGGCCTCTGCTGGCGCCAAGTTCCAGGAGGCAAGCTTCATCGTCACCACCGTCTCGCGCTGGGGCAATGTCGATACCGACAAGGCCGAGGCCTGGCAATATGCCAACCCCGAGGAGTTCCAGCGCCTCGACCACGAGGCCAAGCGGATCATCGGCGGCTGCTGGAACTACTGGTGGCTGAAGACGCCGCTGCCGGGCGTGATCTGGCTCAACTGCCCGCACATGCCGCAATACAGCGGACTGACGGTCGAGGGGCTCACCGGGGCCGAGTTCGAGGGCCGCAAGCGGATGGAAAAGCTCATGACCTTCGCCCGTGAGAACCTGCCGGGCTTCGAGAAAGCGCATGTCGTCGATTTCGCACCGCAGACCGGCGTGCGCACCACGCGGCTGCTCGAAGGCGAATACGTCGTCACCAAGGACGATGTCATGAAGCGCCGCCACTTTGCCGACACCGTCTGCCGGGGCCGCGATTACTACACCCCCTACGGCGCGCTGGTGCCCAAGGAGGTCGACAACCTGCTGGTGGCTGGTCGCCACTACTCCTGCACCCCGCAGGCCCAGAAAAAGAGCCGCGAGATCCCGCCCTGCATGGCGCAAGGCGAAGCCGTGGGCGTCGCCGCGACCGTCGCGCTCAACGCCGGTGTCACCGTGCGCGAGGCCGACGTCTCCGCGATCCAGAAACAGATGCGCGCGCAGGGTGCCGATCCCGGCGACGTACCCTCGTCCAACGCCCTCGTCATGGAGGCCGCAGAATAATGACCCAACCGCTCCCCCTGGACGGCATCAAGGTGATCGATTTCACCCAAGTGATGCTCGGACCCTCTTGCACCCAGGTGCTCGCCGATTACGGCGCCGAGGTGATCAAGGTCGAAAAGGAGAAGATCGGCGACCTGTCGCGCTGGTCGCTGGGCGCCGACCCGGACGGGCTCAACAACCCGATCTTCTGCTCGCTCAATCGCAACAAGAAGAGCCTCGCGCTCAACCTCAAATCCGAGGAGGCCCGCGCTCAGGTGCTCGAGCTGATCGACACCGCCGACGTCGTGGTCAACAACTTCCGCCCCGGCGTGATGGAGCGGATGGGGATGGGCTACGCCGACCTCAAGAAGCGCAACCCCGGCATCATCTTCGCCGTGGGCACCGGCTTCGGGCTTGAGGGCCCCAACAAGCACAAGGGCGGGCAGGACATCCTCGCCCAGGCGATGAGCGGCGTGATGGAGCGCCGCTCGGACCCCGAGCTGCCGCGCGCGATCTTCTCGACCGCGCTGTGCGACTACACCGCCGGCATGCATCTGGTCCAAGGCGTGCTGCTGGCGATCCTGCAGCGCCAGAAGACCGGCGAGGGCCAGCAGGTGGCGGTGAGCCTCTACTCGTCGATGCTGGCGATGCAGATGCAGGAAGCGGCGGCGCACATGATGCGAGGCCGCGACCTGAACTGGGGGGCGTTCCCGCTCACCGGCGTGTTCGAAACCACGACCGAGCCCTTCGTCATGGTCGGCGCGTTCAAGGAAAACCCGCTGCGCGACATCTGCACCGCGATCGGGATCGAGGACCTGTCGAAGGAGGACCGCTTCCGCGACTTCGATGCGCAGGCCGCGCATCGCGCCGAGCTGCAGGCGATCTTCAAGCGCGAATTTGCGAAAAACAGCCGCGAGCACTGGCTGCAGCGGCTGGAGGAGGTCGACATCCTCTGCGCCCCGGTCCGCACCCTGGCCGAGGCGCTCGATGACGAGCAGACGATCGTGAACAACATGGTGATCGAGGCGGGCGAGACGCCGGCGGGCAAGATCCGCCTCGTCGGCAGCCCGATCGACATGTCGGCCGCGCCGCTCACGGTGCGCCAAGCCCCGCCGCAGCTTGGTGAGCACAATGGTGAGATCCTGTCCGGGCTCGCCCCGAAGAAGGCGCAGGTTGCATGACGGTCCATTACGAAGTCCGCGACCGCGTCGCCCGGGTCACCATCGACCGGCCCGAGGTGATGAACGCGGTCGACCAGAAGACCGAAGCGGCGCTGGAGCGGATCTGGTGCGACATCGAGGAGCGCGACGACATCTCCGTCGCGGTCCTCACCGGGGCCGGGGAGAAGGCCTTCTCCGTCGGCGCCGACATGAAGGACTCGTCGCTCTCAGGGTTGGAGTATTGGGCCGCGCCGCGCCCCAACGGCTTTGGCGGCATCTCGTTTCGCCGCACGCTCGACGTGCCACTGATCGCGCGGGTGAACGGCTACGCGCTGGGCGGCGGCTTCGAGATGGTGCTGGGCGCCGATATCCTCGTGGCCGCCGAGACCGCGAAGTTCGGCCTGCCCGAGGCGCGGGTGGGGCGGATGCCGCTTGATGGTGGCATGGTGATGCTGCAGCGCAAGATCCCGCACAACCTCGCCATGGGGGTGATGCTGGGCGGGCGGCGCATCGACGCGGCCACGATGGAGCGCTTCGGCCTCGTCAACGAGGTGGCGGGCGCGAATGAGCTCGACGCAGTGACCGAGCGCTGGATCGAGGATATCGCGGCCTCGGCACCGCTGTCGTTGCGCGCGATCAAGCAGGTGGTGAACCGCACGGGCCATCTGAGCCCGTCGGAGGCGCAGGCGATGAAACTGCCCGCGGTTGTGAAAGCGCTCAAAAGCGCGGATGCTGACGAGGGCGTTCGCGCCTTCCTCGAAAAGCGCGCGCCGGTCTGGCAAGGCGCCTGACCGGAGAGACGACATGCACGCAGCCTTCCTGCGCTATTTCACGGTGGTGGCCCGCGCGGGATCGATCCGCGCGGCCTCTGAACAACTGCATGTCGCCTCATCCGCGATCAGCCGGCAGATCCAGAAGGTCGAGGACGAGCTTGGCACGCCGCTGTTCGAGCGGCTACCGGGCGGCTTGCGCCTCACGCAGGCGGGCAAGACGTTGCTGGCCCATGCCGACCGCACGCTCAACGATTTCGAGGTGCTGAAGGGCGAGCTGGGCGCGCTGCGCGGTGAAAAGACCGGCACCGTTTCGATCGCTTCGCTCGACAGCCTGCTGGTGAGTTTTCTGCCCGAGCAGGTGAGCCGCTATCACAAGGCCCATCCCAAGGTCGATTTCCGGGTCCGCACCGGGGCGCATGGCACGGTGGCCACCATGGTCGCCGAGGGTGAGGCCGACCTCGGCATCACCTTCAGCCTCGCGCGGCCCGAGGACACCGAATTCATCTCGCCGATCCCGATGCCGCTGATGGCGATGGTTTCCAAGGACCACCCGCTGGCCGAGCGCGCCTCGGTCACGCTGGCCGACTGCGCCGCCTACAACCTGCTCTTGCAGCTCGACACCGCGCCGATCCGCTCGCTGATCGAGATGGAGCTGTCGGTGCTCAACCGCACGGGCCGGGTGCTTGCCGCCTCCAACAACCTGATGATGCTGAAACCGTTGATTCTCGAAGGCGACGGCGTCGCCTTTTACACGCCGCTCGGCATGGTGCGCGAGCTGTCCGAGGGCAGCATCGTCGCGGTGCCGCTCGAAGGCACGCGTCTGGGCGGGCTGGAACTGGGCCTCCTCGTGCCGCGCCGCCGCAAGCTGACGCAGGCCGCCGAGGCGCTGGTCGCGCAACTCAGCGAAGGGCTGGAGGAGCTGCGCGACGCGCCGTGGATGCGCAAGTTCAACGAGTTGGAGCGCGCCTGAGCGTCACGCCTCGACCAGATCGTAGTGCCGGATGCTGCGCTGCTCGACCAGCTCGGCCTCGGCTGGGTCGATGTGCGGCTCCGCGTAATCCTCGCCCGCGAAGGCCTTGAGCGCATCGAGATCGCGCCAGATCATCACGAAGCTGAATTCGCGCGGACTCTCCGACCGGGACGCACCGGGCAGCACCTGCACGAGGCCATCGGTGGCCTTCATCAAGGGGATCGCCGTGTCCCTGAAGAACCGCTCGAACGCGGCCTCCTTGCCCGGCCGTGTGACCACCTGAAAGATCCGCATGATCATGTCTCAGCCCTCCTTGTGTCGCCTCTCGGGAGCATGAACGCCATGATGGTGTCCCCAGCATATCACGGAATCGGGCAGGGGGCGGAGGCGCGAAAAAGCGCGCGCCGTGTGGGAGCGGGCGCGCGCAGTGAGCCACCGGGAGGAGGGGGCGGCGTCTTGGGGGTCAGGCTTGAATGTAGGTGGTCTTGACCGTGGTGTAGAATTCGCGCGCGTACTGCCCCTGTTCGCGGGGCCCATAGCTCGATCCTTTGCGCCCGCCAAAGGGGGTGTGGTAATCGACGCCCGCCGTCGGCAGGTTGACCATCACCATGCCGGCTTCGGCGTTGCGGCGGAAATGCGCGGCGCGGCCAAGGCTGGTGGTGCAGATCCCGGCGGAAAGGCCGAAGTCCGTGTCGTTGGCCACGCGCAGCGCCTCGTCGTAATCGGCGACCTTGATAACGGTGGCGACGGGGCCGAAGATTTCCTCGCGGTTGATCCGCATCTCGTTGGTGGTGCCGGTGAACAGCGCCGGCGTCATGAAGTGGCCGGGCGTCGCGCCCTCGATCACCTCGCCGCCGTAGACCAGCGTCGCGCCTTCCTCCTGGCCGATCTTCACGTAGCGCTTGTTCTGCTCGAGCTGGTTCTCATCGACCACCGGGCCGATATGCACCGCGCCGTCCATCGGGTCGCCGACCTTGAGCGCGCGCAGCTTCTCGGTCAGCGCTTCGACGAAACGGTCGTGGATGCCCGTCGTCACGATCAGCCGCGACGAGGCAGTGCAGCGCTGGCCGGTCGAGAAGAAGGCGCCGTTGAGCGCGCAGTTGACCGCCGTGTCGAGATCGGCGTCGTCGAGCACCACGAGGGGGTTCTTGCCGCCCATCTCGAGCTGCACCTTCTTCATCTGCGCCACGCATTTCTCCGCGACCATGCGCCCGGTCTCGACCGAGCCGGTAAAGCTCACCGCGTCGATCTCCGCGTTGTCGAGGAACTCGGCCCCGACCTCGGAGCCGCGCCCCATGACGAGGTTGAACACGCCCTCGGGCACGCCCGCCTCGTGCAGGATCTCGGTCAGCGCCCAGGCGCAGCCCGGCGTCAGATCGGCGGGCTTCAGGACCACGCAGTTGCCATAGGCCAGCGCCGGGGCGATCTTCCACGCCGGGATGGCGATGGGGAAGTTCCACGGTGTGATCAGCCCGATGACGCCCAGCGCCTCGCGCTGCACCATCACCTCGACGCCGGGGCGCACGCTGTCGACCGCGTCGCCGGTCTGGCGCAGCGTCTCTCCGGCGAAGAAGCCGAACACCTGGCTTGCGCGCATCACCTCGCCCTTGGCCTCGGCGAATGTCTTGCCCTCCTCGCGGGCCAGAAGCTCGCCCAGTTCATCCACGCGCGCCGCGATGGTGTCGGACACCTTCTTCAGCAGGTCGTGACGCTGCTGCGGGCCGGAGCGGCTCCAAGCCGGAAAGGCGGCGCGGGCGGCCGCGATGGCGCGCTTGGCGTCGTCCTTCGAGGCGCGGGCATAGAGGCCGACGATCTCGTCGGTGTTGGCGGGGCTGCGGTTCTCGTTGATCGAGGCCCCTTCGACCCATTCGCCGGCAATCAGGTTGCGGTGCTGCTTGGTGAGGTCGTTCATCTTCATCTGGTCGGTCCTGTTCGTTTGATAAGGGGGCGCTCAGGCCGGTTCGGCGACGAGCACGGAGGACGCAGGGAGCGCCAGCGTCTGGGATGTCGTGAGCGGGGACAGCGGCGGTGCCACGCGGGCATATCCCGGCAGGTCGTGCAGCCGCGCCACCAGCGCCTTGACGCTCGGGATCAGCGGCGTCGCGGCGATGGCCCGGCGGCGGCGGGACAGTTCCTCGGCGAGCGCGCCATCTCCGGGGTCTTGCCAGAGCCGCTGCGCCAGCGGCGCGGTGAGGTTGACGGTCGCCGAAATGCAGCCCGCAAAGCCGCGCGCGGGCGCCTGCGCCAGCGCCGCCTCGTCGCTTGGGAACACATCAAAGCCCGCGATCCGGGCCAGCTCAATTGCATAGTCGAGATCGCCCGAGCTGTCCTTGGCCCCGGCGATCCGGTCGGGATAGCCCGCCTTGAGCCATGCCGCGACATCCGGCTCGAAGCGCAGCCCGGTCATCTGCGGGAAGTTGTAGAGATAGATCGGGATCGGCCGATCCGCCGTCGCCTCGATCAGCCCCTCGAAAAAGGCATGAATCCCGGTCTCGTCGACGCCCTTGTAGTAGTAGGGCGGCAGCACCAGCGCCCCGGCAAAGCCCAGATCCGCCGCGTGCCGGGTCAGCGTCGCGGTCGTGGCGAGGTCCGGGCAGCCGGTGCCCACCATCATCCGCACGGGCGGGATCTCGGCGGCCATGGCGGTCATCAGCGCCATCCGCCCCTCGGCGGGCAGCGAACTGGCCTCGCCCGTGGTGCCCAGAAGGTTCAGCCCGTCGCAGCCATTGGCGAGCAGCCAGCGCGCGTGGCGCAGCATCGGGGCCGGGTCGGGGCGCAGGTCTTTGGTCAGAGCGGTGGGTATCGCGGCGATGACGCCGCGTGGTCTGTGGGTCATCTGCACCTCAGGCAATCTGGCGTTCGGATTTGGGATGGGCGGCGACGCGCGGGTGGTCGGCCTCGACCGAGACCGACTTGTCCCAGCCGCCGGGATCGCCGAGGCCGGAAACCTCCGCGCCGAAGAACTCTCGGTTCACCGCCTCGAAGGGCCGGTCCGCCTCGGAGAGGTCCTGATCGTAGTGGATCGCATCGACCGGACAGATCGACAGGCACAGCCCGCAATTGATGCACTCACCCGGATGGATATAGAACATCCGGCCGCCCTCGTAGATGCAGTCCGCCGGGCAGGCGAGGGTGCAGGCGCCGTCCTTGATATCGATGCAGGGTTCCGCGATCACGTAGGCCATGGGGCTCGTCGCTCCTTGTCGTCATGGGGCGACTATCGAGGCCGTCGATGGTCTAATAAAGAACAGAATTGCGGCGAGGTCGTTGCCCAAATGGCAATGAGGTGGCGCGGATCTGGGCGCGTAGAGAGCGCTATGGCTTTGCAGGTCGTAATCTCTCTGGGGCGTTAACGCGCCTTGCTCCGCCCGCGCCGTCGATTGACCGATCTTCGGCTCGCCCGACACAAGGCGCGAGCCATGGCCTGTGCAAGCCGGACGTGGCCATGGGGGAGCACCAGCATCAGCGTGCTGCTATCGACGACGCTGTCCTACGTCGTCCCGGCGCTGTGTTTGCTCAAGGTTGCGGGCTACGGCCTGTTCGATCCGGGCTCCGCGCCCCGCAGGGCGGCGCAGCCGGTCTGACGGACCAGGATGATCAGATGGGGCCGCGTTCCGGCGCGGCCCTGAAAATATGGTGCATAATCGGGCGCGAATACGACAAATTCGGCGAACGACGCTGCGGTTTGGAAACAACGGGCCTTGCTTTGGCCCGACTTCGCCTCACTAGCCCCCCAATGTCGGTGTTTCCTGTCTCTGACGATCAGCGGCGGGGGCTCACATGGCGACCTATCTTTTCTCAGGCTTCACCGAGAGCGACCTCACCGAAGCCTCGTTCATCGGCATGGGCGACGACTTCACCGTCCCCGGCGCGACCACCCACAGCTTTCGGGTCGAGGACGACGACGACCGGATGTCCGGCGACACCATCAACGAAGGCCACAGCGACGACCACAGCCAGACCACTTCGATCCGGCGCGGCACGACCGATGCCGGCTCCGGCACGATCTATCTCGACGAAATCTATACCCTGCAGGACGATGCGGGGAACTTGTACACCATGTACGAGCTGGAGATGGAGGGCACCTCCGAGGACTTCTATGTCTTTCAGGATCCCCCCCCCGCACCGGGGACCCATCTCACCGTCGTCGGCATCGAAGACGCGAACGCGGGCGAGGTCTCCTATGATCAGTTCGCGGGCGACGACAGCTTTGACGAGAACGACAAGGACGTCGAAACCGTCTATGGCGGCGCGGGCCACGACACGATCGAGGGCACACGCGGCGACAATTCGATGTTCGGCGGCACCGGGGACGACACGCTGACCGGCGGCGACGGCGCGGACCACATCGATGGCGGCGCGGGCAACGATTCGCTCTATGGCGGTGCGGGCAACGACCTGCTCCATGGCCGCGCGGGCGACGACACGATCTTTGGTGGCGCGGGTGATGACAAACTGATCGGGGGCAACGGCAGCGACACGCTCCATGGCGGCGAAGGCGACGACGCGCTCGTCGTCGGCGGCGCGACCGATGACGGCATCGCTTCGACCGACGCGGCCTATGGTGGCGCGGGCGACGACACCTTCATGCCTAGCGCCGATTTCGATGACGCCACCATCGTCGGCGGCGAAACTGGCGAAACGCACGGCGACACCATCGACCTCGGTGCCACGCGGACCTTCGCCCATGGCGACACGCATTCGAGCCCGGTGCGCGACTACACCCTCGATCTCACCGGCGCCGACGCCGAGAGCGGCACCATCACGAACAGCGCGGGCACCGGCATCTGGACCTACAGCGAGATCGAGAACATCCGTCTCGGCGCCGGGACCGAAACGCTGCGGCTGGCCAACGGTTCGGGCGACGACCGGGTCATCGGCTTCGAGGCCCCCCGCCGGGCAGATGACGGCAGCTATTCGGGCGGCGACCGGATCGACGTGACGGGCATGACCGATGCCGACGGCTACCAGATCAACACCGCCGATGTAACGGTGGTGGACAACGGCGCGGGCAACGCGCGGCTGGAGTTTCCGGGCGGCGAGACGCTGACGCTGGTGGGCGTCGCCCCGGCCGAGGTGTCGAGCCCCGCGGCCCTCGCCGCGATGGGCATCCCCAGCGCCGACGGCACGGTCGAGGGCACGGCGGGCGACGACGTGATCAACGCCGATTACAAGGGCGATCCTGACGGCGACCGCGTCGATGGCGGCGACTCGGTTACCACGCCGGGTGGCGATGACGACGTGATCATGGCCGGAGCCGGCAACGACCGGATTTCGTCCGGGGCGGGCAATGACACTGTCTATGGCGGCACCGGCCGCGACACCATCAAGGGCGGGAGCGGCGACGACAGGCTCTATGGTGGGCATGGCAGTGATCGCTTCGTGCTCACCAACGGGTTCGGCACCGACGACATCCATGGCGGCGAAGATCTCGATCACGGCGATCGTGACACCATCGACGCGAGCGCGCTGTCGGGCGGGGTCGACGTGACCTTTGCCGACAGCGAGACCGGCCATCTCGCGTCTGGCACCGACAGCGCCAGCTTCGACGGCATCGAGGCAGTCGAGGGCAGCGCGCAGGCCGACCGCATGGACGCCTCGGCCACCCGGTCGGGCACGGGACTGTCGGGCGGCGGCGGCGATGACGAGATCATCGGCGGCGCCGGGGCCGACGAGCTGTCCGGCGGGGCGGGCAACGACACGCTTACCGGCGGTCGGGGCGCCGACCGGATCGACGGCGGCGCTGGCAACGACGAGATCCATATCGCGCATGGCGACGAGGCGATGGGTGGGACCGGCGACGACACCTTCTTCTTCGACGATCTCGGAGAGACCGGTGCCGGCGACACCACCGTTGCCGGTGGAGACGGGTTCGACACGCTGGATCTGCGCTCCGCCTCGCAGTTTGAGACGCTCAGCATGATCAGTGGCCCTGATGGGCTGTCGGGCTCGGTGCTGATGAATGACGGCTCGACGCTGCGGTTCTCGCAGATGGAGCGGGTGATCTGCTTTACCGCCGGAACCCGCATCGCCACGCCCTTCGGGCCGCGCCGGGCCGAGGATCTGGCGGTGGGCGATCTGGTGCTGACCCGCGATAATGGACCGCAGCCGCTGCGCTGGGCGGGCAGCCGTCGCACCGCCGCCACGGGCCATTGCGCACCGATCCGGATCAGGCCGGGCGTGCTGCACGGGTTGCAGCGCGACCTGCGGGTTTCGCCGCAGCACCGGATGCTGTTCGAAGGCTACCGCGCGCAGCTCCTGTTCGGCGAGGACGAGGTGCTGGTCGCCGCGCGCCATCTGGTCGACGGGCACGACGTGTCGGTCGAGGAGGGTGGCGAGGTCACCTATATCCACCTGCTGTTCGACGCGCATGAGATCGTCACCGCCGAAGGGGCCGCGACCGAGAGCTTCCAGCCCGGATTGCGCGGCATCATCGGCCTCGACGGCCCGTCGCGCGCGCGGCTGCTCCAGACCTGCCCGGGTCTGCGCAGCGCGCCTGACGCCTGGGGCCCCTCGGCCCGCCCAACGCTGCGCGCGCATGAGGCGCGGGCGCTTCTGGCCGCGGCCTGACGTAGAGCAAGGGGCTTCCGGTCGCAGGAAATCGCGGCACAATCGCGCGGCGTTCCCCCTTAGGCGGATCGAGAAACCACCTGGGGAGGGAGGCCGAGAGGCCGTGCCTGACCGCGAGCAGCACCCAGGGAGGGAGGGCGCGTGTCCGGGCCTTTGTACGGGCGTTGCGCAGGCGCGATGACGGTGGGGCCGGGGCGGGTGCCCCGGCCCGGATCGCCTAGAGCCGGATCACGAAGCGGGCGAAGCCGTCCGGCCCGTCGCCCGCGGGCGCGATCTGCACGCCCTTCACGTCGTTGATGTATTCGGCCGCGCGCGGGCCGGTGTCGAACAGCACCGTGGTTCCGTCCATCGGCACGAAGCTCCAGTTGGCATCCGCCGAGGGGCTGATCGTGCCCTGTTCGACGATATAGCGCACGATCACGTCGCGGTTGGTGTCCGGCCCCTCGAACACCACCGTGGAGCCGTCGGCCCCCGGGAACGACCCGCCGCCCGAGGCGCGGTAGTTGTTGGTGGCGATGATGAACTCCTGATCGGGGTCGATCGGCTGGCCGTCAAAGCTCAGATCCTTGATCCGGTCGCCCTCGGCCACGACATTGCCGTCGCGGTCGAACTTCGCCGATGCGCTGAGGTCGATGCGGTAGCTGACCCCGTCGATCACGTCGAAGTTGTAGGAGGGGAAGTCGTCGTTCAAGAGGACCTGATCTTCCTTGCCCGGCTCGATCTGGTTGAACATGCCCGCCGAGCGCTCGAGCCAGTCCTTGACCTGAGCGCCGGTCACCCGCACCGCGCGCACGGTGTTGGGATAGAGATAGAGATCGGCCACGTTCTTGATCGCCACGTCGCCGGTGGGCACGTCGGTGTAATACTCCGGCCCGCCGCGGCCGCCTGCCTTGAAGGGCGCGGCCGCCGAGAGGACCGGCAGCCCCTCGTGCTCGGTGCCCTTGAGCATCTGCTCGATGTACCAGGTCTGTGCGTTCGAGACGATCTGCACCGAGGGATCGTCGGCCACCAGCGCGAAGTAGCTGTGCAGCGGCGCGTCGGTCTTGCCCACGGCGCGGCGCACGTAGTCGAGCGTTTCCTGATGCTCCTGCGCGACCGACTCCAGCACCGCCGCGTCGCTTTCGACCAGTGCCGTGATCGAGCGGTCCTCGCCGCGCTCGTAGATCGGGCGCGCCTCGACCTCGGCCTCGCCCACGCGCCAGCCGTCGCCGTCGCGCTCGAGCATCAGGTCGATCAGGCCCATGTGGCTGCCCCAGAAGCCCGCCATCACGCCCGGCTTGCCGTTGATCGTGCCTGCCTCGACGTCGACGCCCTCGCGGCCTTCGTAATCGGGGCCGGGAAAGACGAGGTGGCTGTGCCCGGTGAGGATCACGTCGATGCCCTCGACACCCGCGAGCGGAATCGCGGCGTTCTCCATCCCCTCGGTGTGCTCGGCGGCACCGATGCCGCTGTGCGACAGCGCGATGACGATGTCGGCGCCTTCCTCGCGGATCTTCGGCACGTAGGCCTTGGCGGCGTTGACGATGTCGCGCGCCTCGACCTTGCCTTCGAGGTGCTTGCGGTCCCAGTTCATGATCTGCGGCGGCACGAAGCCGATGACGCCGATGCGGATGGCGTGGGTCTCGCCCGCGCCGTCGGTGATCTCGCGGTCGAGGATCACGTAGGGCGGCACGAGGGTCTCGTCCTCGGTCGGGCTGGCACCCATGGTCTTGACGACGTTGGCCGAAACGATCGGGAAGGCCGCGCCCGAGACCGAGTTCATCAGGAACTCCAGCCCGTAGTTGAACTCGTGGTTGCCCAGCGTCGAGGCGTCGAAGCCCAAGCTGTTCATCGCCTCGATCACCGGGTGCATCGCGCCCTCGGGCATGCCGCGCTCATAGGCGATGTAGTCGCCCATCGGGTTGCCCTGCAGGAAGTCGCCGTTGTCGAACAGCACCGCGTTGGTGGCCTCCGAACGGATGTCCTCGATCAGCGAAGCGGTGCGGGCGAGGCCGACGGTGTCGATCTCCTTGTCGGCATAATAGTCGTAGGGGTAGACGTGGACGTGGATGTCCGTGGTTTCCATGATGCGCAGATGCGCCTGTCCCCCTTGGGCCTTCACGGAAAAGGGGTGCAATGCCAGCATGGCCGAGCCTCCGGCCAGAAACCCGCGGCGGTTCAGGATCAGTGTCATGATCGTCTCCCTGATGGTGTCGGGGATCGCGCGCCCCCGCTCGTATGGCCGCGAGGTTAGCCGCTTCGTGTCACGGGGGAATGACCTTTCGCCCCCTGCCGCGACGGAAAGCCGCTGGACGCGCGCGGGGTAGGGTGCTGTTCTCGCCCCGCAACGAGGAGGGTGAGATGCGATCCGAAAAGGACAAGATGCTGGCGGGCGAGCTTTACCGCGCGGGCGACCCCGAGCTTCAGGCGCTTGCCTGGCGGGCCAAGGAATGGATGGCCGAATACAACGCGATGTCGGTCGCACCGACGGCCGAGCGTCACGCGAAGCTGTCGGAGATCATGGCGCATGTGGGCGAGGGGGCGGTGATCCGGCCGCCGTTTCATTGCGACTACGGCATGAACATCCGGCTCGGCAACGGCGTGTTCTTAAACTTCAACTGTGTGCTTCTCGACGTGGTCGAGATCTCGATCGGCGATCTGACACAGATCGGGCCGGGGGTGCAGATCCTGACGCCCGACCACCCGCGCGGCGCAAAAGCGCGGCGGGACGGGCTGGAATTCGGCCAGCCCATCCGCATCGGCGCGAATGTGTGGATCGGCGGCGGCGCGCTCCTGATGCCCGGCGTCACGGTGGGCGACGACGCGATCATCGGCGCGGGCGCGGTGGTGACGCGCGACGTGGCGGCAGGGGCCACGGTGGGCGGCAACCCGGCCAAGGTGCTCAAGCGGAGGCTCGCGCCGCTCTAGCCGCCGAAGCGCAGCGTCGCCACCAGCCCCTCGGGGCGCCAGTCGAGGTCGAGCGTGCCGCCGACGCTGGAAATCAGCGAGCGGATGATGCCCGAGCCGCTGCGGCGCTCGGGCGGCACGACCTCGGGGCCATCCCGCTCCTGCCAACACAGCGACAGCCCGTCGGCTTCGGAGACGGCGATCGCGACATGACCGCCCTCGTCACCCAGCGCGCCGTGCTTGACCGCATTGGTGGCCAGCTCGTGCACGGTGAGCGTCAGCGCCGAGACGAGATTGGCGGGCACCTTGGGGTCGGGGCCTTCATAGGTGAATTGACCCTCGCCGCGTGGCGCATAGGCCTTGAGGATCGGGGCCAGCAGCTCGCGCATATGCGCGGCACTTTCGCCAGGCCGCTCGATGGTGCGGAAATGCGCATCGCTCAGGGTCTTGAGCCGGCCATCCACCGTCCGGGCCAGGGCCTGGATATCGGCCGCCTCGCGCGCCGACATGCGGATCATCACCGACATGACGTTGACGATGTTGCGCAGCCGGTGGCCCAGCTCGCGATCGGCAAGCTGCCTCGCGGCGCGTTCGGCGTCGCGCCGGGTAGAGGTGTCGATCTGCGAGCCGAAATACAGCATCGGCTCTCTGTCCTCATCGAGGATGGGGCCGAGTTGCAGCGCATTGAGAAAGGTGCTGCCGTCCTTGCGATAATTCACGATCTCGACCGTATCGACCCGGCGCTCATGGATGATGCGGCGGATCTGGGCGATGCTTTCGGGCGTGGTGTCGGCCCCTTGCAAAAACCGGCAGTTGCGCCCCACCACCTCTTCGACCGTATAGCCGGTCAGGTCGCAAAACGCCGTGTTGGCGAAAACGATAGGATTGTCGGGCAGGGTCGGGTCGGTAATGCACAGTGGCAGTCTCGCGTGACGGATCGTCTCGAGCAGCATCGCCTCGTTGAGCCGGTCGGGACCTTGCTGCATCTGATCGCTGGTCGCTACGTTCAAAACGCTCTCATTTCTCGGTCCTGATTGTCGGTCTTGCGGGTCGCCGAACGCCCCCACGGGCGCTCCAGATAGCCCGCGCCAGCCGATCTTCCAGAGCGCGAAATCGTACCATGCCAAGCGAAAGGGGCCGCATCTTGCGATGCGGCCCCTCTTTGCAGTTCCAAGGGTCGAAAGCCTCAGCCTTCGGAGCCGTCGTCGTCGTTGGCAGCGCCACCGATGTCGTCGAACAGGCCCTGGATCTCGAACTCGGCTGCGGCTTCTTCTTCCGCGGCGAGGTCCTGGATCGACTTGCCCGAAGCCTGAAGCTCGGCTTCTTCGTTCGAGCGGGCGACGTTGATCTCGATCGTCGCCTCGACCTCGGGGTGCAGCACGACGGAGACGTCGTGGATGCCGAGGTCCTTGATCGGGCCGCGCAGGACGACCTGCTTGCGGTCGACGCTGAAGCCTTCGGCGGTGGCGGATTCGGCGATGTCACGCGTGGTGACCGAGCCGTAGAGCGCGCCGCCGTCGGAGGCCGAGCGGATCACGACGAACTGCTGTCCGTCGAGCTTCTCGGCCATCGCCTCGGCGTCCTTCTTGGACTCGAGGTTCTGGGTCTCGAGCTGGGCCTTCTGGTCCTCGAAACGAGCCTTGTTGGCCTCGTTCGCGCGGAGCGCCTTGCCCTGGGGCAGAAGGAAGTTACGGGCGTAGCCGTCCTTGACCTTCACGATTTCGCCCATCTGGCCAAGCTTGGCCACACGTTGCAGGAGGATCACGTCCATGTCCGGTCTCCTTATTTCACGGCGTAGGGCAGCAGCGCCAGGAACCGGGCGCGCTTGATCGCCTGGGCGAGCTTGCGCTGGTTCTTGGAGCCGACGGCGGTGATGCGCGAGGGCACGATCTTGCCGCGCTCGGAAATGTAACGCTGCAGGAGACGGGTGTCCTTGTAGTCGATCTTCGGCGCGTTCTCGCCCTCGAAGGGGTCGGTCTTGCGGCGACGGAAAAACGGTTTGGTGGCCATTATGCTATCCTTTCCTGAGGGCGATCAGCGACGCTCGCGGCGTTCGCCACGGTCGCTACGCTCTTCGCGCTTCTGCATCTGGACCGAGGGGCCCTCTTCGTGACCGTCGACCTTGATGGTCAGGACGCGCATCACGTCGTCATGCAGGCGCATCAGGCGCTCCATTTCCTGCACGGCGGGCGACGGGGCGTCCGAGCGCAGGAAGGCATAGTGGCCCTTGCGGTTCTTGTTGATCTTGTAGGCCATCGTC
>NZ_CAXHZL010000014.1:0-102056 GCF_964022235.1 uncultured Limimaricola sp. | reverse complement strand
GATCTCGACCAGCATCATCTTGTCGACCGGCGAGAAGAAGTGGATGCCGATGAAGCGATCGGGCGCATCGGTGGCCTTGGCCAGTTCGGTGATTGGCAGGGTCGAAGTGTTGGTGGCAAAGATGCAGTCGGGGCCGACGTGGGCCAACACGTTCTTGGTAACTTCGGCCTTGACGCCCACCTCCTCGAACACCGCCTCGACGATCAGGTCGCAGCCCGAGAGAGCCGCGTAGTCCATGGTGGCGGTGATGCGCGACAGCACCTGCTCCTTCTTCTCGGGCGTCACCTTGCGGCGCGAGATGCCCTTGTCGAGCAGCGCCTCGCTATAGGCCTTGCCCCGGTCGGCGGCCTCTTGGGCCGCGTCGATCAGCACCACCTCGATCCCGGCGTTGGCTGAGACATAGGCGATACCGGCCCCCATCATGCCCGCACCGATGACACCGACCTTCTTGACCGACTGGTCCGGAGCCTCGGGGCGGTTCGCGCCTTTCTCCAGCGCTTCCTTGTTGAGGAAAAGCGAGCGAATCATCGCGGTGGACGAGGGGTCCATCAGCACATGCGTGAACCAGCGCGCTTCGATCTTGAGCGCGGTGTCGAAGGGCACCAGAGCGCCTTCGTAAACCGCCGAGAGAAGCGCCTTGGCGGCCGGGTACACGCCTTGGGTCTTGCCATGCACCATCGCGGACGCGCCGACGAAGGTCATGAAGCCCGCCGGGTGATAAGGCGCGCCGCCGGGCATCTTGTAGCCCTTGGCGTCCCACGGCTTCACCAGATCCGCGTCCTTGGCCCCGAGCACCCATTCCTTGGCGGCTGCGAGCGGGTCTTCGACCACCTCGTCGATCACGCCTAGCGCCTTGGCCTTCTTGGGGTCGTTCATCTTGCCTTCGAGCAGCAAGGGCGAGGCGCCCATGGCACCGAGCTTGCGCACGAGGCGGGTGGTGCCGCCAGCGCCCGGAAAGATGCCGACCATGATCTCAGGCAGACCGATCTTGGCCTTGGGGTTGTCGGCGGCAAAGATCCGGTGGCAGGCCAGCGGAATCTCCAGCCCGATGCCCAGCGCGGTGCCGGGCAGGGCGGCGGCAATGGGCTTGCCGCCCTTGTTGGTCTTGGGGTCCATGCCGGCGCGCTCGATCTTGCGCAGCACGCCGTGCATGCGCATTACGCCCTCGAACACCGCTTTGGCAGGCTCGTTGCCGCCCGCCCGCTTCATCCCGGCGATCACGCCGAGATCCATGCCGCCGGCAAAATCCTTCTTGCCGGAGGTCAGTACGATGCCTCTTACGGCTTCGTCGGCCAAGGCCTCGTCGATCAGCGCGTCGAGCTCTTCGAAGCCCTGCATCGACATGACGTTCATGGAACGATCGGGTACGTCCCAGGTGATGACGGCAACGCCATCGGCATCGCGCGCAAGCGTGAAATCGGTCATGACGACCTCCCTATCGCAGGAACTGTGGGGGAAAGGCGGCGCTGGTGCCGCGTCAGGGGGCAGGGTCCGGCGGTGCGCCGAACTCGATCATCTCGATCACCGGGCGTGGCGTGTCGAAACGGCAGTAATAGATCACGTTGAGCTCCACCCGCTCGCGGCTTTCGTTTTTGAAGCTGCGCTCGATCCAGACCCGGAACTTGCCAGCGCGCGGCAGTTCCAAGGTATGGATACGCAGGTTGTCCTCGTGCATCTCGCGATGTGCGAGATCGCGTTTCCAACCCAGCAGCCATTCGCGATAGTCCTCGCGAGATATCAGCACCTTCAGCCCGTCCGTTCCCTGTACGGCCAGCGGATAGTCGCAATCGTCGAGCATCTCCTCGATCCGGTCCTCTCGGAACAGCCGACCGTGACGTTCGATGAATTGTGACATGAGAGGCGACATGCCGACGGCCTTCGTGAAGCTTGGAGGGCAAGGTTCCCAACCACTTAACCCGTGGCGCGTGCTTGTCCATACTTCAAACCCGCTCGATGATCGTGGCCGCACCCATGCCGGAGGCGACGCAGAGCGTGGCGAGGCCGGTGGATTGGCCCGTGCGCTCCAGCTCGTCGAGCAATATGCCGATGATGATCGCGCCCGTGGCCCCCAGCGGATGGCCCATGGCGATGGCACCGCCGTTGGGGTTCAGCTTGGCGGGATCGATGTCGAAGGCCTGCTGGAACCGCAGTGCGACGGCGGAAAAGGCCTCGTTCACCTCGAACAGATCGATGTCCGAGATCGACATGCCGCTGTCGGCGAGGATCTTTTCGGTCACAGGCACCGGACCGGTGAGCATGATCGTCGGATCGGTGCCGATCTTGGCGGTGGCGCGGATCCGGGCGCGGGGCTTGAGCCCATGCGCCTTTCCGAACTCGGCGTCGCCGATCAAGAGGCCCGCGGCGCCGTCGACGATGCCCGAGGAATTGCCCGCGTGGTGCACGTGGTTGATGCGCTCCAGATGCGGGTATTTCATCAGCGCGACCTTGTCGAAGCCGGGCATCACCTCGCCCATCGCCTTGAACGACGGCTCAAGCGATCCCAGCGCCTGCATGTCGGTCTGCGGACGCATGTATTCGTCGCGGTCGAGCAGAGTGAGACCGTTGATGTCGCGCACCGGCACCACCGAGTTCGCAAAGCGCCCGTCGTCCCAAGCCGCTTTGGCCCGGCGTTGGCTCTCGACGGCAAAGGCGTCGACCTCGTCGCGCGAAAACCCGTATTGGGTGGCGATGATGTCGGCCGAGATGCCTTGCGGTACGAAATAGGTCTTCATCGCCACCGAAGGATCGACCGCGATCGCCGCCCCGTCGGACCCCATGGGCACGCGGCTCATCGCCTCGACGCCGCCCGCGATATAGGCCCGGCCCGCGCCCGCGCGCACCTGGTTGGCGGCAAGGTTCACCGCCTCCATTCCGCTCGCGCAGAAACGGTTGATCGAGAGGCCCGGAATGCGCTCGTCGAGGGTCGAGGCCAACACGGCGGAGCGGGCGAGGCAGCCGCCCTGTTCGGCGACCTGCGTGGCGTTGCCCCAGATCACATCCTCGATCACGTGGCCCTCGATGCCGTTGCGCTGGGCCAGCGCGTCGAGCACGCCCGACGAAAGCTTGAGGCTGGTGACTTCGTGCAGCGCGCCGTCCTTGCGGCCCTTGCCGCGGGGCGTGCGGATCGCGTCGTAGATGAAAGCGTCGGTCATGCGGTCTCTCCTTGCCGGTCGGCGGGCGATCCGGGCATCAGCTCGTAGGGATGTTTCCAGCCGGGCAGGGCCGCGATGCGGTCGAGCCAGCGGTCGATGTTGGGGTGGGCGGCGCGCTCGAAGCCGAAGGGTTCGGGGTAGTAGAGATAGCCGCAGCAGGAGAAGTCGGCGTTGGTCGGGCCGGAGCCCACCAGCCAATCGCGCGAGGCAAGCGCGCGGTCGAGCGTGGCATAGGTCGGCGCGAGCCGGCCCTGCAGCCAGTGGATCACCTGCTCGGGGCGCTTTTCGGGCGGCAGGAAGTTCATCAAGAAGCGCAGCGCCCCCGCCTGACCCGAGAGCTTGTGGTTGTCCCACAGCACCCAGCGCAACACCTCGCGCTTTTCCTCGCGGCTCTCGCCGCCGTAAAGGCCGGTCCGTTCGGTGATCCAGTCCTGAATCGCGCCCGATTGACTCAGCCGGAGGCCGTCCGCTTCCAGTACCGGTACCTCGCCCATCTCATTGAGCGTGCGAAACGCGTCACTGCGCGCCGCCCCGGCAAAGAAATCCACCTTCACCGGCTCCCAGTCGAGCCCGGCGAGCGTCATCGGCAAGGCCGCCTTGTAGGCGTTGCCGCTCTCGCCAAAGCAATGCAGTCGGATCATGTCCCCTCCCTCGGTCGTGGCGCCGGGCCGAAGCCGTACGCCGGGGTCTGTGCGGAATGGCGATGAGACGCGGTCGCAATTAACGCCTCATAAACCTTTGCGACCGATCCTCGGTCTTGCGGTACAGGCTGGCGAGCCGATGACCGCGATTGGTGAAGCCCGGACCACGCGTCGTTCAACACGACCGCTGTGTGGCCCGAGTGGACTGCCGGCCCGTTCGCCATTCTAACAATACGCAGCTTTTTCATCTGCCCTCCCGTGCAGGTCTCTACCGCTTGCGCGCTTCCAGCTCCGCGTTGAACAGCCTCAGCCTGTGGTTGAAGGTGTCCTCGGAAATGACGCTGTCGAAATTCTCGAACAGAAAGGACAGGGCCTCGCCCTCGTCGAGCCCGGCCTCGCGCGCGAAGCGCTTGAGGCGGCGGTAGCCGTCCTCGCTCATCGCGACGGGAAAGCGGCGGGTCAGTTTCAGGCGTTTGGGCATCTCGTCCTCCGGTTCGGTCCGGTGCGAGCCTCGCCCCGGACCAAGCCTTCGTCCATCAGAAAGCGTCGTCGGCCAGCGCCATCACCGGGGCGGCGCCGCTCTCGATCCGCGCCAGATGCATCTTCGTCGCCGGAAGCTGGCGCGCCATGTAATAGCGCCCCGTGGCAAGCTTGGTCTCGTAAAAGCCCCGGTCGCCGGTGCCCGCATCGAGCCCCGCCTGCGCCGCGCGGGCCATGCGCGCCCAAGTCCAGCCCAAGCAGACATGCCCCATCAGATGCATGAAATCGGTGCTGCCCGAGAGCGCCGCGTTGGGATCCTTCATGCCGCTTTGCATGAAGAACATCGCCGCTGCCTGCATGTCCTTCGACGCCGCCTTCAGCGGATCGATGAAGTCGCGCGCGAAGTCGGCATCCTCGGCGTTCTCCTTGCAGAAGACCTTGATCTCCTCGATCAGCGTCATCATCGGCTTGCCACCCTGCGCGGCGAGCTTGCGGCCCACGAGGTCGAGCGCCTGCACGCCGTTGGCACCTTCGTAGATCATCGCGATCCGGGCATCGCGCACGAACTGCGACATACCCCATTCCTCGATGTAGCCATGCCCGCCAAAGATCTGCTGTGCCTGCACGCACATCTCGAAGCCCTTGTCAGTCAGGAAGCCCTTGATGATCGGCGTGAGCAGCGAGATCATCGCCTCGGCCTCCGCGTCGCCCGCCTTGTGGCTGCGGTCGATCAGCATCGCGCCCCAGTAGGTGAAGGCCCGCGCCGCCTCGTTAAAGCTCTTCTGATCCATCAGCGAGCGGCGGATGTCGGGATGCACGATCAACGGATCGGCCGGGCCGTCGGGGTTCTTGGCACCGGTCACGGCGCGGCCCTGCAGCCGGTCCTTGGCATAGGCGAGGGCGTTCTGATAGGCGGCCTCGGACTGCGCCCAGCCCTGCAGGCCGACGCCGAGACGCGCCTCGTTCATCATGGTGAACATGGCGCGCATGCCCTTGTGCGCCTCGCCAAGGAGATAGCCTTCGGCCTCGTCGTAGTTCATCACGCAGGTGGCGTTGCCGTGGATGCCCATCTTTTCTTCGAGCGCGCCGCAGGTCACGCCGTTGCGCGCGCCGAGCGAGCCGTCCTCGTTCACGAGGAACTTCGGCACGACGAAGAGCGACACGCCCTTGATGCCCTCGGGGCCGCCGGGGATCTTGGCCAGCACGAGGTGGACGATGTTCTCGGCCATGTCGTGCTCACCGGCCGAGATGAAGATCTTCTGGCCCGAGATCCGGTAGGTGCCGTTGTCCTGAGGCACCGCCTTGGTGCGCATCAGGCCGAGATCCGTGCCGCAATGCGGCTCGGTCAGGTTCATCGTGCCGGTCCATTCGCACGAGCCAAGCTTGGGCAGCCAGCGCGTCTTCTGCGCGTCGGTGCCGTGGATCTTGATCGCGGTATAGGCGCCGTGGGTCAGGCCCTGATACATGTTGAGCGCCATGTTGGCCGAAACCATCGGCTCGTTGGCGGCGGTGTGCATGAGATAGGGCAGGCCCTGTCCGCCGAATTCCTCGGCGACGTCGATGGCGGTCCAGCCACCGTCGCGGATCTGGTCGAAGGCGGCCTTGAAGCCCTTGGGCGTGCGGACCACCCCGTTCTCGAGATGACAGCCCTCGCGGTCACCCGAAAGGTTCAGCGGCGCCAGCACGGCAGAGGAAAGCTTGCCCGCTTCCTCGAGGATTGCGGCCGTGAAGTCGGCGTCGAGATCGGCATAGCCGGGGGTGTCCTGCTCGGAGACGTGCAGGAACTCGTGCAACACGAATTGGATGTCGCGGATCGGTGCAGTGTAGCTTGGCATTGCCTGTCTCTCCTCCGGCGGGCCGCGTGGCCCGGTCTGGTCCGATGCACGCGATCCGGGCTCCTCCTCCCGGACCGCGCAAATTCATCTCGACCAGAACGAGGAGAGGGCGGTCAGGCCGCCGTCGCCCGTGCGCGCAGCTGGTTCAGCCGGTCTGCGCCCCAGTTCATCTGCGTCTCAAGCTCCCGGATCGCTTCATCGAGAGCGGCGCGTTGCTCCTGCATCTCTCTGAGATGCCGCTCGGCCACTTCGAGGGTGCGCGCAAGCTGCACCTCCTGCTGGTCGTCGGTCTCATAGAGATCGAGAAGCTGGCGGATCTCTTCGAGGCTGAAGCCGAAGCGCTTGCCGCGCAGGATCAGCTTGAGCCGGGCCCGGTCGCGCCGGGTGAAGAGCCGTTTCGTGCCTTCACGAATGGGAAACAGAAGCTCCTTTGCCTCGTAGAAGCGCAATGTGCGGGGCGTCACGTCGAAGCTGTCGCACATTTGGCGGATGGTCATGGTCTGGTCGGTCATTTTTTTCTTAACCCTTGGTGTCCGGTCAGACGAGTCACCTGCGGGTTCCGAAAAGACCTTACAAGCAAAGGTGACGCGAACGTAAACATGACGCAGCGTCAGGGTGCGGATGACGAAAGGTCAAGAAAAATTCGCCCGTTACAGAGAAACTTTGTTCTCTTGGTCAAATTTCATGATACCCGTCCAAGTTGTTGATATTGCCATGACTCACGTTAGGGAGGATTGAGATTCGTCCCTGAGTTTGCGCAGATCGGCGATCGTCTGCTCGAGCTCGCTACGCTGCGCCTCGAGGATCTCGAGCTGGCGATCCGCCATCCCGATCCAGGTTTCCATCTGTGCCCGATTACCTTCGGTTTCGTAGATGATGAGAAACTGGCGGATGTCTTCGAGGCTGAAGCCAAACCGGCGGCCCCGCAGGATCAGGATCATGCGCGCGATCTCGCGCCGTCCATAGAACCGCGCGCGGCCCTGCTTTTGCGGCGCCAGCAGCTCTATGTATTCGTAATAGCGCAACGTCCGAGGCGTCACCTCGAAACGTTCGCACATTTCTTTGAAAGTCATGGGGGTATCGGACATCTTCGGCGCTCCTTCGAGCGAACATTAGGGAGGTCGTGCCGTGACGACAACACGGGTTCGGGCCTCTAGGTTGAAAGATAACGCTTGCCGGAGCCATCGGGATCGCCAAGTTGAACACATGACATCCAATCCCATCCCCGACCTCGAACGTGCCCAACAATTCATCGACGCCCTGCCGCATGCGCAGGCGCTCGGGATGCGGGTCACGGCGCTTGGCGACGGCCATGCCGCGATCAACATGCCATGGGCCAAAGAACTGGTCGGCGACCCCGAAACCGGCGTGATCCACGGCGGTGCCGTGTCCGCCTTGATGGACACCTGTTCGGGAGCGGCCGTGATGTCGCACCCATCCTCCCCGATGAGCACCGCGACGCTCGATCTCAGGATCGACTATATGCGCCCCGCGACGCCGGGGCAGACGATCACCGCCAAGGCCGAATGCTGGCACGTCACCCGTACGGTAGCCTTCGTGCGCGCCGTCGCCTGCGACGAGGACGACAGCCGCCCCGTGGCGACCGCCACCGGAGCCTTCACCGTCGAAAAACTGGGAGCGCCGAAATGAGCCGCCCGCGTCCCGAACCCGTCCAGGTCATCAAGACCCGCCGCGACGGCGCGCTCGAGCGACTGGTGAGCGGTGTGCCCTACATCGCCTTCCTCGGTATTCGCTTCGAGCGGCATGGAGACGAGCTGACCGCCGTGTTGCCCTATGCCGACCAGCTGATCGGCAACCCGATGCTGCCCGCGCTGCACGGCGGGGCCACGGCGGCGTTTTTGGAAACCACCGCCATCGTCGAGCTGGCCTGGGCGCGGATGTGGGGCCTTATCGAGGCGGGCACGCCCGAAGCGCAGGCCGAGGCCGAGGCCCGCCCCAACTGGCCGCGCACCATCGATTTCACGGTCGACTACCTGCGCACCGGCCTGCCGCGCGACGCCTATGCGCGCGCCCGCATCAACCGCTCGGGGCGGCGCTACGCGAGCGTCCATGTCGAGGCGTGGCAGGACAACCGCTCGCGGCTTTTCGCGCAGGCGACGGGGCATTTCCTGATGCCGGGGCTCGATGGCTGAGACGACCGCGCCGCTGACCCATCGGCGTGTTCTGAAGATCGCGCTGCCCATCGTGCTGTCGAACGCCACCGTGCCGATCTTGGGTGCGGTCGACACCGGCGTTGTGGGCCAGCTTGGGGCCGCGGCCCCGATCGGGGCCGTTGGTATCGGCGCGGTGATCATATCGGGCATCTACTGGATCTTTGGTTTTCTGCGCATGGGGACCACCGGCCTTGCCGCGCAGGCACTGGGCCGCGGCGACCGAGCCGAGGTCTCGGCGCTGCTCACGCGGGCCTTGATGATCGCGCTGGCTGCCGGTGCCGCGCTCATCGTGCTGCAATGGCCGATCTTCGCCGCGGCCTTCGCGCTCGCGCCCGCGAGCGATGAGGTCGAGGCATTGGCGCGCGACTATTTGGCGATCCGCGTCTGGTCGGCCCCCGCCGCCATCGCGATCTATGGACTGACCGGCTGGCTCATCGCACAGGAGCGCACCGGGGCTGTTCTGGTGCTTCAGTTCTGGATGAATGGCGTCAACATCCTGCTCGACCTGTGGTTCGTCCTCGGCCTCGGCTGGGGCGTGCCAGGTGTCGCCGTGGCCACCTTCCTCGCCGAATGGTCGGGGCTGGCACTCGGGCTCTGGCTGTGCCGCGACGCCTTTGCCACGCCTGCGTGGCGCGACCGGGCGCGTATTTTCGATGCCGCAAGCCTGCGGCACATGGCGGCGGTGAACACCGACATCCTGATCCGCTCGGTGCTGCTGCAATCCATCATCATCAGCTTTCTGTTCTGGGGCGCGAGCTTTGGCGACGTGCCGCTCGCCGCGAACCAGGTGCTGCTGCAATTTCTCAACATCACCGCCTTCGCGCTCGACGGCTTCGCCTTTGCCGCCGAGGCGCTGGTGGGGCAGGCGATGGGGGCGCGCGCGGCCCTGCGCCTGCGGCGCGCGGCGATCCTGCCCTCGATCCACGGCGGGGTGGTGAGCCTCGCTCTGGCGCTGGGCTTCTGGATCTTCGGACCTGCGATCATCGACACCATGACCACCGCGCCCGAAGTCCGAGAGGCGGCACGCGCCTATCTGCCGTGGATGGTGGCGACGCCGCTATTCGGGCTGATCCCATGGATGCTCGACGGCATCTTCATCGGCGCGACCCGCAGCCGTGACATGCGCAACATGATGGCGCTCTCTGCGGCGATCTACTTTATCGCCGCGATCCCGCTCACCACCTTGTTCGGCAACCACGGCCTCTGGGTGGCGATGCTGGTGAGCTACGTGGCGCGCGGCGCGACGCTGGGCGCGCGCTACCCGGCGCTGGAACGCGCCGCCGCCTAAAGCCAGTCGGTGCGGCCAGTGCCAACGGCATCGGCGACCGACGCAAAGCCGTCACGCTCCAAGAGCGCGTCGAGCCCCCGCGCGATCTCGCCCGCGAGCGACACGCCGCCATAGACCAGAGCGGTATAGAGCTGCACGGCGCTCGCGCCCGCGCGGATCTTCGCATAAGCCTGTTCGGCCGAGCCGATACCTCCGACGCCAATCAGCGGCAGGTGGGTCAGCGAAGACAGCCGCGCCAGTACCCGCGTCGATCTCTCGAACAGGGGCTGGCCCGAAAGGCCGCCCATGTTGTCCTTCTGGCTGTCGGTCAGCCCATCGCGAGACAGCGTGGTGTTGGTCGCGACGATGGCCGAAACGCGGGCCTCCTCGGCCACCCGCGCCACGTCCTCGATCTCGGTCTCGGACAGGTCCGGGGCGATCTTGAGAAAGACCGGGAGGGGGCTGGGCAGGGCGGCATTGGCTGCCATCACGCCAGAAAGCAGCGCCGAAAGTGCAGCTCGGCCTTGCAGGTCGCGCAGGCGTTCGGTGTTGGGCGAGGAGACGTTGACGGTAGCGAAATCGAGGTGCGGCGCACAGCGGGTCAGCACCGTGGCAAAGTCGGCGGCACGGTCCCCGCTGTCCTTGTTGGCGCCAAGGTTCAGACCGATGATTCCGTGTGGGCGGCGCTCCAGCCGGCCTGCAATCGCCTCCATGCCCTCGTTGTTGAAGCCAAAGCGGTTGATCGCGGCGCGGTCGGCGCTCAGCCGCCACAGGCGCGGACGCGGGTTGCCCTCCTGCGGGCGCGGCGTTGCGGCCCCAACCTCGACAAAACCAAAGCCCGTGCGCGACAGCGCGTCGAGCGCCACGGCGTTCTTGTCGAACCCTGCCGCCAGGCCCACGGGGTTGGGCAGATCCAGCCCCGCCACCACCGTGCGCAGCCGCGCGCTCGTCACCGGACCACCCTTGGGGCCGAGGCCCGCACGCAGCGCCTTGAGCGCCAGCCCGTGCCCGGTCTCGGGGTCGATCCGGTGCAGCGCCTTGAGGCCGATCTTCTCCAGCGTGCTCATGTCATCTCCTGAGGGAATGCGTGGTGCCCGTCCTTGAGCGGCAGCGGTTTCATCCAGACCACCTCTGAGAGCGCGAGCGCCCGGTAAAGATGCGGGAACAGTTGCCCGCCGCGCGAAGGCTCCCAGCGCAGCGCGTCGCCCAAGGCTCCCGTCTCGATGGCCGCGAGCACCAGCCCGTCGGCATTGGCGAAATGCTTTGCCGCCGTCTCGCGCGCCTGTTCGGCGGTGGAAAAATGGATGTAGCCATCGGCGAGATCGACGGGGGCGCCGCGGGTCTCGCCCGCGTGCTCCAGCTCGGCCCATTCAGGCGCGCGAAATATCTTGTAGATCAGCATGCCGCCTCATGGCCGCGCCTCGCCGTCACGTCAAGCAGGCCCGTCATGCCCGCGTCATGCCGCTAGGGCAGGACAACGGCAGCTTTGACAGACGCGGCGCGCTTGGCGCAGGCTCGCAACCATAACGAAACCGACAGGGACGCAACAATGAAACTCGGACTCTTCGGCACCACCGCCGCCATCGCGCTTGCCGCCGGTGCCGCTCAGGCGGAGTACAGCCTGACCATCCTGCACACCAACGACTTCCACGACCGTTACGAGCCGATCTCGGCCTACGATTCGACCTGCTCGGCCGAAGACAACGAAGCGGGCGATTGCTTTGGCGGCGTCGCGCGTCTGATCACCACCGTGCAGGAGGCCCGCGCGCGTGGCGGTGACAACCTGCTGCTCGTCGACGGCGGCGACCAGTTTCAGGGCACGTTGTTCTACACCTACTACAAGGGTGAGATGACGGCCGAGTTCATGAACCAGCTTGGCTATGACGCGATGACCGTGGGCAACCACGAGTTCGACGACGGCCCCGAAGTGCTGCGCGCCTTCATCGACAAGGTCGAGTTCCCAGTGCTGATGTCGAACGCCGACGTCTCGGGCGAGGAAAAGCTCGCTGATGCGATCCAGAAGAGCACCGTGATCGAACGCGGCGGCGAGAAGATCGGCCTGATCGGCCTCACCCCGCAGGACACCGACGAGCTGGCGAGCCCCGGCCCCAACGTGATCTTCACCGACCCCTCTGAAGCGGTGCAGGCCGAGGTCGACCGCCTCACCGAGGAAGGCGTCAACAAGATCGTCGTGCTGAGCCATTCGGGCTTTGAGACCGACAAGCGCGTGGCCGAGGCCACCACCGGCGTCGACGTGATCGTGGGCGGCCATTCCAACACGCTCTTGTCGAACGAGCAGGAGGGGGCGGCCGACGTCTACCCGGTGATGGTCGGCGACACCGCCATCGTGCAGGCCTATGCCTACGGCAAGTTCCTAGGTGAGCTGAACGTGACCTTCGACGACGACGGTGTCATCACCGAAGCCTCCGGCGAGCCGATCCTGATCGACGGCAAGGTGGTCGAAGATCAGGCGGCCCTCGACCGCGTGGCCGAGCTTGCCAAGCCTCTCGACGAGATCCGCAACCGCGTCGTCGCCAGCACCACCGCGCCGATCGAAGGCAATCGCGACGTCTGCCGCGCGCAGGAATGCGAGATGGGCAACCTCGTGGCCGACGCCATGCTGGCGCGCGTCAAGGATCAGGGCATCCAGATCGCCATCGCCAACTCGGGCGGTCTTCGCGCCTCGATCGACGGTGGTGAGGTGACGATGGGCGAGGTGCTGACCGTGCTGCCGTTCCAGAACACGCTCTCGACCTTCGAGATCTCGGGTGCGACGCTCCTTGAGGCGCTGGAGAACGGCGTGAGCCAGATCGAGGAAGGCGGCGGTCGCTTCCCGCAGGTCGCGGGCATGACCTTCGCGGTCGACAAGGCCGCCGAGCCGGGCGCGCGCGTGTCCGACGTGATGATCGGTGGTGAGCCGCTCGATCCGGAGGCCACCTATGGCGCCGTGTCGAACAACTATGTCCGCAACGGCGGCGACGGCTACAAGATGCTCGTCGAGGCCGACAAGGCCTACGACTTCGGCCCCGACCTTGCCGACGTAACGGCCGAGTACATGGCGGCGCAGGGCGATTATAAGCCCTACACCGATGGCCGTATCACGATGAAGTAAAGCCCCATTGGGGGAAGAAGAGCGCGCGTCGGGAAACCGGCGCGCGTTTTCTTATGGACCGGCGAAGCGGAGATGGGTCTGCAATGCGGACGAAGCGGACCTTGCCCTTGATGGCATCAAGGGCTGCTTCCCAGAAACAGACACAACCTCCCAAAAATTCTAACCGTTCAGCAAACGTTGGTCTTTGGCGTGGATGAGTAAAGACAGTACTTATCGCACAAGGCTGTCGAACTGGCCTCTATTGGCCTTCCAAAATTCAAGAAGGGTTACAGTCGCTGCATAGGCGGCCCTAACATCGGTTTCAATTACGGAAAATCCGTCTGAAATTACGAATTTTGAAAGTCCGTCGACCCGGATCGCGGACGATTTGCCATTTTCGACCAACCGCCCAGGCAGGTCGAGCCCTGCGAGTGCTTCTGCAAGTTCTAAATACCCTACGTTCTTGATGGCGAGGTCGACCTCTCCCGCATGCCCCTTGAAATCAACTCGGATATACTCGGCCATTCCGCTCGTGCGCGGTGCGAAGTAGACACTTCGCGGATACCTGGTTCTTGGTGGCAAAAAGAAGCTGGGAAACTCGCGGTCGAGCATTTCGTAAACGGCATCCCACCATTCAACTACGTACGGCTCAACTTCAGCAACGTGCAGATCTCTCGACGCTGGCGAATGGTATGGACGTGCAGCGCGCAAGAAGGATGCTTTGTATGCTGCCCGGGGGTCGTCGGTTGACTGATCCAGTGCTGTTGCGGCCTCCCCAAACGTCACATGAGCGACGCCATCAGGCAGCGATGCACGGTAACTTTCAGGGGCGAAAAGCACCACGGAGAAGCTCTGGTTTTCGCTTCGGGCATACTCGGCAGTGGCTCTCCGTTGGTAACGCTCAAGTTGTTCAGGCATCATTGAGGCCGTAATCTTGTCCTCGATGAAGACTCTGTGGATGCCGCCATCTTCACGGTGGAAACAAGCGATCACGTCAGATTCAGATCCGTCCTCGACTACAGAGACGCGGGTTCGAAAGGCAGGAACCTCAACCTGGACGTCAGGCGCAACTTGGTTCGTGAACCAGGTTGCGAAGGCATTATTCATTCGTAGCTCTTCCGCGAGGAGGAGGTCGATGTCGCGTTCTTGAAAGTTAGATATGTGGCATAGATTGTCGGACATAGCTACTTGCTCCTCAGCAATGATACATGGTGACGAAGGTCCGCACACTGTTTGCGGTCCAGATATCTAATCTAAGAAATTGTCGAAGGTTTTTGGCCTTCACGTGGTTGCGGACATTAGCTGCATTAGAGAAAATCAGTAAAGGGGGCTCATAGCAGACCTCCACCCATTTTATCGGCCACTTTCCTTTCCCGCCCCATGTGCCAGATTGGGATCAAAGGAGACCCACGATGTGCGGACGCATGGCGATCACGCTGCCCCACGAGGCGATTGCCCAGATGTTCGAGGCGCAGCCTTCCAACGATCTGCCCGAGGTGCCCAACTACAACGTCTGCCCGACGGTGCAGGTGCACACTGTCACCGCCCATGAAGGCAGCCGCCGTCTGCGTCCGATGCGATGGGGCTTTATCCCGCATTGGTACAAGAAACCGAACGACGGCCCGCTTCTGATCAATGCTCGCGCCGAGACGGTGGCCGAAAAGCCCGCCTTTCGCGCGGCGGTGCGCGAGCGGCGCTGCCTGATCCCAGCGTCGGGCTTCTACGAATGGACGGTCGATGACGCGGGCAACAAGCTGCCGTGGTTCATCCACCGCGAGGACGGCGACCCGCTGGCCTTTGCGGGGCTTTGGCAGGATTGGGAGCGGGACGGCGAGGGGTTCACCACCTGCGCCGTCGTCACCACCGGGGCGGCGGGGGTGATGCGCGACATCCACACCCGCATGCCGGTGATCCTCGAGCCCGCCGACTGGCCGCTTTGGTTGGGTGAGGCGGGGCACGGGGCGGCGGTGCTGATGCAGCCCAACCCGGAGGTTCTGGCCTTTCACCGGGTTGACCCGGCGGTGAACTCGAACCGCGCGCATGGGCCGGAGTTGATCGAGCCGATCGAGGTGGAATGACGTTCGGGGCGTCTTGAAGCCCCCCGCGCGAGCCGCTATCACGGGGGCCGAAGCGGGCGTGATGTAGTGGTAGCCTGTCAGCCTTCCAAGCTGAACGTGCGGGTTCGATTCCCGCCGCCCGCTCCAGCCTCTCTCCAGATCGCTAAGACGAAGGGGGCAGCCGCGCCGCCCCCAGCATATTCAGGCGGGCAGGGTGTGGATCTCGGCTCCGTTGTGGTTCGGCTCGTCCTGCTGCCAGCGCCCTTCGAAATCCTCGGGCACCAGCAGGTTGTGCCGTCCGAGGTTCGCCACGTCGCGCTCACCGCACAGCGCCATTGTGAGATCGAGCTCCTTGCGGATCACCTCGAGGGCCGTCGTCACACCTTTCTCGCCCATCGCGCCAAGGCCGTAGAGCCAAGCGCGACCGATCATCGTGGCGTCGGCACCCATGGCCAGCGCCTTCAGCACGTCCTGACCGGAGCGGATGCCGCTGTCGAGCCAGATCTCCGTCTCACCCTTCACCTCGCGCACGATCGACGGCAGGATGCGGATCGAGCTAAGCGCCCCGTCTAGCTGCCGCCCACCATGGTTCGACACGACGATGGCGTCGGCACCGCATTCGACGGCCTTGCGGGCGTCATCCGCGTCGAGAATACCCTTCAGGATCAGCTTGCCGTCCCACTTCTCGGCGATCTTGCGGACCTTTTCCCAATCGAGACGCAGGTCGAACTGCTCTGCCGTCCATTTCATCAGCGATCCGGTGTCTTCGACGTCCGAAGCATGACCCACGATGTTGCCGAAGAACCGCCGCTTGGTGCGCAGCATCTCGAGACCCCATGTCCATTTGGTCGAAAGGTCCAGAAGCGTCGCGGGGGTAAGCTTCGGCGGGGCCGAGAGGCCGTTCTTGAGATCCTTGTGCCGCTGGCCCAGAAGCTGCAGATCCAGCGTCAGCACTAGCGCCGAGCAGCCGGCGCGCTTGGCCCGCTCGATGATCCGGTCCACGAAATCCTCGTCGCGCATCACGTAGAGCTGGAACCAGAAGGGGGCCGAGGTGTGCTCGGCCACATCCTCGATCGAGCAGATCGACATGGTCGAGAGGGTGAAGGGCACGCCGAACTTCTCTGCCGCGCGCGCGGCCTTGATCTCGCCGTCGGCGTTTTGCATGCCGGTCATGCCCACGGGGGCGAGGGCCACAGGCATTGCGACCTTCTGGCCCAGCATGTGGCCCACGGTCGAGCGGTCAGACATGTCCACCGCCACCTTCTGGCGCAGACGGATCTGTTCGAAATCGGTAGTGTTCTCGCGGAAGGTCTGCTCGGTCCAGCTACCGGACTCGGCGTAGTCGAAGAACATCTTCGGCGCGCGGCGTTTGTGAAGACGTTTCAGATCCTCGATGCAGGTGATGACTGGCATGGCTCTCTTCCCCCGATTGGTAAGGATGATTTACCAGCCACAGCCAGGCGCCGCAACGGAAACGGCGCCCTATGGGGGCGCCGCTGCATCTGAGTATTTGAAGAGTAAAGGCGGCCTCAGGCGGAATGGGCCCCGTCGGCAAGCGCCTTCACAAAGGCGAGGATCTCGGTCACCGGTTTGCCCTCGGCGATCTGGTTCACGATGGCCGAGCCGACCACCGTGCCGTCGGCGATGCCGGCAATGGATTTCGCGGTTTCCGGCGTCCTCACGCCAAAGCCCACGATGATCGGCAGGTCGGTCTTCGACTTGATCCGCACGACCTCGGGGGCCACCGCATCGGCCTGCGCCTCGGCCGCACCGGTGATGCCGGTGATCGAGACATAGTAGACGAAACCCGAGGTGTTCTGCAGGACGCGTGGCAGGCGCGCGTCGTCGGTGGTGGGGGTGGCGAGGCGGATGAAGTTGAGGCCCGCTGCCTGCGCGGGTAGACACAATTCGGCGTCCTCTTCTGGCGGCAGGTCGACGACGATCAGCCCGTCGATCCCGGCGGCCTTGGCCTGTTCGAGAAACTTGGGCACGCCGCGCGAATGGATCGGGTTGTAGTAGCCCATCATCACGATCGGGGTCATGGTGTCGGTCTCGCGCAGATGCGCCGCGATCTCGAGCGTGCGGTCCAGCGTCATGCCCTGCGCCAGCGCCCGCTGACCGGCGAGCTGGATCGTCGCGCCATCGGCCATCGGATCGGTGAAGGGCAGGCCCAGCTCGATGATGTCGACGCCCGCGCCGGGCAGGCCGCGCACGATCTCCTTGGAGGTCTCGAAGTCGGGATCGCCCGCCATCACATAGGCCACGAAGGCCTTGCGCCCTTCGGATTTCAGCCGCGCGAAAGTGTCATCGATCCGTGTCATGCCCGTCCCCTCTGGCCCGTCGCCTTGCGGTTTGGGGCATGAGGGGCGGAAAATCAATGGGGCCTAACCGGCGGCGGCAATCATCCAATGCGTGCCAAAGCGGTCCTTCACCATGCCAAAGCCCGGCGAGAAGAAGGTCGGCCCATAGTCCTGCACCACGGCACCCTCCTGGGCCAAGCTGTCGAACCAGCCGCGCCCGGTCTCGATGTCGGGGGCCGACTGCATGATCGACACACCCGCTTGGGCGTCGCCTTCCATCCCAGGCGGGAAATCAGAGGCCATCAGCACCCCGTCGCCCAGCACGACCTGCCCATGCATAACCTCCATGGCACCCTTCCACTCAGGCTTGGCCTCGGGCTGATCGGCATAGCGCATGAGTTGCAGGCCTGTGCCGTCGAAGATGTCGCGGTAAAACTCGAGCGCTTCGGCGCAGTTTCCCTGAAAATGCAGGTAGGGCATCAATGGCATGGATCAGCCTTCCTGCTCGGGTGCTTCGACGTCGATCATCCAGCGCGTGCCGAAACGGTCGGTCAGCGTGCCGAAGCCCGCCGACCAGAAGGTCTCCGAGAAGTCCATGTGGATCTGCCCGCCCGTCGCCAGCTCGTCGAACGCTGCCCGTGCTTGTGCAGCGTCGGGCAGAGCCACGATGATCGAACAGCCCGCCATCTCCGGGCTGCCCCCCATGATGTCGTCGCTGGCGTAGATCCAGCCATCGCCGACCTTGAGCGCGGCGTGCATCACCGCCTGCGGGCTCGCTTCGGGGAGGGAGGCGCGCACTTCTTCGGGCGCATCGGCGACCGACATCACATTGGCGGGTTCGGTGCCGAAGATCCGCGCATACTCGGCCAGCGCCTCGGCGCAGTTGCCATGAAAGGTGAGATAGGGAATCGGGATCATCGTGCGGCTCCTCCAGCTTGCCTCGAAAGCATGGCATGGGGCCGTCACGTCACCAAGCCTTGCCTTGCGCGGGAGGCCGCGCGGGGATAGGACCGCCGCGATGTGCTGATAGGAGGCGTGACATGGGCTTTCGCATGGGGATCGTGGGGCTGCCGAACGTCGGCAAGTCCACCCTGTTCAACGCGCTGACGCGCACCGCTGCGGCCCAGGCCGCCAACTTTCCGTTCTGCACGATCGAGCCGAACGTCGGCGACGTCGCCGTGCCGGACCCGCGGCTTGACAAGCTGGCCGAGATCGCCAAGTCCAAGCAGGTAATCCCAACTCGGATGACCTTCGTGGACATCGCGGGCCTCGTGAAGGGCGCCAGCAAGGGCGAGGGGCTTGGCAACCAGTTTCTGGCCAACATCCGCGAGACGGATGCGATCGCCCACGTACTGCGCTGTTTCGAGGATGGCAACGTGGTGCATGTCGACGGCCGCGTCGATCCGGTGGCCGACGCCGAGGTGATCGAGACCGAGCTGATGCTCGCCGATTTCGAGTCGGTCGAAAAGCGCCTTCAGGGTTTGGGCCGCAAGGTGCGCGGCGGTGACAAGGAAGCCGCCGATCAGGAGCGGCTCTTGAAGGCCGCGCAGGCGGCTCTCTCGGACGGCCAACCCGCCCGCACCGTCGAAGTCGCCGATGACGACCGCAAGGCGTGGAAGATGCTGCAGCTTCTGACCGCCAAGCCGGTGCTCTACGTCTGCAACGTCGAGGAAAGCTCGGCCGCGACCGGCAACAGCCAGTCGGCCCGCGTCGCCGAAATGGCCGCGGCGCAGGGCAATTCGCACGTGGTGATCTCCGCACGCATCGAAGAGGAAATCAGCCAGCTCGACGCCGAAGAGCAGGCGATGTTCCTCGAGGAGATGGGCCTCGAAGAGGCCGGTCTCGACCGGTTGATCCGCGCGGGCTACGAGCTTTTGCACCTCGAGACCTACTTTACCGTCGGTCCCAAGGAAGCGCGCGCCTGGACGATCCGTCAGGGCACTCTGGCACCGCAGGCGGCGGGCGTGATCCACGGCGATTTTGAGCGTGGCTTCATTCGCGCCGAGACCATCGCCTATGACGACTTTGTCACTCTGGGCGGCGAAGGCCCGGCCAAGGAAGCGGGGAAGATGCGCGCCGAGGGCAAGTCCTACCTCGTCAAGGACGGCGACGTGATGCACTTCCTGTTCAACACCTGATGCAGGCGCGGCGCGGTGCACCGGTTGCACCGCGCCGCCCGAATCTGGCATCCCGACCCTTTTCGTCGCCGAGAAAGGGAAATGCGCGATGCCCGACCTGACCCTCCGCCACAATATCGAGCGTGATCTCGCGCCGTTGGCCGGACTGCTGACCGAAGAGGCCGACCTTGTTTTGGTCAACCCCTCGGCCAGCCACCCCTTCGATCCGCTGGAATGGCAGGAAAAGTGGCTCGGCGACCTCGACGATGAATCCTTCTACCTACTCGACGCGCAGGGCCATGAGGTCGGCTTCTTCGCGCTACGCGTAGGCATCGGCCCCGAGGTGCGCCACCTCACCTATGTCTTCGTCGACGAGGCCATGCGCGGCGGCGCGGGCGCCGAAGTGGCACGGTTGACCGAAACGGCGGCGCGCGGCCTCGGCGCGCTGTCGATCACGCTCAAGGTCGAGCTCGACAACGCGCCGGCGCGCAATCTCTACCTCTCGGCGGGCTACGAGGAACTGGGCGCGCGCAACGGCATGGCGACGATGCGGCGCGATCTCGACTAGCTCGCGCGCAGCTCTTCGAGGTGCGCCTGCGCCGAGACCAGATCGGCACGGAACTTGTCGATTTCGTCATCGCGCAGCGCCGGGTCGGGCAGGCGCAGCAGATAGGACGGGTGCACCGTCAGGAACACCGGCACGCCGCCTTCCGTCGCCTCGACGGTACCGCGCCGCGCGAGGATCCCCTTGCGCGATCCGGTGAGGCTTTCGGCTGCCGTGCCGCCCATCGCGAGGATCAGCTTCGGCTTCACGATCTCGATTTCGGACTGCACCCAGAAGCGGCAGGCCTTGATCTCCGAGGTGTTGGGGTTCTGGTGGATACGCCGCTTGCCCTTTGGCGTGAACTTGAAGTGCTTCACGGCATTGGTGACGAAGGCGCGGGAGCGGTCGATCCCGGCCTCGCGGGCCAGCCGATCAAAGAGCTGGCCGGCGGGGCCGACAAAGGGGCGGCCCGCCAGATCCTCGTGATCGCCTGGTTGCTCGCCCACCACCATGAGATCGGCGTCGCGCGGGCCTTCGCCGGGCACGGCCTGCGTCGCGGTTTCATAGAGCGGGCAGCGGGTGCAGGCGTTTTCCTCGGCCCGAAGCTGGTCGAGACCTTCCGGAGCGGCACGCAGAAGGTCGGGTGCGGCAAGCCGCTCGGTGATCTTGGCCGCACGGATCGGGGGCAGGGTGGGGGCGGCGGCCTGCATCGCCTCGGCGCGGGCATGGGCGGTGGCGATCATCTCGGGAATATGGCGCGCCTCTGGCAGGTTCTTCCAGTATTTCTTGGGCATCTCCGAGGTCATCGCACCGATCTTGAGCCGGGCGGGGTTGAAGATGTTGCGGAAATAGGTGCCCCAAAGCTCCTCGGTCGCATCGTCGGGAATGTCGGGCTTGGGCTGGCCATCATGAAAGCTCAGGCGCCCGTCCTCGAAGGCCGCCGTGAGGTCCGGCGTGGCGATCATCCAGTCCATGTCGGCGAAGCGGCGCGCGAAAAACGGGGCCGTGGGTTCCAGCGTGTAATGCGTGGGCTCGAACCATGCGGCAAACCGGCGGCGGGCCGCGTCGCGCGCGCCGATCTCGCGAAACCGCACGAAGGCCGTCATCTTGTGCCGGTCGCGGTGCACCGCCTTTTCCATGGAGCGCAGCTTGGCCAAGGCCGTGTCGCCGCGATCCTCCATCAGCCCCTTTTCCGACCGCAACCGCCACAACAGCGCATAGAGCCGCGCGAACCGCTCGGGGTCGCGGTGCCATGTCACGGAGCCTGCAAGAGACACGAACTCGCGCGGCACCTTTAGTGTTGCGCGGCTGGGGGCGATTCCCTCGGGAGCTTGCGCGAAAAGGTCGTCATCGGCCGCGCCTCGGCTCCATGTCACCTCTTCTGGCGGCACACGCCGCGCGATCAGCCCCCGCGCGGCGTCGCGCCAGGCCTTGTCGGTTTCGATACGGGGCAGGGCGACATGGGGCATGAGCGCGAAACGTCAGAACAGCGAAAGCTGTTCCGGCGCAGGCGCAAAGCGCGCGGCGAGGTCGGGCGCATCGAGCAGCGCACCGGGGGTCCAATCGATGAGGCTGACGAAAGGCCGCGCGTTCTTCATGTTGGCCCCCATCCGCGCCAGATCGTCCCAGCGCAGCCGCCGATGCCGACGCGCCGCGAGGATGCGGCTGACCGTCTTGGCGCCGAACCCCGGCACCCGCAGCAGCGTCTCGCGGTCCGCCCGCATCGGATCAACCGGAAAGGCGTGGCGGTTGCGCAGTGCCCAGGCAAGCTTGGGGTCGATGGTGAGATCGAGATTGCCCCCGGTGCCCGCCGTGATCTCGTTCACGTCGAAGCCATAGAACCGCATCAGCCAATCGGCCTGATAAAGCCGGTGCTCGCGCATGAGCGGCGGCTTGATTAGCGGCAGCTTGGCGGTGGCGTCCGGGATCGGCGAAAAGGCCGAGTAGTAGACGCGCTTGAGCCCGTAGGAGGAGTAGAGCCGCGTCGATTGTCCCAGGATCGTCGCGTCGTTGGACCCATCGGCCCCGATGATCATCTGCGTCGATTGGCCCGCAGGCGCAAAGCGGGGCGGACGCTTGCCAGTATGGCTCTTGTCCTTCGCCGCCTCCTTGCGCAGCCGCACATCGGCCATCGCCTTGCGGATCGTGTCGGGCTTCTTCTCGGGCGCATAGGTCGTGACGCTTGCATCGGTCGGCATCTCGACATTGATCGACACCCGGTCGGCGTAAAGCCCGGCCTGTGCGATCAGATCGGGCGACGCCTCTGGGATGGTCTTGAGGTGAATGTAGCCCCGGAAATTCTCCTCCTCGCGCAGCTTGCGGGCGATGCGAACCATGTCTTCCATGGTCTTGTCCGGGCTCTGGATGATGCCCGAGGACAGGAATAGCCCTTCGATGTAGTTGCGCCGGTAGAACTCGAGCGTCAGCTTTACGACCTCGTCCACGGAAAAGCGGGCCCGTTCGACGTTGGACGACACGCGGTTCACGCAGTAGGCGCAGTCGAAGATGCAGAAGTTCGTCATCAGGATCTTCAGCAGGCTGATGCAGCGCCCGTCGGGCGCATAGGCGTGACAGATGCCCGAGCCTTCGGTCGAGCCCAGACCCTTACCGTCTTTCGAGTTGCGCTTCGACGTCCCCGACGACGCACAGGAGGCGTCGTATCGTGCGGCGTCCGAGAGAATGGCGAGCTTGCGCTCGAGGCTGTGCGTTGTCATGGCGTTCAGGTAATGTTCACACCCCCATCCGGCAAGGCGTACGGGTTGCGACAGGTTGTCCCCGTGGTCGGGATCGCCGCAGTTTGTGCTCAGTCGGAGACGGTTTCGAGCGGCCCTGTTGCGCAAATCAGTCATTGGGCGAAGACATGGCCCTGCCCAAAGCAGATGGCATCCTGTTCTGTGCGGAGTGTTGCTTTGTCGTATGAGCCGCCCCGGATGGGGTGCTCCCTACACCGACTTGGCGGTTCCGGAACGGCACTCGCAATTCAATACCTCAACTCGCAGATTTCCCCTTGTTTCCCCCCGAGCGCTTGCATAGACACACCGACGGAGACGTGGCCGAGTGGTCGAAGGCACACCCCTGCTAAGGGTGCAGGCGGGAAACCGTCTCGAGGGTTCGAATCCCTTCGTCTCCGCCATTTGGCTCTGTTGCACGGACCGCCTGAAGGCTGAGCGTCCCCTTACCCCGAGCGGCTTGGACGATGGGTTCTGTGACGGGAATGCCAAGGGCGGTGAAGCGGTTCAAGATCGCGATGCGGCGCTGGAGCTCGGCGGTCTGGCGATCGACATCTCAAGCCATCAGTTTCTGGCCGAGCAGCTTCATACCGTTCATCTTGGTCTCGGCGCGGCTTCGGCGGCGATAACCGGTCCAGTGCCACCAGATAGCCCTGCCGAGATGCTTGATGGCGCGCACGGCCTCGTTCCCGTCTGCCGCTTTGGGGCCATTCTTCTTTCACGGTTTGGCATTGTGCCTGGGCGGTATGACCGCGTCCGCGTCCGCGCCCCGGTCCGCGATGGCGTCGCCGCAGCCGCGCGTGGCGTAGGCGCCGTCAGCCGTGACCGAGGCGATCGCTTTGCCCTTGGGGATCTGGGCGAGTAGATCAGGCAACACAGGCACATCGCCCACGCCGCGGCCGGTGATCTCGACAGCACGCACCTCCTAGGTCGCCTCCTCCATGGCCAGATAGACCATGCGCCAAACCCGCCTGCGCGAACCACCGTGCTTGCGCGCAGGCCATTCGCCTGCGCCGCGGACTTTGAGGCCCGTGCTCTCGATGAGCAGATGCAGCGGACGGCTGCTGCTACGGCAGGGTAATGGCACAGCCAGCGTCTTCTGCGGTCGACGTCGAACCAGACGGTCAGCGATCCACGTTCACGCAACGCCGCGTTGCCGGCGGACCAGTTCAATGTGCGGTAGCGGGTGGGAGCAGACTTGGACATGCCGCCCAGCTGCGCCGCAGGACTCGCAATGTGAATCCCGGGCAGGAATCACGCAACAAGGCCGCTAGGGAGCCTGAATCACGCAGCCTCATCAGGATCGATGGGTCCAGAGCCTAGGGAACTGGAGACCCATGGATCTGTTTCAATCTCAGTTGCCGCCATACTATAGGCGGCTCTTGCGGAGAACGCTTTGTCCCAAGCACATGTGAATCGGATCTCATCTGCCGTTCCGGCGAACCAGATCCATGATTACTTTCGGCAGTTCGCCGCTGCCAGCCTGTGTGACAAGCCCCGTGAACAACGGTTGTTCATGAAGATGAGCGAGAAGTCCGGGATCGAGCGGCGGTATTCCTGCATCGAGACCGCCGATGATGCCGCCGGGCCGGTGGTGGACCGCGCGGGTATGTTCCGACGCGGTGAATTCCCGGGGACGGGCGAAAGGATGGATTTTTTCGAAACCCATGCCGCCGACCTCGCCATGCGCGCCGTGGAGGGGCTGAAGCTCGAAGATCCGCGCGAGATCACCCACCTCGTCGTTGCCAGCTGTACTGGCATGTCGGCCCCTGGCCTCGATCTTCAGATCCTGCGTCGCCTTGGGCTCGACCCTTCGGTCGAACGGACGCTGATCGGCTTCATGGGCTGTTACGCCGCCATCAGCGCGCTCAAGACGGCGCGGCACATCGTGCGGTCCGAGCCGGACGCCAAGGTTTTGGTCGTCAATTGCGAGCTCTGCACGCTGCATCTCAAGGAGACGACCGATCTCGAACGATTGCTAACCTTCTCGATCTGGGGCGACGGCGCTTCGGCGGCGCTCGTCACCGCGGAACCGACCGGCATCCGGCTCGATGGGTTCAAGGCGCTTCTCGCGGGCGACGCCGACGAGTTGATGACCTGGAACGTGCGCGACGATGGTTTCGACATGGTGCTGTCGGGGCAGGTGCCCGCGACGATCCAAGCGGTCCTGAGTGCGCACCAAGGCGACATCCTCGGCAATCGAACGGTCGATCAGATCGACCTCTGGGCCGTGCATCCGGGCGGCCGCTCGGTGCTCGACGCGATCCAGAAGACGCTGGGCTTGGGCGACGAGGCACTGGCGGCTTCGCGCGAGGTGCTGCGCGACAATGGCAACATGTCGTCGGCCACTGTGATGTTCGTGCTCGAAAAACTGCTGGCGCGAGGCAAGCCGGGCCAAAAGGGCATCGGCATGGCCTTTGGCCCCGGCCTCACCGCCGAGACGATGAGCTTCGAGATGGCTGCGTGAGGGCAGGGGCCATGCGGCGCGTTCTGGTGCCCGAAATGCTCGACGACCTGCCGCCGGACGATCCGCGCGCGCGCGCCTCTCGTGCCGATCTGCGGCGCATCAACAGGTTGATGTTCAACGCCCATATTGCCGCCGCGCTGATCCGGGATCACGTGGTGGGACCGATGCGGGTGGTGGTCGACATGGGCTGCGGCGATGGCACGGGGGCGCTGCGGCTCGCGCGCAGGCTTGGCCCCATTCAAGGCGCACCGCGTCTCGTCCTGCTCGACATGCAGCCGGTCGTGGCACCGGCAACAATAGCGGCGCTCGGCGCGCTCGGTTGGCGCGTCGCGGTCGTGGCCTCGGATGCTCAGGGTTGGATCGCAGCCCGGACGGCTCCGGTCGATCTGGTGATCGCCAACCTGTTTCTGCACCACTTCGAGGGGCCCTCGCTCGAGGCGTTGCTGGCTGAGATCGCGGCGCATGCGCGTCACCTCGTCGCGACCGAGCCACTTCGCACGCGGCTGTCCTACATCGCTTCGCGCGCGGTGGGAGCCATCGGGGCCAATGAGGTGACGCGGCACGACGCACCCGCCAGCGTCCGTGCCGGGTTCCGAGGCGAAGAGCTGTCGCAATTGTGGCCGGGTCGGGTGGTGTTCGAGGGGCGCAAGGGGCCATTCAGCCATGGCTTCGCGGCATGGGGAGCCGGTCATGACGCATGATGCCATCGTCATCGGCGCCGGGCCGGGCGGCGCGTCGGCGGCGATCGGGCTGGCGCGGGCGGGCCTTCGCGTGGCGCTGGTCGAGCGCTCCGAATTTCCGCGCCGCAAGGTTTGCGGCGAGTTCATGTCCGCAGCCAGCCGCCCGGCGCTCGATGCCCTGGGCGTGGCTGCGAAATGGGATGCGGCGGCGGGGCCCGAAATCAAGCGCGTGGCGCTGTTCATGGGCGAACGGGTGGTGACGGCGCCGATGCCTGTCTCCGGCGGCCACGGGCGCGGGCTCGGGCGCGATGTGCTCGACGGGTTGCTCGTGACACAGGCCCGACGCTGCGGCGTCGAGATCCTGCAACCTTGCCGCGCGACCGGGATGGTGCGAGAAGCCTCCTGGCACCGGGTGACGCTGGTCGCGCCGCAGGGCACCGTCACGCTGGCCGCGCCCATCCTCGTCGCAGCGCATGGGTCGTGGGAGCGGGGGCCATTGCCGACGCAAGCGCCCAAGCTGCAGGGGCCGGGCGATCTTCTCGGCTTCAAGGCGCATTTTCACGGTGGCGCGCTCGATGCGGATCTGATGCCGCTGTTGTCCTTTCCGGGCGGCTATGGCGGCATGGTGCAGGTCGATGGCGGGCGGCTTTCCTTGTCGTGCTGCGTCCGGCGCGACGTTCTGATGCGGCTACGGCAGCCGGGCGACACGGCGGGTGAGGCGTTGCAGGCGCATCTGATGCGCTCCTGCCGCGGCGTTCGTGAGGCACTTGGCCCGGCCACGCGCGACGGGCCGTGGCTGGCGGCGGGGCCGATCCGTCCGGCGTTGCGGCCCTGCTATGCGGATGGCATCTACCGCGTCGGCAACCTCGCGGGCGAGGCGCATCCGGTGATCGCCGAAGGCATCTCGATGGCGATTCAGTCGGGCTGGCTCCTGTCGCGTGCGCTGACTGGGCTTGATCCAACCGATGCGCGGGCGCGCGATGCGGCAGGGGCCAGCTATCATGCCGCGTGGCGACGCCAGTTCTCGACCCGCATTCGCGCCGCCAACGCTTTTGCCAACCTCGCGATGCGGCCCGAGCGCTTTGCCGGGCTGGGCCGGGTGATTGCGGCGGTGCCCGCGACGCTGACACTCGGCGCGCGGCTGAGCGGTAAGGTGAAGCCGGTCTGTTGAGGTACAGGGCCGGGGCGGCCAGCGGCCGCATTGCCCAAAAGGCCATGCAGGAACTGCATGGCGGCAATGACTGGCATTTGGCGGGTTTCGGGGCCATTTCGACGGTGCGGGCGACAGCGCCCGCCGATGAACCCAAGAGAGCCGAAGATGACCCAGATCGTCCGTTACACCCACCCAACTCAGGCCGAAATCGACGCCGTGATGGCCGAAGCCCGCCAGATGCGCTCCGAGCTGGTTGCGGCGATGATGACCAGCCTGCGCCTCAAGCTGCGCGGCCTCTTCGCAGGCGGCAAGGCCACCGCCGCCGCCTGATCGCGGATCAGCGGAGCGGCGCTGCGCCGCTCTGCTGCCGGACCAGCGCCGCGCGCTGCTCCTCTACGCGGGGTCGGACCTTGGCCACGGCCTCTGCCTTGACCGGGCCAAAGCCGCGGATGTCCATCGGCGCGGACAACAGCGCCTCGCAAAGACCGGGCTCGCTATGGCCCGCGGCCGCGGCGCAGTCCGACATCACCCCCTCGAACCAGCCGATCAACTCGCGCTCCATGCGCCGCTCATGGGTGTGACCAAAGGGGTCAAGCGCGGTGCCGCGTAGCCGCTTCATCCGTGCCAGGCCACGGAACACCGGGCCGATCCACGGCCCGAAGCCACGCTTGCGGGGCCGCCCGCGTGAATCCCGGCCCAAGGGCAGCAGCGGCGGCGCGAGATGGTGCTTGAGCGTGAAGCCATCCTCGAACTCGGCCGCGAGCCGCGCGTGGAACCCGGTGTCGCCGTGCAACCGTGCCACCTCGTATTCGTCCTTGTAGGACATCAGCTTGAACAGCGACGTCGCGGCCAGCCGCGTCAGAGCCTCGGCGTCGGTTTGCGGTAGATCGAGGGCGGCATGAAAACGCGAAAGCCTGTCGCGGTAGCGCTGCGCCCAAGCGGCGTCCTGATACTCGGTCAGGAAGTCTGCGCGCCGCGAGATCAGCCGCTCCAACGTCTCTTCCGCGGCGGGCGCTTGGCCCAAGGCCTGCGCCAGCAGATCAGGCCGCGCCGCCATCAGGCGACCGTAGGCCAGCGCCATGCGGTTCTTTTCGACCGCGACGCCGTTGAGCTCCAATGCCTGTTCGAGTGCGGTGAGGCAGACCGGCACCATGCCGCTCTGCCACGCGTGGCCCAGCATCATCACGTTCGAAAACACCGCATCGCCCAAGAGGGCCTCGGCGGCGGCGTTGGCATCGAAGGCGTCGAGCCGGTCCGCGCCCACGGCGGCGGCGATCGCCGCCTCGCGCGCGTCAACTCTCAGGTCTGCATCGCGATGCAGCACCAGATCGCCCGTGGGCATCTCTGCGCGGTTGAGCACCACGTGGGTGCCGCGCCGGTAGCAGACGCTCGCCTTGGGCGACGACGAGGCGACGATGTCGCAGGCGATCACCGCATCCGCCGCGCCTGCTTCGATGCGGACCTGATGGATCTCCTCGGGATTGCGAGCGAGGCGGATGTAGCTGAGCACCGTGCCGAACTTCTGCGCGAAGCCAGTGAAGTCGAGCACGCTCGATCCCTTGCCTTCGAGATGCGCCGCCATGGTGATCAGCGCGCCCACTGTGACCACGCCGGTGCCGCCGACCCCCGAGACCAGAAGCTCGTAGGGCTTCGACAACTCGGGCAGATCGGGCAGGGGCAGGTCGGCAGCCAGCGCCAGCGCATCGATCCCCGCCCCCTCGCGCTTGCGGCGCGTCGCCCCTTCGACGGTGACGAAACTGGGGCAGAAACCTTCGAGACAGGAGAAGTCCTTGTTGCAGCTCGACAGGTTGATCTTCCGCTTGCGGCCGAACTCCGTCTCCTTCGGCTCGACCGAAAGACAGTTCGACGCGACCGAGCAGTCGCCGCAGCCCTCGCAGACCAGCTCGTTGATATAGGCAAAGCGCTTGGGGTCCTCCATCGTGCCGCGCTTGCGGCGACGGCGCTTCTCGGTGGCGCAGGTCTGCTCGTAGATGAGAACCGTGACGCCGGGGATCTCGCGCAGTTCGCGCTGGATCCGGTCGAGGTCGCGGCGATGGTCGATGGTCGTACCCGTCGGAAAATCGGCGTGCTCGAACTTGAGCGGGTCGTCCGAGACCAGCGCGATCCGCTCGACCCCTTCGGCGCGGCAGGACTGGGCGATGCCCTGCACGCTGACGGGGCCGTCCACCGGCTGGCCGCCGGTCATGGCGACGGCGTCGTTGTAGAGGATCTTGTAGGTGATGTTGGCCTTTGCGGCGACGGCCTGTCGGATCGCAAGGCTCCCCGAGTGATACCAGGTACCCTCGCCGAGATTCTGGAAGATGTGCCGATTGCCGTTGAACTTCGACGCCGCGACCCATGGGACGCCTTCGCCGCCCATCTGCGCATAGCCCAGCGTCTCGCGGTCCATCCACGACGCCATGACGTGACAGCCGATGCCGGAGTTCGCCTGACTGCCTTCGGGCAGCTTGGTCGAGGTGTTGTGCGGGCAGCCCGAGCAGAAATACGGCGTGCGGGTCGCGCCGGGGATCGACAGGACGGGCGGCGGCGTTTCGGTCAGCGCCTTGGCGCGGGCCGGAAAACCCTCATCGGGGAACAGCTTGTCGAGGCGGCGGGCCAGCACCGGCAGCAGCACCTTGGCCGACAGCTCCCCGGTCCAGGGCAGCAGCGGGTTGCCCGGCCCGTCGAACTTGCCGACCATGCGCGCGGGCTTGTGGCCGGGCCAGTCGTAGAAATACTCCTTGAGCTGGCTTTCGATGATGCCGCGCTTTTCCTCGACGACGAGGACCTCTTCCTTTTCCTGCACGAAGTCGAGCGCGCCGCGCCGCGCCAGTGGCCAGACCATGCCGACCTTGTAGATGTCGATGCCCAGACGGCGGCATTCGGCCTCGTTCAAGCCCAAGAGCCGCAGCGCCTCCATCAGATCGAGATGGCCTTTGCCCGTGCTGACGATGCCAAAGCGCGCGTCGGCGATCCCGTAGAGCGCATGGTCGATCGGGTTGGCCTCGGCAAAGGCCTGAACCGCCGCCAGCTTGTGCTGCATCCGCGCTTCGATCTCGGGCGAGGGGAGGTCCGACAGCCGCACGTGCAGCCCGCCCGCGGGGCCTGTGTGGTCGGGCTGGACAAACTCGCGGGGGGGTAAAAGCTCGACCGAGCAGCCGCTTTCGACCGTCTCTGACACCGCCTTGAAGCCGACCCATGTGCCGGAAAAACGCGATAGCGCAAAGCCCCATTCGCCGTAGGGGAGGTATTCGGCCACGGAGGCCGGGTTCAGCACCGGCATGAACCACGCCATGAAGGCCACGTCGGACTGGTGCGACATCGACGAAGACACGCAGCCGTGGTCGTCGCCCGCCACCACCAGCACCCCGCCCTTGGGCGATGAGCCATAGGCGTTGCCATGCTTGAGCGCGTCGCCCGAGCGGTCCACCCCCGGCCCTTTGCCGTACCACATCGAAAACACGCCCTCGACTTCCGCGCGCGGATCGAGCGCGACCTGCTGGGCGCCGAGCACGGCGGTGGCACCGAGCTCCTCGTTCACGGCAGGCAGGAACTCGATCCGGTGCTCGGCGAGCTGTGCCTTGCCGCGCCACATCTCCATGTCGAGCGCGCCCAAGGGCGAACCGCGATAGCCCGAGACGAAACCTGCGGTGTCGAGCCCCGCCGCCTTGTCGCGCCGCGCCTGATCGAGCATGACCCGCACCAGCGCCTGCGTACCGGTAAGGAACACGCGGCCTTGGGTGCGCTTGTAGCGGTCGGCGAGCGCGTAAGTGGCCAGCGTCCGGGTCGGTTGCGCGGGCTGCGCGACTGCCTCGTCCTGCGCAATGTCGCGGACCATCACCATGTCCTTTGCTCCTTGGCCACCAGCGTCAGCACGTCGTATTGCGCCACCACTTCGGCGTCGTCGCGCAGCACGGTGCAGTCCCAGCGGACCTCGCCGTAGTCATCCGTCTCGCGCGGGTTGATCTGCTTGGCGGTGAGTTGGACGCGCAAGCTGTCGCCCGCGTTCACCGGCGTCATGAAACGCAGGTTGTCGACGCCGTAGTTCGCCAGCACCGGGCCCTCGTCGGGCTGCACGAAGAGGCCTGCGGCGAAGGAGACGATCAGGTAGCCATGCGCGACGCGGCCCTCGAAGAACGGGTTCCGCGCGGCGGCGGCCTCGTCCATGTGGGCATAGAAGGTGTCGCCAGTGAAGTTTGCGAAGTGCTCGATGTCTTGAAGCGTCACTTGGCGGGCCTGCGTTACGATCGTGTCGCCGATCTCCAGCTCCGCCAGCGATTTACGAAACGGGTGCGTTTCGGTCTCGCGCCGCGCCGTACCCGGCATCCATTGGCCGATGACGGCCGTGAGCTGATCCGGCGTGCCCTGCAACGCGGTGCGCTGCATGAAGTGTTTTACGGCCCGCATCCCGCCCAACTCCTCGCCGCCGCCGGCGCGGCCGGGCCCACCATGCACCATCTGGGGCAGGGGGGAGCCGTGACCGGTAGAGGTCTTGGCGGAGCGGCGATTGCCGAAGAGCACCCGGCCATGCAACTTGGCGATGCCGAGGCCAAGGTGGCGCGCGACGCCTGCGTCGTCGGTGAAGATCGAGGCCACGAGAGATCCCGCGCCCCGGTTGGCGATCAGGACAGCTTCGTCGAGCGTGTCATAGGGCATCAATGTGCAGACCGGGCCGAAGGCCTCGATCTCGTGCGGGGCGCTGGCGGTCAGCGGCGCGTCGCAGACCAACACGCAGGGGGCGATGAAGGCGCCCGTCTCCGGCACCGCGCCCGGTTCGATGACGACCCGCGCCTCGGCACCGATCGCCTCGATGGCGCGGCGCACCTCCTCGACCTGATCGGTCGAGGCCAGAGCGCCCATGCGGGTGGCGGCGTCACCGGGATGGCCGATCACTGTCTTCTCGATCCGTGTCCGAAGCGCCTCGATGGCCGCTTCGACCAGCGCACGCGGCAGGATGGCGCGACGGATCGCAGTGCATTTCTGACCCGCTTTGGCGGTCATCTCGCGATGCACTTCCTTGACGAACAGCTCGAACTCCGGGCTATCCGGTGTGGCGTCTTGACCGAGGATGCAAGCGTTGAGGCTGTCGGCTTCGGCGGTGAAGCGCACCGCGTTCTCGATGATCGCGGGTGTATTGCGCAACTTGCGCGCTGTCGCGGCGGAACCGGTGAAGGTAACCACGTCCTGGCAGGTGACGCGGTCCAGCAGGTCGCCAGTGCGACCGCAGATCAGCTGCAGCGCGCCCTCGGGCAGATCGCCGGTTTCCAGCATCAGCCGCACGCAGGCTTCGGTGAGATATGATGTCTGGCTCGCGGGCTTCACGATGGCGGGCATGCCGGCGAGCCATGTCGGCGCGAGCTTTTCCAGCATCCCCCAGACCGGAAAGTTGAAGGCGTTGATATGGATCGCCACGCCTTCGAGCGGCATCAGGATGTGCTGGCCAATGAAGCTGCCGTCCTTGGACAGGATCTCAGGGTTTCCATCGGGAATGACATGGGCGTTGGGCAACTCGCGCCGGCCCTTCGAGGCATAGGACAGCATCGTGCCGATGCCACCCTCGATATCGATCCAGCCATCCGATCGGGTCGCGCCGGTGGCGGTGGAGATCGCGTAGAGCTCCTCCTTGCGCTCCATCAGCGCCAGCCCGATCCGCTTCATCATCATCGCGCGCTGATGCGTGGTCATCTCGCGCAGGGCGGGGCCGCCGACCTCGCGGCCATGCCGCAGCATTTCACCCATATCAATGCCGGTGGCGTCGACGCGCGCGACCGGGTCATCGGTCGCGGCGTCGGTGACGATCTGGCCCTCACCGGTTCCGGCCTGCCAGCGGCCCGCAACAAAGCTTTCAAGGCGGCGCGGTTCGGTGGGGATGGCGTCCAGCATGTCTCAGTGTCCTTCGTATTCGATGACGATCTCGTCCGACAGCGGCAGGCACTGGCAGGTCAGCACCAAGCCGTCCGCCACCTCGTTGTCTTCGAGCGCGTAGTTCTGCATCATTTCGACCTCGCCTGATTTCACCCGGCCGATGCAGGTCGAGCAGACCCCGGCCTTGCAGGAGTAGGGCGCGTCGATGTCGTGCTCGCGCGCGGCCTCCAAGACCGACTGGCCGGCGCGCGGCATCTGGAAGCTGCGCGACACGCCGTCGAGGATCACGGTGGCACGGACCATCTCTCCGCTCTCGCGCGCGGCTCGGGCTGTCTCGCGCATCTTCGCGCGTCCCGGCTGGGCGGCGCCGAACAGCTCGAACTTGATCTTTTCCTTCCGCATCCCCGCCTCTTCGAGCGCGACCGCCACGTCCTTCATCATGGCCTCGGGGCCGCAGATGAAGGCCATCTCGGCCTTGGGGCTGACCCATGGGCCGAACAGCGCGCGGCACTTGTCGGCGTCGATCCGTCCCGAGAACAGCTCGATCTCCTGCGCCTCGCCCGAGAAGACATGTATGACATTCAGCCGGTCGAGGTAGCGGTCCTTGAGATCGCCCAACTCAGATTTGAACATCACGGACGACAACTGCCGGTTGCCATAGACCAGCGTGAAGCGCGCCCCGTCCGAGCCCGAAAGGATACTCTTGGCGATTGACAGCACTGGGGTGATGCCGGAGCCAGCGGCGAAACCAAGATAGTGCTTCTCGCCCGCCTCCTCGGGGGCATGAAACCGGCCCTGCGGCGGCAGCGCGTCGAGCGTGTCGCCGACCTTTAGCTCGTGCTTGGCAAAGCTGGAGAACGCCCCGCCATCGACCTTCTTGATGCCCACGCGCAGCCCCTCCTCGGGAGTGGCACAGATCGAATAGGAGCGGCGTAGCTCTTCACCGTCGAAATCGCGGCGAAAGGTAAGGTATTGGCCCGGGCGAAAGTGGAAAGCCTCGCAATCGCCCTTGGTCGGGGCAAGCGACACGACCACCGCGTCGCGGGTGTCGTGGTCGATGCCGGTGACGGTCAGCGGATGAAACTCTTGCATCAGATCGCCTTAAAGTAATCGAAGGGCTCGCGGCAGTCGCGGCAGCGGAACTGCGCCTTGCAGGGGGTGGAGCCGCGGCCCGCCAGCATCTCGGTGTTCTCCGAGCCGCATTGCGGGCAGGCGGCGCTTTGGGCCGACAGCATGCCCGCGCAGTTGGCAGCGTTGAGCTGCGGCGGCGCGATGCCGTAATCGAGCAGCTTCCGGCGGCCCTCGGCGCTGATCCAGTCGGTCGACCATGCGGGCGACATGCGGCGGCGCACGTCGACCTTTTCCAGCCCACGCGCGCGCAGCGCCGTCTCGATGTCGAGCGCGATCACCAGTGTCGCAGGGCAGCCCGCATAGGTGGGCGTGACGTTGACGACGAGCGTGTCTTTCTCCCAGCCTACGTCGCGGACGATGCCGAGATCGACGACCGAGATCGCCGGGATCTCGGGGTCAGGCACCTCGCCCAGCCAATCGCGCACCGTATCGGGATCGGGGCGCATCGCGGTCACCAGCGGGCGTCGGGAAAGGCACGGGGAATGGATTGCATCTCGGCGAGGAGATAACCCATCGCCTCGGTGTGGATGCCGCTCCGTCCGCCGGTGCGGGCGTGGCCGTTGTCGGGGAGGTTGAGCGTCGCGCGTGCCATCGTGGCGGCAGTCTCGGCGTCGAAGGCCGTCTTCACGCGGTCGAGGCCCGGCAGCACGCCCTGATCGGCGAGCGCCGCCTCGACCTCATCGGTCGCCATCAAGTCGGCGGCATAGGGCCAGAGCGCGTCGAGCGCGCCCTGCATTTTGGCACGGCTTTCGTCCGAGCCGTCGCCCAGCCGCACGATCAGATCGCGCGAACGGTCGATGTGATAGCGCACCTCCTTGACCGATTTCTGCGCCAGCTCGCGGATCGCTTGATGGCCGCTCTCGCACAGCGCCTCCTGCATCGGCAGGTGCCACGCGTCGAACAGGTATTGCCGCATCAGTGCGTGGGCAAAGTCCTCGTCGGGCCGCTCGACCAGCTGCGCATTCAGGAACTGCCGCTCGGTGCGGAAGAAGGCGAGGTCGTCGGTGGTGCGACCCTTGCCCTCGGCTTGGGCGGCGATCTCGTACCAAAGCTGGGTCTGGCCGATCAGGTCGAGACCCATATTGGCAAAGGCGATGTCCTCTTCGAGCACCGGCGCGTGGCCGCACCACGCCGCGGTCTGCTGGCCGAGGATCAGCGTCGTGTCGCCCATCCGCAGGCAGAAGGTGACGAGCGGATCCATCACATCGCCCCCACGTCGTCGGGGATCTCGAAGAAGCTCGGGTGGCGGTAGACCTTGGACTTCGGCGCGGCGAAGTTCTGCTCGGCGGTGTCGGGGTCGAAAGCGGTGATCTTGGCGGATTCCACCACCCAGATGCTCATGCCCTCGTTGCGCCGGGTATAGACGTCACGCGCGTTTTTGAGCGCCATCTCGGCGTCGGGCGCGTGCAGCGAGCCGACATGCCGGTGCGACAGACCGTGCTGGCCGCGGATGAAGATTTCCCATAGGGGCCATTCCTTGCTCATGTCGCTCACTCCGCCGCGATGGTCTGCTGTTTCTCGGCATGGGCGGTCAGCCCGTCGCGATACCAAGCGCCGTCGTCCCAAGCCTTATTGCGCGCCGCCAGCCGGTCGCGGTTGCACGGGCCGTTGCCCTTGAGCACCTCGTAAAACTCGGACCAGTCCGGCTCGCCGAAATCGTAGCCGCCCTTCTGCTCGTTCCACGCGAGGTCCGGGTCGGGCACGGTGAGGCCCAGCCATTCGGCCTGCGGCACGGTCTGGTCGACGAACTTCTGGCGAAGCTCGTCATTGGTGTTCTGCTTGATGCCCCATTTCATCGACTGCTCGGAATGGACCGAGTCCTTGTCGGAGGGGCCGAACATCATCAACGAGGGCCACCACCAACGGTTCAGCGCGTCCTGCGCCATCGCTTTCTGGTCCTCGGTGCCTTGGCAAAGCTGACGCATCACGTCGAAGCCCTGCCGCTGGTGAAAGCTCTCTTCCTTGCAGACGCGGATCATCGCCCGGCTGTAGGGGCCATAGGAGCAGCGCTGCAGCGGTACCTGGTTCATGATCGCGGCCCCGTCGACGAGCCAGCCCACCGCGCCGATATCGGCCCATGTCAGGGTGGGATAGTTGAAGATAGAGGAATACTTGGCCTTGCCCGACAAGAGCTGCGCGGTCATCTCGTCGCGGCTGATGCCCAGCGTTTCGGCGGCACAGTAGAGATAAAGCCCGTGCCCTGCCTCGTCCTGCACCTTGGCGAGCAGGATCGCCTTTCTTTGCAGCGACGGCGCGCGGGTGATCCAGTTGCCCTCGGGCAGCTGACCCACGATCTCGGAATGCGCGTGCTGGCTGATCTGGCGGATCAGGGTCTTGCGGTAGCCCTCGGGCATCCAGTCGTTGGCCTCGATCCGCACGCCGCGGTCGATCTTCGCCTGAAACTCCCGGTCCTTCTCCGAGGTCTCGGCGGCCCCGGTCTCAACGAGCTGTGCATACATCCCAGATCTCCTGCGGCTGACGCGGGCCGATCCCGCACGGGAATCCCAAGGCCCTGCACATCTTGTGACACGACATTAGGCACAACTCAAGTCACGAGTGCATTAGGCTGTGATGCTTTCGCGGCCGCCGCGACTGGCAGGCCTCGCGGGGTTTTTCAGTCGTAGGAGAGATCCGCGATGCGCCGCGCGATACGGGTCGGATCGGCCCGGAGCGGGCCGTCGCGGTCGACGAAATCGCGCGTCACGGCGGCGTCGGCGGCGGGGGTGAGCTGTAGATAGAGCCGTGCGAATAGCGCGCGCACCGCCGGGCTTTGCCAGTCGTCTGGCAAAAGCCCCAAAGGCAGGCCGGGGTCCGACAGCGCGATGTCGCGGTAGACATGGACGAGCAGCAGCCGCAGCCCAAGTGCCTCCTCGGGGCTGCAGGTAATGCCCTCCAGCGGCGCGAAGCCCTCCATGAAGTGGTGCATCCGTTCGGCCAGCGCATCGAGCGGCCAGGCGGCCCGGGCCATCTCGGTCAGGTCGTCCTCGGTCGTCGCGTGAAAGTGCGGCGCACCAAGGGGGGGCAGGGGGTCGCCCCGGTCGGGAAGGATCGCCAGATAGGGCTCGGCCATGCCAAAGCGCAGCCTCGTGAGCCGTGCCACCAGCGCCTCGCGCCCCGGCCCCTGCGGCAGCGCCACGAGATGCCAGCCCTTCAGCGGCTCTGCGCGCGGACGGCGGTAGATCAGCCGAGCGGCGCGCTGGAATTCCTTTTCGGCAGCAGGGGTAAGCCGGTAATAACTCTTGCGCCCGTCTTTCACGCCTTCGATCCGCTCGGATGCCACCAGCCGCGACACTGCGGTACGCACTCGGCTTTCGCTCAGCCCCACGGCGGCGCAGGCGGTGATGATGTTGCCCATCCATATCTCGCCACCGCGCGGGGCCACCACGTCGCCATAGAGCGTGACGATGAAGGCTCCCGCGCTGACCGGGTTGGCGGCGAGGGCTCGGGCAAGTAGGTCAGGCGACATGTCGGCTCCGGGTTGTGCGCGAGGAGCGGTGTACTGCCCTTGCGTCATAGGCACAATTCAGCCCGTGCGTGCGCGGTTGCGCAGAGGCCCCCTCGGCTGACAGGCGTGGTCTGCAGCGCCACGATCCGGTCCGTGCATCGGTCTTGTTCGGCGCGATGCGAGGGTGATACGGCGGCGCTGGTTGGGATACTTCACGTCCATGCCACCTTTGATTTCACATCATTCGGCACGGGGCGGCACGATCCGCGAGGTGCCGCGAAAGCTGGCGATCAGCACCCCGTCCTCGCGCCGCACCGCCACATCGTAAAGCCCCGAGCGCCCGACGCGTGTCACCTCTGCGCCGGTGCCGATCAGAACGTCTCCTAAACGCCCCGGCGCATGGTAGACGATGTCGCACTGCACGCCGACGGCCTGATAGTCATAGCTGTTGGCGGCGAAGGCAAAAACGCTGTCGGCGAAGGCGAAGGTCAGGCCGCCGTGCAGCGTGCCATGGCCGTTCACCATGTCCTCGCGCACCCGCATCGTCATGATGGCATGGCCCGGCGCAACTTCGAGCAGTTCCATCCCCATCGCCTTGCTGGCGGTATCCTCGGCCCACATTTCGGCGGTGCGCTTCTCGGCCTGCGCCTGCGCCTGCGCATCAAGCGACCGTTCTCCGGCGCCGCTCATCGCAGGCCCCCCATGACGCCGGACCTGCGAGGTCGTGGCGCGGCGCGCCGGTTCATGATCCGGCCCTTGCGAGACATTCGTTCGAACATGATCCCTCCCATTTCTTTGCGGCACCCGGAGAAAAGGGTCACAAAAGGTCGATTGAACTGCGAAAAACGTGTCGCATGGCGATGCGGGTGGGTCAATGATGTCGGTCTTGAGCAGGGCTGGGGCCTACTGCGAACCCGATCGCCGGCTCGTTGTCGGTGGGCACCGGCGCGGCAGGCGTTCCGGCGCTTCTGCGGATGTAACAAGGGGGCCTCCCGGCCCCCTCATCCACATCTCAACTCGCTGGCGCTTCCGCCGAGGGCTTGCCTTCGCCTTCGGGGAAGAAGCAGGCCGATTTCTGCGTCGCCCCGTCGAGCAGGGGCCGCGCCTTGCGACACTTGTCCTGCGCCTTCCAGCAGCGCGGCGCGAAGGCGCAGCCGGGCGGGACGGCAAGGGGCGAAGGCAACTCGCCCTCGAGCTTGATGCGCTCCTTGGCGGCCTCGGGATCGGCGCGCGGCGTCGCCGACAGCAGCGCCTTGGTATAGGGGTGCTGCGGGTTGTCGAAGATCATGTCCTTCGGCCCCGTCTCGACCGCCCGGCCCAGATACATCACCGTCACCTCGTCGGCGACGTGGCGCACCACCGACAGGTCGTGGCTGATGAACAGATAGGCCAGCTGCATCCGCTCCTGCAGGTCGATGAGCAGGTTCAGCACCGAAGACTGGATCGACACGTCGAGCGCCGAAACCGGCTCGTCGAGCACCAAGACCTCCGGCTCCAGCATCAAGGCCCGGCCGATGGCGATGCGCTGGCGCTGGCCGCCCGAGAACATGTGCGGGTAGCGGTCGAAATGCTCAGGTCGCAGCCCCACCAGCCGCAGCATCTCGCGCGCCTTGGCCTCGCGCTCCTCCTTTGGCATCTGGGGGCGATTGATGAGCAGCGGCTCGACCAGGATCTGGCCGATCCGCTGGCGCGGGTTGAGCGAGCCGTAGGGGTCCTGAAACACGATCTGCACCTTGGAGCGCAGGCTTTTCCAAGCGTCGGGCGTGGCGTTGGTGCCCGAGATCGACAAATCGCCGCGCGTCGGCTCCTCGATCAGCGTCACGACGCGGGCGAGGGTCGACTTGCCGCAGCCAGACTCGCCCACCACTGCCAAGGTACGGCCCGGCGTCAGCTCGAAATCGAGATCCGACAGCGCGCGCACCACCTTGGGTTTCGAGAACATGCCGCCGCCGACTTCGTAGTGGCGCGTCAGCCCGCGTGCGGTGACGACGGGGGCGGCTGGGGTCGGGGCGTCGGTTGTCACGGCACTCACGAGGCAAGCCTTTCGTCGGTGTTGAGCGGGTAGTGGCAGCGCGCGAGGCCAAGCTCGGGCCCGCGCGGTAGGGGCGGCACCTTGCGGCAGCGATCGTCGGCAAAGGCGCAGCGCGGCGAGAAGAGGCACCCCTCTGGCCGGTCGAATTGGCCGGGCACGACGCCGGGGATGGTCGGCAGCCGCTTGTCGGTGGCGCGCTCTGGCAGGGCGGCCAGAAGCGCCGAGGTATAGGGGTGATGCGGCGCGCGGAACAGCGGGCGCACCGGCTGCTCCTCGACCTTCTGGCCCGCGTAATGCACCGACACCCTTTGCGCCGTTTCGGCCACCACGCCCATGTCGTGGGTGATCAGCACGAGGCCCATGCCGGTCTCGTCGCGCAGCCGGACCAACAGGTCGAGGATCTGCGCCTGGATCGTCACATCGAGCGCGGTGGTCGGCTCGTCGGCGATCAGCAGCTTGGGGTTGCAGGAGATCGCCATGGCGATCATCACCCGCTGGTTCATGCCGCCCGACATCTGGTGCGGAAAGGCTTTCAACCGCTGCTCGGGGGCAGGAATGCCGACCAGTTCGAACAGCTCCACCGCGCGGGCCTGCGCCGCCTTGCGGTCCATGCCGAGATGGATGCGCAGCGCCTCGCGGATCTGGTAGCCCACGGTGAAGCAGGGGTTCAGCGAGGACATCGGTTCCTGAAAGATCATCGCCAGATCCTTGCCGACTATGCGGCGGCGCGCACGGGCCGACAACTTCGACAGGTCGTGCCCATCGAAGATCATCTCGTCCGCCGTGACCTTGGCGGTCCAGGGCAGTAGCCCCATCAGCGCCAGCATCGACACCGATTTTCCCGATCCGCTTTCGCCGACGATGGCAAGGACGTCGCCCTTGTCAACGTCGAGGTCGACCTGATCCACGGCGCGAAAGCGGCCGCCGGTGGTCGCGAATTCGACCGAGAGGTTGCGCAGTCTCAAAAGGCTCATGAGATCAGCTCCGCTTCAGTTTCGGGTCGAGCGCGTCGCGCAGGCCGTCGCCCATCAGGTTGATGGCAAGCACGGTGACGAGGATCGCGAGGCCGGGCAGGGTGACCACCCACCATGCGCGCAGGATGAACTCGCGCGCCTCGGCGAGCATGGTGCCCCACTCGGGCGTCGGCGGCTGTGCGCCCATGCCGAGAAAGCCCAAGGCCGCGGCGTCGAGGATCGCGGTCGAAAACGACAGCGCCGCCTGCACGATGATTGGCGCGAGGCAGTTCGGCAGTACGGTGACGAACATCAGACGCCATAGCCCGGCACCCGCGACGCGGGCCGAGGTGACATAGTCCTTGCCCAGCTCGCCGATCACGCTGGCGCGGGTGAGGCGCACGTAATGCGGCTGCAGCACGATCGCGATGGCGATCATCGCGTTGGTGAGGGACGGGCCCAAAATCGCCACCAGAACCAGCGCCAGCAAGAGCGACGGGAAGGCGAGGATGATGTCCATCAGACGCATGATCAGCGCGTCGAGCCATTTGGGCGAAAAGCCCGCCAGCAGGCCCAGCAGGATGCCGCCCGAGGCCGCGACCACGACCACGACGATGCCGACGAAGAAGGAGTAGCGCGCGCCGTTCAGAAGCCGCGAGAGCATGTCGCGGCCCAGAGGATCGGTGCCCAGCACGAAGCGCCAGTCGCCGCCCTCCTGCCAGACGGGGGGGATCAGCGTGAAGGCGCGGTACTGGTGCGTCGGATCATGCGGCGCGATCCACGGCGCCGTGGCCGCGACGATGACGAAGACGACGAAGATCCAGAAGCCGAACACGGCGCCCCGGTTTTCGCGGAAATAGAACCAGAACTCGCGCAGCCGCCCCGGGCGCTGCTCGACCTGCGTCTCGACTTCCTTTGAGAGTGCCTGGTCCATCAGCGCTTCCTGATCTTGGGGTTGATGAGGCCGTAGAGAAGATCGACGGTCAGGTTCACCACCATCACCATCACGGCGATGAGCAGCAGCCCACCCTGCACGACCGGATAGTCGCGGCGGAAGATGCTATCGACCATCCATTTGCCGATGCCCGGCCATGAAAAGATCGTCTCGGTGAGGATCGCGCCCGCGAGCAGCGTGCCGACCGAGAGGCCGATCACGGTGATCACCGGGATCAGCGCGTTCCTGAGCGCGTGGATGCCGTTGATCCGACCCGGCGGCAGGCCCTTGGCGCGGGCCGTGCGGATATAATCCTCTCCCAGCACCTCGAGCATGGCCGAGCGGGTCTGGCGCGCGATCACCGCGAGCGGGATGGTGCCCAGCACGATGGTCGGCAGGATCAGGTGGCGCACGGCGGAGGTGAAGGCGCCGCTCTGGCCCGACATCACGCTGTCGATCAGCATGAAACCGGTGGTGTCGGGGAAGTAATACAGAAGGTCGATCCGGCCCGAGACCGGGGTCCAGCCGAGGTTGCCCGAGAACACGATGATCAGTAGCAAGGCCCACCAGAAGATCGGCATCGAGTAGCCGACGAGGGCCGTGGACATCAGCGCGCGGTCATAGAACTTGCCTCGGTTCATCGCGGCGATGACGCCCGCCGGCAGGCCCAGCGCCACTGCGAAGATCATCGCGCAGATCGACAGCTCCAGCGTCGCCGGGAACAGAGCGAAGAACTCGTCCCACACGGGCCGCTTGGTGACATAGCTGGTGCCGAGATCGCCCTGCAGCACGCCAGTGAGATAGTCCCAGTACTGCGCGAGGACCGGTCGGTCGAAGCCGAACTGGATCACCAGCTCGTCATAACGCTCCTGCGTCATGCCGCGTTCGCCCGCCATGACGATGATCGGATCGCCCGGAAGCACACGGATGAAGGCGAAGGAGATGAGGGTCACGCCGATGAAGGTCGGCAGAAAGGTCGCGAAGCGCGACAGCATGTAGCGCAGCATCTAGCGGCCCGCCTTGCAGTGGCCCCGGCGCGCGGGCGCGGCGGAGCTGGTGAATGAGAGGATGACCATGCCGGTTCGGGTCTCCTGTTGCTGGTGCATCTAGGCGTCGATCTGGTGATCGTGGTCGATGGGGCGCGTCCCTCCCATGTGGGAACGCCCTCTTGCAGCGGGCCACGTAGCACGTGGATCACGAAGCTGTCGAGTTCTTGTGACCCTTGACGCGGGGTCCGGTCCAGCCTGCGCCCCGGCTGACGGGGCGGTCAAGCGGCAAGCCCCTGATATGCGAAGGGTCCGGGGCCATGACGGCCCCGGACCCCCGGGCGTTCAGCGCAAACGGATTACTCCGCGATGCTCACATCGTGGAAGATATGGCCGCCTAGCGGGTGCACCACGTAGCCCTCGACCTCTTCGCGCATTGGCATGGCGACGACCGAGTGGGCGATGGTAGCCCAAGGCGCCTGCTCCTTGAACACGACCTGCGCCTGCTCGTAGAGCGCTGCGCGCTCTTCTTGCGTGGACTTGGTCTTGGCCTCCTGGATCAGCGCCTCGAACTCCTCGTTGCACCACTGCGCGCGGTTCGAACCGCCCACACCGTCACAGCCGAGCAGCACGGCGAGGAAGTTGTCCGGATCGCCGTTGTCGCCGGTCCAGCCGAGCAGCACCGCGCCGTCGCGGTCCACTTCCTTGGAGCGCTCGAGATACTCGCCCCACTCGTAGGAGACGATTTCCACGTCGACGCCGATCTCGGACATGTCCTCCTGAATCAGTTCGGCCATGCGCCGCGCGTTCGGGTTGTAGGGGCGCTGCACCGGCATCGCCCAGATTTTCATCGACAGGTCGGTGACACCGGCCTCTTCGAGCATTGCCTTGGCGGCCTCGGGATCATGGGCATCATCCTCGACCGCGTCGTTGTAGGACCACATGGTCGGCGGGATCGGGTTCTTGGCAACCGAGCCTGAGCCCTGGAACACCACGTCGAGGATCGCCTGCTTGTCGATCGCCATGTTGAGGGCCTTGCGGACCTCGGGCTGGTCGAAGGGCGCCTGCTGGGTGTTGTAGGCAAGGTAGCCGACGTTGAGGCCCTCCTGCTCCATCACCTCGATGCCCTCGGCCTCCTTCATCGCGGCGATGTCGGCGGGGTTCGGATAGGGCATGACGTGGCATTCGCCCGCCTGCAGCTTCTGGTAGCGCACGGAGGCGTCGGGCGTGATCGCGAAGATCAGGTTCTCGACCTTGGCGGGCTCACCCCAATAGTCGTCGAAGCGGGCAAAGCGGATCACCGCGTCCTTCTGATAGGCCACGAAGGAGAAGGGGCCGGTGCCGATGGGCTGCTGGTTCAGCATCTCGGGGCTGTCCTTGACGCTTTCGGCGTATTCGGCCGAAAGGATCGAGGCGAAGTCCATCGCCATGTTGGCGATGAAGGGCGCCTCGGCGCGGGTCAGCTTGAACTTGACGGTATAGTCGTCGACCTTCTCGATGCTCTCGACGAGGTCGGGCATCGACATGCCCTGATAGTATTCCCAAGTGCCGCCGGAGGCCTTGTTGAAGGGGTGGTTCTCGTCGCCCTGACGCTCGAAGGAGAAAATCACGTCATCGGCGTTGAAGTCGCGCGTCGGCGTGAACTGATCGTTCGAGTGGAATTTCACGCCTTGGCGCAGGTTGAAGGTGATCTCGGTGCCGTCCTCGGAGACCTCCCAGCTCTCGGCGAGGCCGGGGATCACTTCGGTGGTGCCGGTCTTGAATTCGGTGAGGTGGTTGTAGACCGTGTGCGACGAGGCGTCGAAGGTGGTGCCGGAGGTGTAGAGCGCGGGGTCGAAGCCCTCGGGGCTGCCTTCCGAGCAATAGACGAGGTTCTGCGCCTGAGCGGCGCCCGCAAGAGCGAGGGTGGCGACGCCTGCGGCGAGCCATGTCTTCATCTTCATGTCGTTCTCCCTGACTGCCCGGCCATTCTCGGCACACGAAGTGACGGCAGGCCGATGCGTTGTGACGGCAGGTTGTCCCAGCGCGGCGCGTCAGGCAAGACCCTGCGTTCCTCTGACCCGGCGGAAACGGGGTTGTTTGTCCCCATGGCGGCACGCGGAGCCCCTGTCGGCAGCTGCGGAAGCATGTCCGGCTCGCCTTGCGGCTGCCTGCGCGCGCGGGCATGGTCGCGCCGCATATCCCGGACACTGCATCATGGCTTCTGAACTGCCCCTTCACCGCGTCGCACCCATCGCCACCGACAGGGATGCCACGGATGTGGGCCTCGCGGAGACGACCTCATCGGGCAATAGCCTCGATGACGGTGCCCCCACGCCCCCGGCCACCGCACGCCCCGAGCCGCTTTTTGGCGCGGCGCTGGTCGTGATGACGGCGCTCGTCACGCTCAAGGACTGGGCGCCTTCGACCGGTGCGGGCCTCGGGGCGGCATGGATCGTACCGCTGGTGGTGGCGCTTTTGGCTTGGCGGTTGCGCGGCCGCAGGCTGGGTTTCGTCGTGGTGGCGCTCATCGTGACGGCGGCGCTTTGGATGCAGGGCGGCGACTGGGCCGCACGGGTGCAGGCGGGGCTCGGCTCGGCGGCCTTCATCGGCGGGTTCTTCGTCGCTCTCGCCACGCTGCGCTCGGCGGCCGAAACTTCGCCCGCGATCCGCGCCTGTGGCCGCTATCTCGCGGCCCAACCTCCCGGTCGGCGCTACCTCGCGCTGACGCTGGGCGGTCAGGCGTTCTCGGTGCTGCTGAACTACGGCTCGATCGCGCTCCTAGGCAGCCTGTCCGTCGCAAGCTCGGCGCGAGAGAAGGACCCCGAAATCCGCTTTCACCGCACCCGGCGGATGCTGCTGGCGATCCAGCGCGGCTTCGTGTCGGTGCTGCCTTGGTCGCCCCTGTCGTTTTCGGTGGCGATCACCGGAGCCTTGCTGCCCGCCGCGCCCTACAAGGCGACCGTGCTGCCGGCGCTGGTCACCGGGCTGATCGTCGCGGGCACCGGCTGGGCCATGGACCAGATATTCAAGCCGAAGCTCACCCGCACGCCGGTCCGCCACAGCCCCGAAGGCGGGCCGGGCGCCGTGCTGCCGCTGGTGCTGTTGCTGGCGCTTCTGGGTGTGCCGGTCTGGCTCCTGCACGTCGCCTTCGAGGTGCGCGTGGTCGGGGCGGTGCTTCTCGTGGTGCCGCTTCTGGCGCTGGGCTGGGTGGTGTTGCAGGAGGGCGCGCGCGGTGCCGTCCGGCGCGCGGGGCGCTACACGGCGCGCGAGCTGCCGCGCTATCGCCCGGAGCTGACCTTGCTGATGATGGCGGGCTATATCGGCACCGCGGGCGCGGGAGTGCTCGCGCCTCATGTGGCGGAGTTCGCGCCGCTGATCGAGGCGTTGCCCGGCCCGCTGATTCTCGGGCTGCTGGTGTGGTTCATCCCCGTGACCGGCCAGCTCGGCATGAACCCGATCCTCGCGGTGACGCTGCTGTTCCCGCTCTTGCCCGCGCCCGAGACGATGGGCGTCAGCCCCGTGGCGCTGTTCATCGCGATCACCGCGGGCTGGGCGCTGTCGGGCATCACGTCGCCCTTTACGGCCACAACGCTGCTCACCGGCAACTTCGCGGGCAAGAGCGCGCTGCACGTCGGGCTCAAGTGGAACGGCGCCTACGCACTGGTCACCGGCACCCTGCTGACGCTCTGGGCCGTGGGCTTTGGCCTTTGGTCCTGAACGCGCGATCTGGAACTTCTTCTCCCACCCCTGTATGAGGCACCCCCAACCGGCTGACGCAAGGTGAGGCACATGTTCGAGACTGGCATCATGCGCGAGGAACTCGCGCGGCATTACGACCTCGCACCGTCGGTGGAGGCCGCCGAACGCACGGCCGATCTCTATGCGCGCATGGACAAGGTGCTGAGCCCCGTCGACTGGGCGACCTATGCCCCCTATGTCGAGGCGATCAACAAGCTCAAGCGCGAGCGAGATGCCGTGATCCTCGCGCACAACTACATGACGCCCGAGATCTATCACGGCATCGCCGACGTGGTGGGCGACAGCCTGCAGCTCGCCATCGAAGCCACCAAGGTCGAAGCGCAGGTGATCGTGCAGTGCGGCGTGCACTTCATGGCCGAGACCTCGAAGATCCTGAACCCCGCCAAAACCGTGCTGATGCCGGACATGAACGCGGGCTGTTCGCTGGCCGAGAGCATCGACGCTGCGGGCATCGCCGAGATGCGCGCCAAATATCCCGGCGCGCCTGTCGTCAGCTATGTCAACACCACGGCAGAGGTGAAGGCCGCCTCCGACATCTGCTGCACCTCGGCCAACGCGCTGGCCATCGTCGAGGCGATGGAGAGCGACACGGTCATCATGACCCCCGACCAGCACCTCGCGCGCAACGTGGCCAAGGACTCCACCAAGCGGATCGTCTGGTGGGAGGGCAGCTGCATCGTGCACGAGCAATACACCGCCGAAGAGATGCGCGCTTACCGCGCCGCCGACCCGGAAGTGAAGATCATCGCGCATCCCGAATGCACGACCGAGGTGACCGCCGAGGCCGACTTCACCGGCTCGACCAGCGGCATCATCGACTGGATCGACCGTAACAGGCCCGAAAAGGCGCTGCTGGTCACCGAATGCTCGATGGCCTCGAACATCACCGACGCCTTCCCGGACGTGGCCTTCCAAAAGCCGTGCAACATGTGCCCCTACATGAAAATGATCAGCCTCGAAAAGGTGCTGTGGTCGCTGCACACCATGTCGCCCGAAGTGATCGTCCCCGAGGAGATCGCGGTGGCCGCCCGCCGCGCGGTGGAGCGGATGATCGATCTGTCGCGCAGCCTGGCCAAGGCGTGACACGGGCATGAGCCGCCTGCGCACCGAGCGCGTCGTCATCATCGGCGCCGGTCTCGGCGCGATTTCCGCCGCCCTTGCGCTGGCCCCGCGTCCGGTGCTGATGATCGCACCCGAACCGCCGGGGCAAGGGGCCAGCTCGGCCTGGGCGCAGGGCGGCGTCGCCGCTGCCATGGCCGAGACCGATAGCGCCGAGGCCCACGCCGCCGACACGGTGGCCGCGGGGGCGGGGACCGTCGACGCCGCCATCGCCGCCATGGTCACGCAGGCCGCGCGGGATCACATCGTCGAACTCACGGACCTCGGCACCCCGTTCGACCGCGACGCGGCGGGCGGCTACGTGCTGTCGCGCGAGGCGGCGCATGGCGCGGCGCGTGTGGTGCGGGTCAAGGGCGATCAGGCGGGCCGCCAGATCATGGACGCGCTGATCGCAGCGCTCGCGCGCACCCCGTCGGTGCAGGTGCTGCCCGGCGCGCTGCTCACCGGCATCGAGGCACAGGAGGGCCGCGTCACCGGCGTCGAGATCGAGGCTGTCGAGGGCTCGGCCCCCGTCACCATCGAGGCCCCCGCCGTGCTGCTCGCGGGTGGCGGATCGGGTGGGCTGTGGCTGCACACCACCAATCCGCCCCGTATCCGGGGACAGGTCATCGGGGCGGCGGCCCGCGCCGGTGCCGTGATCGCCGATGCCGAGTTCGTGCAGTTCCACCCCACCGCCATCGCCACCGGCGAAGACCCGCTGCCGCTCGCCACCGAGGCGCTGCGCGGCGAGGGGGCTTGGCTTGTGAACCACCGAGGCGAGCGGTTCATGACAGCCCTGCATCCGGATGCCGAGCTGGCGCCGCGCGACATCGTCGCCCGCGCCGTCTTTGCCGAGCGTCAGGCGGGTCGCGATCCGGCGCTCGACACCCGCGCGGCGCTGGGCGCCAGCGTGGTCGAGCGGTTTCCGGCGGTGGCCGAGGCCTGCACAAGAGCGGGCATCGACCCGGTGCGCGGCACCATCCCCGTCGCGGCGGCGGCGCATTACCACATGGGCGGCGTCGAGACCGACGCGCGGGGCCGCACCAGCCTCTCGGGCCTGTGGGCCTGTGGTGAGGCCGCCTCGACCGGCCTGCACGGGGCCAACCGCCTTGCGTCGAACGGATTGCTCGAAGCGCTGGTCTTCGCACGCCGCTGCGCAGAGGACATCGGGCCGGGCCCCCAAAACGCTCCCGAACTGGCGATCGCCTTCGCGCCGGGCGGCCAGCGCCCTGCGCCCGAAGCCGTGGCCGGTCTGCGCCGCCTGATGACCGACCATGTCGCGGTGCTGCGCGATGGGCCGGGGCTGCGCCGTGCGCTTTCGGGCATCGCCGCGCTGGAGCAGGCCGATCGCGCGCCCGCCTTCCACACCATGACCGCGACCGCGACACTTATCGCCGCCGCGGCGCTCCGACGCACCGAAAGCCGGGGCGGCCATTGCCGCACCGATCACCCCGAGACCGACCCCGCTCAGGCGCATCGCAGCCGCCTGACGCTTGAAGACGCATTGACCATCCGCGCGACCTGCGTGGCCACGGAGACCGCATGACCCAGATCCCCGACCTGCTGCTTGAGCCGATGGTGCGCCACGCGCTGCACGAGGATCTCGGCGCCTATGGCGACGTCACGACCCGCGCCGTGATCCCCGAGGGCACGCGCTATGCCGCGCGGATCAACGCGCGCGAGCCGGGCGTCGTGTCGGGCATGCAGATCGCGGCCATCGCCTTTCGTCTCGTCGACCCGGCGTTGCGGGTCACCACCCACGTCGCCGACGGCCAGCCCTGCGCCCCCGGCGATACGCTGATGGAGATCGAGGGCTCCGCCGCCTCAATCCTCTCGGCCGAGCGCGTGGCACTCAACTTCGCGGGCAGACTCACCGGCATCGCCACGCTGACCGCCGCCTTCGTGAAGGAGACTCAAGGCACGGCCACGCGCGTCACCTGCACCCGCAAGACCACGCCCGGCCTGCGCGCCGCCGAGAAGCTCGCGGTGCAGCATGGCGGCGGTTTCAATCACCGCTACGGTCTGTCGGATGCGATCCTCATCAAGGACAACCATATCGCGGCAGCGGGTGGCATCCGCGCGGCTCTGGGGGCGGCAACCGCTTCGGCCTCGCATATGCTCAAGATCGAGATCGAGGTCGACACGCTCGACCAACTCTCCGAGGTTTTGGAGGTCGGCGGTGCCGATGTCGTGCTGCTCGACAACATGTCGACGCCCGATCTCGCCCGCGCGGTCGAGATGGTCTCGGGCCGCCTCGTCACTGAGGCCTCGGGCAACATGCGGCGCGAGCGCATCGCCGAGGTCTGCGCCACCGGCGTCGATTATGTGTCCTCGGGCGCGCTCACGCATTCGGCGCGCACCCTCGATCTCGGGCTCGACTTCTAGGCCGCGAGCGCTTGCGCGGGCGGCGGGGCGACGGCAGTCTTGCCCGCCGCTCCACGATCAGAAGGCCAGTAATGCCGCGCCGCCGCGAAGGCGAGTTGCAGCGCCAGCCCGACGCCCAGCATCATTGTGTCGAGCGCGAAGTTCTCGCCGGTCTGGGTCTTGATGCCTTGGATCAGGTAGATCGTGATCGAGCCCAGCGCGAAGACCGGCAGTGCCTGTCGTCCCAGTAGGGCGAAGGGGGCGGCGATGCGCGACGCGCAGGCGCGTCGCACGGCGCCCCATGAGGCCAGAACGTAGAACAGCGCCAGCAGGTGCAAAAGACGCGGCAGGTTCAGGTAGGGCTTGTTGAAGCTGGTCATGAAGCCCGGCAGGCCCTGTTGATTGGCCATCCACAACAGATGGTTGCCGGTCTTGCCGATGATCGGAACATTCATCCACGCCAGCGACAGCAGCAAAAACGCTACGGCCAGACCCATGAGCCAAGGCCGCGCGGGTACGAGGCGGCGGCCCTGCTTGGCGGCGATGCCGGTGACCATGCCCAACACGAACAGAACCTGCCACGCGGGCGGGCTGAACTGCCAGCCGCCCGTGGGATAGTGGGGCAACGTCAGGCGAAAATGCGTCGCCGCCAGCCACAACAGGGCCGAGGCCGCGAGCGTCAGGGCGGGGCGGCGCACCGCCGCCCAGAGAACCAGCGGCGCACCCATCAGCAGCACGAAATAAAGCGGCAGGATGTTGGCAAAGCCGATCTGGAAGCCGAGCGTCGGCACGCCGATCAGGAATCCCAGAGGATCGCGGAACAGCAGGCCCATGCCATGCTTCCACAGCATTCCCGGCACATCGGCAAAGACCGCGAGCGAGGCCGCGATCCCCAGCGCGCCGAAGGTGATCAACAGATGCACGAGATAGAGCGTCCAGGCCCGCCGCCAGATCCTGGCCACGCCCTGCCAAGGCCAACGCACCCGAAAACCTGCCGAATAGGCCAGCCCGGCCGAGATCCCGGCCATCAGCACGAACCCCTCGGCGGCGTCGGAAAAGCCGAAGTTGCGGCTGGTCCAGTCCTCCCAGAAGTTGCCCGGCACGTGGTTGATGAAAATCATCACCAGCGCGATCCCGCGCAGCACGTCGAGCCGCGGGTCGCGAAACTTCGGCAGGCTCTGTGCCACGGGAATGGAGACGGGGGCGTCAGGCATGTTGCGGCTCCTGCCGGGGTGGGGCGGCGTCGGTGTCGGTCAGCGGGGCCCAAATGGCGAGTACCCCGTCCTGACGGGCGAGGATCGGATCGGGGCTGATCTCGGAGGGCACGGAAAACAGCGCGCGGCAGGGTAGGGAGGTGAGCCAGATCACCAGCGGCGCGGCGATCATCGGCCCTGCCACCGGCAGTAGCCAGCCCACGAGTTCGGGCGACAGGCGCCACGAGGCGATGAGCCCGCCGAGGCCGGTGAGCGAGATCCAGCGGCTCGCCTGCCAGCTCTCCACAAGGCTCAGCCGCCCTTCGCCGCGTGCCGAAGCCGGCCAGCCACCATCGCGGCCCGACAGCACCTGCAGCACCGAGCGGGTCTGGAACATCAGAAAGATCGGTGCGGTGATGCTCGACATGGCGATCTCGGCCAGCGTCGATCCCATGAGCCGCCACGTCCCGCCAAAGCCCGTTGCCCGGCCCGACCGGACCGCCTGCAGCGCGATCAGGAGCTTGGGCAGGATCAACAGGCCCAGCACCCCGACGATGAGACCCGCGGTGCGCGCCGTCTCGTTGGGCGGCAGCACCGGGAAGGACCAGCCTTGCAGCGGGAAGTAATCCGGTTCGACGCGCAGCGCAGGCGCGAGGATCGAGGTCGCAAGAAAACCGAGCCAGAACAGCGACGAGATATAGGCCAGGATGCCTTGCAGGAACACGAAGCGGCTCCACGGGCGCAGGCCGGGGGCCGTCAGAAGCCGCGCGTGCTGCAGATTGCCTTGGCACCAGCGACGATCGCGCTTGGCATGGGCGAGGATGTTCTCGGGGCCTTCCTCGAAGGAGCCTGCGAGATCCTCGTCGAGACGCACGATCCAGCCTGCCCGCGCCAGAAGCGCCGCCTCGACGTAATCGTGGCTCAGGATATGGCCGCCGAAAGGGGGCGGGCCGGACAGGTCCGGCAGCGCGCAGCTCTCGGCGAAAGCCGCGACGCGCACCATGGCGTTATGGCCCCAGAACGGGCCGGTCTCGCCCTGCAAACGCGCCACGCCACGCGCGAAGATCGGCGAATGCAGCGCGGCGGAGAACTGCATCGCGCGGCCGAAGAACGACTCGGCCCGGATCACACCGGGCAGGCTCTGCAACAGGCCAAGGCGCGGCTCGCCTTCCATGCGGCGAGCCATCTCCACGATGGTCCCGGCGGACATCAGGCTGTCAGCGTCGAGGATCAGCGCCAACTCGTAGGCCGCCCCCGAGGTTTTGATGAAGTCCTCGATGTTGCCCGCCTTGCGGCCGTGGTTGGAGGTGCGGCGGCGGTAGAAGATGCGCGCTTCGGCGTCGCGCGCGCGCAAGAGTGCAAGATACCACGCCGCTTCGCGCGCCGCGCCGGTGGGCGAGCGGGTGTCCGACAGGATCGCAAAGTCGAACAGCCCGGCCTGCTGTGTCTCGGCCAGCGCCGCGTCCATCGCGGCGATGCGGGCGAAGGTGGCGCGCGGGTCTTCCTCGTGCACCGGCACGAGGATCACGCAGCGGCCCGTGGGTTCGGCCCGGCGCGGTGCGGCCGCGCGGCCCGGCCAGAGGCCGAGTGCCGCCTGTGCCGCCCCCCAAGCAAGCCAGAAGGTCGCCATCAGGATCAGCAGACTGCGCGCGAACTCGACCCAGAGGCCGCCGGTCTGGCGTTGGGCGAAGAACAGCGCAAAGGCACCGGCGGCGAGCGCGAGGCTCGCGCCCAGCGCCACCGCCCGTGCCCGCGTCGGGCCGGATCGGGTCATGTCAGGCGTCCAGTCGCGGCGCCATGAGCGCCCTTAGCCGCGCCATAAGCGCAGGTGCCACGCCCCGCTCCAGCCGCTGGCGCGGCATGGCAAGCGGCGCGTCGGGCAGCGCGCCGCGACGGGCGGCCTCGGCCTCAAAGGAAGTGATGGTGGTGTCGGTATCGGTGTCGTGCGGCGGGAGGGTCCGGTCGAGCATCAGGCGTTGATCCACTGATAGAGCCAGTTTTCCGAGAGCTTGCGGTCGTAACCGGCCACATGCGCGGTCAGTTCGACCGTGGCATCGGCTGCCGCAGAGACGTCAAGCACCGCGCGCCATTGGCCGGAGGCTTCGATCCGTTCGAGCGTCTGCGACAGGATCTTGCCGCCATGCGCCTCGGCCTTCAGCTCGACCTCGGCATCGCCTGACAGCCGCTCCAGCGCGCCACCCTTAAGATCTATGACGAATTTCCGGGTGTTGGCGGTGCTCTCGACACCAGACACGCCGCCCGCGCCTGCGCGGGTTTCGGCGACATGTGCGATCTCGGCGGCGGGGTCAGGGGGCAGGTCGCCCCAGTGCAGGCGATAGGAGAACTCCCGCTCATCGCCTGCGGAAATTTTGCCCTCGGGCACCCAGAAGGCAACGATGTTGTCGTTTGCCTCCAAATCGGTCGGAATCTCGACGAGCCGCACCGCGCCACGGCCCCAATCGCCCAGAGGCTCGACCCGAAGCGACGGACGCCGGTCGTAGCGCGCACCGCTGTCCTGATAGGCTTCGAAGTCGCGGTCGCGCTGATAGAGGCCAAAGGCACGCGGGCTTTCTTCGCCGAAATACGACGAGGCAAGGCGCGGCGGGTTGTTGAGCGGACGCCAGATCACGTCGCCGTCGCGCCGCTCGATCCGGAGCCCGTCGCTGTCATGCACAGCGGGGCGGTAGTCGTCGAACTCGGCGCGGTTCTTTTCCGAAAACAGGAACATCGAAGTCAGCGGCGCGATGCCGAGCTGCTCGGGCGCGCTGCGGAAGAACAGCCGCGCCGTCACCTCGATCTCGGTGTCTTGGCCCGGCGTGACGACGAGGCGGTAGGCCCCGGTCAACGTCTCGCCCTCGAGGGCTGCATAGATCGTGACGGCCGTGTCGCCCGTCTCGAGCCAGAAGCGGGTGAAGCGCGGAAACTCCTCGGCGCGCGAGGTGGCGGTGTCGATGGCGACGCCGCGCGCGCTGATGCCATAGCGGCTCTCGCGGCCCAGCGCGCGGAAGTAGCTGGCCCCGAGAAAGGCCACCAGCTCGTCCTCGCGGTCGGGACGGTTCAGCGGCGCGTTGAGCCGGAACCCCGCGACGCCGGGAAGCTCGGCGATCTTGTCGGCCTTCTTGCCCAGACGCCCGTGGTAGTCGAAGTCCTGCATGCCGAAATGCATCGGTCGGGCCATGCCCTCATGCAGCTGGAAAAGCCGGACCGGCTCCTCGAACAGCCAGCCCATGTGAAAGGCGTGCAGACGGAACGGCGTCTTGGCGCCGCGCCAGCGTGCACGTTCGGGCTTGAAGGCGATGAGGCGGTAATCGTCATAGCCCAAGGGGCCCAGCGGCAGCTCCGCCTTTTCGGGCGCGGGCGGGGCCTTGGCCGCACGGGCGCGCATTTCCTCGGTCAGGCTTTCGAAGTCGAAGGGCCGGGGCATGTCTTCTTCGGCGGGGGGAATCACCTGCGGGCGCGGGCTTTCGGCGTGCAGCATGCCGGGCCCGCCAAGACCGGCGAGCAGCGTGGCGGAGGCGCCGATGGCGCGCAGCAGTCCGCGGCGGTCAAAGCGCGGTGTGGAGGTGTCGAAATCGGGCATGTCAGATCTTTGGACGTTGGGAGCGCGACCGGAATCGCCCGGTGCGGTTCGTTCTCCCATGCGGCAGTGCGGCGCGGGTTGCAATGCGGTTATCGGGGGAGCTGTCATGCGTTCAGAGGGAGTTGACCCGCCCCGCCTGTCAGAGTGGCGGAAGCGTGATCTCATGGCGCATTCCGGGCAGGCTGCGGCTCTCGAGCTTTGCGCCGATCTGGCCGCAGAGCCCGGCGACAAGCCCCGCGCCGAGGCCCGAATTGCGATGCGATCCGGGCACCGTTTCCGTCACGCATTCTGACGGGCCCACCCCGTCATCGGCCACGATGACGCGCAGCCCGGCTTCGGGGGCGTGTTCGAGGCGCAGAGTGATCCGCCCGGTGCCTTGCGGAAAGGCGTGCTTGATGGCGTTGGTCACCAATTCGTTCACCACCAGCCCCAACGGTACCGCACGGTCGAGGTCGAGCTCGACCGGCACCGCTTCGCAATCGAGCTTGATGTCGCTCTGTACCAACACCGAGCGGCGCAGCTTTTCGGCCAGATCCTCGATATAGGCGCCAAAGCACAAGCGCCCCGCGCCGTCGGAGAAACCGAGCTGCGCGTGCAGGTCGGCCACCGCTTCGATCCGTTTGGTTGCCGACTCAAAACACTCGGGGTGGCCCGAGCGGTTTGCCTCGAGCCGCAGCATCGACAGGATCAGGTGCAGGTTGTTCTTCATGCGGTGGTTCAGCTCGGTCAGCAGCATCTGGCGACGCGCCAACTCGGCCTCGCGCTCGGCCTCATGACGCTTGGCCGCCGTGATGTCGGTCATGGCCCCGATGAGCCGGGTGCTGCCATCGGCAAGCTTGACCGTGCGCCCGCGCGTGCTGACCCAACGCGTCTCGTTCTCCTTTCCAAGCACCCGGTAAACCCGCGCCGTCTCGCCACCCTCGATCATCGCGTCCTGCACGCCCGCGCGCAACGCCTCGCGGTCCTCGGAGTGGATCCGGGCGAGGTAGTCCGCCATCGGCCTCGGGCCGCCATGCGGGGCGATATCGAACAGCGCATCGGTGCGGGGCGAGGTGACGACCTCGAGGCTCGCGGGGTCCAACTCCCAAGTACCGATGGCCGCGACCTCGATGCTCATCCGCAGCATCATCGCCGCCCGTTCGCGGGCGGCTTCGCGCTCGCGCTGTTCGGTCACGTCGAAGTTCACGCCGATCAGCCGCAGGGGTCGGCCCTGCTCATCGCGCAACAGCCGTCCGCGCCCTTCGATCCACCGCGGACCGGCCTCGGGATGGTTGACCCGGAACGACATGGTGAGCTGGCTGGCGTCGCGCGACTCCATGCAGGCGCTCAACTCCGACGCACAGCGGTCCCGATCCCCGGGGTGGAGCCGATCGAGCCATGCCGAAATCAGCGCGTCGGGCCTGGCCTGCGCACCGAGATCGGGCGAGAGGCCGTATAGCCGAAACATCTCGGGCGACCAGGTGATGCGGTCCGCTACCATGTCCCAGTCATAGATGCCGAGCGCCGCGCCTTCCTGCGCCAGCTGCAACCGCGCCTCGGTGCGACGGAGCGCCTCTTCGGTGTGACGGCGATCGGTGATGTCGACGCAGGTGCCGATGAAACCGATCAGCCGGCCACAGTCCGACAGGCGCGGCTTGCCGGTGTCGAGAAACCATCGCCAGACCCCGTCGTGCCGCCGCAGCCTGTATTCGACCTGAAACGGACGACCATCCAGCAGCGCCGAAGCATAGCTGTCGAGGCCCGGCATATCATTGGGGTGGATGCCCGAGATCCAGCCGCCACCGATCTCCTCTGCGAGGGATCGTCCGCGAAATTCGAGCCAGGCCTTGTTGAAATAGGTGCCTTCGTAGTCGGGGTTCGAAAGCCACATCGGCAAGGGGGCCTGATCGAGGGCGGCAAGAAAGGCCGCGTCTTCGCGGTTGTCGCCTGACCTGTAGGTTGCCTCCGCGTCGATAGCTTCCATGAACCTCGCCTGTCACACGCCACATCTATATCCTTTGGTGTAGCCGCAACTTCGCAATCTTGCCAAGGGAGCTGGCCGCAAGGTCATTGTCGGCGGATCGACGCCGAATTGCGCAGCGATGCGGCAACGTTCCGCAGTAGGAGCAGGGGTCGGTTTCGTACTTCGAAACGACGCTGCAGGCATTGACCCAAGAACATGGGCGCGCTCGCCTGTCGAAGTGCCTTCAGGAGTGCCCCATGGGACCGCATGCCGCCCCCTTCGACCGCCCCGAATACGACCGCCGCCTCGCCGCCACGCGTGCCGCGATGGCGCGGGCCGGGATCGATCTGCTTTTCGTCACCGATCCGTCGAACCAGAACTGGCTCACCGGCTATGACGGTTGGTCGTTCTATGTACATCAGGGCGTCATCCTGCCGCTTGTCGGCGCGCCCGTCTGGTGGGGCCGGAGGCAAGACACCGCCGGGGCGCAGCGCACCGTCTGGATGGAGGAGGGCCAGATCCTCGGCTACGACGACCACTACGTGCAGTCCACGACGCGCCACCCGATGCAGGATCTCGCCGCGCGGCTCATCGGCATGGGGCAGGGGCGTGGGCGGATCGGCGTGGAGATGGACAACTACTACTATTCCGCCAAGGCGCATGCGGTTCTGGAGACCGCGCTGCCGCAGGCCGCGCTGGTCGATGCCACGGCGCTGGTGAACTGGTGTCGTCTGGTCAAATCCAAGCCCGAGATCGCGATGATGCGGCGCGCGGCGCGGATCTCCGAGACCATCGCCCGGCTGGCGATCGATCTGGCCGAACCGGGCCTGCGCAAGAACGAGCTTGTGGGCGAGGTGATGCGCGCCGCCGTGCGCGGCGTGGGCGAGGATTGGGGCGATTACGCGGCGCTCGTGCCGCTGATGCCGTCGGGCGCGGACGCCAGCGCGCCGCATCTCACTTGGAACGGCGAGGAGATGAAACGCGGCGAGGCGACCTTCTTCGAGCTGTCGGGCTGCGTGCGCCGCTACCACGCGCCCTTGTGCCGCACGGTGCATCTGGGCGAGCCACCCAAGGAGATGGCCCGCGCCTCCGAGGCGCTGTGCGAGGGGCTCGAAGCGGGGCTCGCGGCGGCGCGCCCCGGCAACACCGCGCAGGACATCGCCGCCGCGCTGCACGCGCCATTGAAACGCATCGGCATCCACCGGCCCAACCGCTGCGGCTACCCCGTGGGGCTGAGTTATCCGCCCGACTGGGGCGAGCGCACCGCCAGCCTGCGCAAGGGCGATCTGACGGTGCTTGAGCCGGGCATGACGTTCCACTTCATGCCGGGGATCTGGATGGACGACTGGGGTCTCGAGACCACCGAGACGATCCTGATCCGCGAGGACGGCCCCGCCGAGACGCTGTGCGACCTCGACCGCAAGCTCTTCGTCAAGCCATGAGCGCGCTGGAGCCGACCATCGCGCTTCTGGCCGAGATGATCGCGCATCCGACCGTCTCGGACAGCGGCAACCGCGAATTGGTGGATGTCCTTGCGATGCGGTTGCGCGCGGAGGGCGCGCGGGTCCGCATCCTGCCCGACGCCAGCGGCACCAAGGCCAACCTGCTGGCCAGCCTTGGCCCCGAGGGCGACGGCGGGCTGCTGCTGTCGGGACATCTCGACGTGGTGCCGCCGGGCGCAGGCTGGACCTCGGACCCGTTTCGGCTGCGCCGCACGGGTGGGCGGCTCTATGGGCGCGGCACGTGCGACATGAAGGGCTTCGTCGCCGCCTCCGTGATCCTGCTTCCGCAACTGGCGGCGCGCGGTGGGCCAGTGCATCTCGCGCTCACCCATGATGAGGAGGTGGGTTGTCTCGGCGCACAGGCGTTGTCGGCACAGATGGCGCGCGAGGGGCCACGCCCGGCCATGGCGATCATCGGTGAGCCGACGCGGATGCGGGTCATCGAAGGGCACAAAGGCTGTTTCGAATACACCACCCGCTTTACCGGGCGCGACGGTCACGGGTCGGCCCCCGACCGGGGCATCAACGCCGCCCAAGCGGCGGCGCGCTTTGCGGTGCGGCTCGACGCGCTGGCTTCGGAGTTGCGCGAAATGCGCCCCCAAGGCGTGTTTGACCCGCCTTGGAGCACGATCAGCGTCGGGCGGGTCGAGGCGGGCGTGGCGCGCAATGTCATCGCCGGTCAGGCGGCGGTGGAGTGGGAAATGCGACCCGTGAGCGAGGCCGAGGCGCGTCACGTGAAACACGCGCTGGGCGCGCATGTCGAGGCCGAGGTGGCGGCGCATCCGGGTCTTGGCATCGAGACCGAGTGCTTTGGCGAAGTGGCGGGGTTGGAGCCGCGCCGTCGCAATGCCGCGCGCGACCTGCTGTTGGGGGTGGTGGGCGGCGCGCCGGGTCTCGTGCCCTTCGGCACCGAGGCCGGGATCTGGCAGGGCCTCGGGCTCGATGCGGTGCTATGCGGGCCGGGCGACATCGCGCAGGCGCACCGACCCGACGAGTATCTGGAGGAAAGCCAGCTCGCCGCCTGCCTCGATATGCTCGAGGCGCTGGCCGCCCGGACCTAGGCTGCCCTGACGTGGGCAGCTTGGCTGGAGATGTGCTTCACTCGGCGGCGGGCGTCGCCATGTCGTGGGTCATGTCGTCGTGACCCATCGTCTCATGATCCATGTCGCCATGGTCCATCGTCTCGTGATCCATCGTGTCATGCATCATCTCGCCCGCATCGCCGCCATGCATGTCCCCGTGATCCATACCCTCATGCGCGCCCGCAACGGGACGTGTCTCGACCACGAATTCGACCGCGATCTCGCCCGCCCTCTCGAACACCAGCCTCGCCGGAAACCGCGACCCCGCCTCGAACGGCGCGTCGAGCCCCATGAACATCACATGCCCGCCCTCGCCGGGGGCGAGCGTCACCGTCTCGCCCGGCGCGATTTCCAGCCGATCCAGCGGCTGCATCGTCATCATGCCGTCGGCCTCGACCGATGTGTGCAGCGTCACCCTCGGGAACTCCGCCTCGACCGCGATCAGCGCGTCTTCCGTCTCGCCGTCGTTGCGGATCGAGAGATAGCCCGCGCCAGTGGTGGCGTGGGTGGCGGTCTCGATGGCAAAGGGGTGCAGCACGGTCAGGCCACCGGTCTGGAAATCATGCGCCTGTGCTGCGCTGGCAAGGCCTATGGCCGCGAGGAGGGCAAGAGAGCGGAGAGTCATGGGGGCTTCCTGAAACCGGGCACGCCTCGACGGCGCTGCCTGCTCATATCAGCGCCGCTCTGCCGCAAAAAGCGGCCCCTCGTCGCACCCCGCCACGGCACGCGGGCCGCCGCGCATTGACCCCGGCCCCTTCCTCTGCGCCTGTGTCGGCCTAGTCTGAGACAGAATACCGATGCAGGGGGCAGGGACCATGACACAGCCATCCGCACAGCAGGACGCCCGCGCGCTCGCACCCTTTGTGGCCGCCGTGGCGCGCGGGCCGGGGCGCGGCAGGCACCTCACCCGTGAGGAGGCGGCGCAGGCGCTGCGGCTGATCCTCGACGGCTCCGCCGCGCCCGAAGCGGCGGGTGCGCTGTTGATGGTGATGCGCTACCGCGGGGAAAACGCGGACGAAATCGCCGGATTCGCCGACGCGCTGGCCAGTGGTGCAGACTGGCGGCAGGCCGCACCCGCGCTCGACTGGCCCTCCTATGCCGCGGGCCGTACCCGTGGCCTGCCGTGGTTTTTGCTCGCGGCCAAGCTGGTGGCGGGGGCGGGGCACCGGGTGGCGTTGCATGGCTGGAACGCGCATCGCCACGAGATCCGGGGCGCCTTGCCGGGCCTCGGCATCCCCGTGGCCGAGAGCGGCGATGCCTTGGCGCGCGGGCTCGATGCCCAGGCCATCGCCTATGTGCCGCTCGAAGCTTGGTCGCCCGGCGGTCACCGGCTGATCCGCTTGCGCGAAGTCTTCGGGCTGCGCTCGTGCATCAACACGGTGTTGCGCGTCGCCAACCCCTTCGGTGCGGGCGCACAGGTCCAAGGCGTGTTCCACCCCTCCTACCGGGGGCTGCAGACCGATACGGGCGCGCTGATGGGCCAGAGCAACCTGATGATCCTCAAGGGCGCGGGTGGCGAGTTCGAACGCAACCCTTCGAAGGAGATCGAGCTGTTCGGCCTGCTCGACGGGCAGGAGGTCGACCTGACCGCGCAGGCGCTGCGCGACGAGACCCGCCGCCTCGCTGATCCGGGTGGTCAGCCGCAGGACCTGCGCCGTCTCTGGACTGGCGAGAGCGCGGATGCCTTTGCCACGGCACTGGTCACCGGCACCGCTGCTCTGGCGCTCTTGGCGCTGCGCGCGGCCCCGGGCCTTGCTCGGGCCGAGGCGCTGGCCGAGGCGCTGTGGCAGGCACGCGACCGGGATGCCCTGCCGGGCGAGGGCGCGGCATGAAGGCCTTTCCGATGTTCCTTGCCACGACGGGTCGGCGGATCGTGATCCTGGGCGGCGGCGAGCAGGCGGCGCAGAAGGCGCGGCTGGTCATCCGTACCGACGCCGAAATCGTCGTGGCGGGCTTTGCGTTCGACGAGGAGTTGCAGGCGCTGGCCGAGGAGGGGCGCATCCGCCTCGCCGATGCCCGCGAGATCCACGCCGATCTGTTCGAGCGCGCGGCCATCGTCTTCGTGGCTACGGGCTCGGCCGGGGCCGACGGGGCGCTGCATGCGCTGGCCAAGGCGCTGGGCGCGCCTGTGGTCAACGTGGTCGACCGGCCCGCGCTGTGCGACGCGCTGACGCCCTCGATCGTCGACCGCGATCCGGTGGTGGTGGCGATCGGCACCGAGGGCACCGCCCCGGTGCTGGGCCGTCAGATCAAGACCGCGATCGAGACGATGCTCGAGCCCCGTCTGGGCGCTCTGGCAGCACTCGCGGGCCGGATGCGCGGCGCGGTGGGCCAGAGGCTCTCGGCACGGGCGCGGCGCGACTTCTGGGTCTGGGTGTTTTCCGGGCCGGTACGCAGCGCCCATGCGACGGGCTCCGAGCGGCGGGCGGCGCAGCTCCTGAAGGCGCGGCTGGAGGAGGGCCCCGGTCCCGCTTCGGGCTCCATCGCCTATGTCGGAGCCGGGCCGGGCGACGCGGATCTCGTATCCCTGCGCGGCGTGCGCCGGATGCAGGAGGCGGATCTCGTGGTGCATGGCCCCGACCTTGCCCCCGGCATCCTCGAATTGGCCCGTCGCGACGCAGAGCGCCTGATCTCGGACGACCCGGTTTCCGCAGCCCTCAGCGCCGCGCGCGAAGGGAGCCGGGTCGTGGTGCTCGCCCCCGGCGCCGGGGCGGTCATGCCGCCAGAGCTTGCATCCCTGAGCGACCTCTCGGTCGAGCACGTGCCGGGCGTGGCCTAGACCACGGTGACGTGGGTGCCGAGCGTGACGTTGTCATAAAGCGCCATCACGTCCTCGTTGCGCAGCCGGATGCAGCCGTTCGACACCGGCGAGCCGATGGTCTCGGGGTTGGTGGTGCCGTGGATGCGGTAATAGGTGTCGCGCCCGTCGCGGTAGAGATAGAGCGCCCGTGCCCCTAGCGGGTTTTCGGGGCCTCCGGGCACGCCATCGGCGTATTGCGCGTATTTGTCAGGCTCGCGCGCGATCATGTCGTCCGTGGGCCGCCACGAGGGCCATTCCGCCTTGCGCTGGATCACTGCCGCGCCCTTGAACTCCAGCCCTGCACGACCGACGCCGACGCCGTAGCGCATCGCCACACCGGGACGGCGGATGTGATAGAGGTGGTAATCCTCGGGGATCACATAGATGTCGCCCGGCGTCAGACCCGGATGCACACGTACCTCGGTCGGAAGAAAGGCCGAACGGTCATGCGCCTGCGCCGTGCGCGCAAGCGGCGTCATGAGCCCGGCAAGAAGAAGGCTGCGGCGTGTGATGGTCATCTGGTCGTCCTCGTCGGTTCCGTCTGCGCTTGTCCCGTCTGGCCTCGGGCCGTCTCAACCCGCGATCTGCGCCGGGTATCCCGCCTGCATGAGCTTGGCGCGCACCGCGTCCTCGGGTGCAGCACTCGCGATTTCGGCGGTGCGGCTTTCGAGATCGACCGCGACGGTGGCCGAAGGGTCGAGATCACGCATCGCGGCTTCGACAGCAGCGCGGCAATGGCCGCAGGTCATGTCGGGGATCGAGTAGGTGGTCATGAGGCCTCCGATGGATCATCTGCCTTCGATATGAGGGGGCGTGCGGCGGTTCGGTCAAGGGGCACGGGGCTGTTATCCGATGACAGATGCGATGCCCCCTTGACCTTCCTATGACTGGAACCCTTATCTGGTGGATCGGCCCCACCGATGGCCTTATCGGAGGAACCCCGGATGACCGTCCAACCGCTTTCAATCCAGATCGACAACATGTCCTGCGCCTCGTGCGTCGGGCGAGTGGAGCGCAGCCTGCGCGCCGTGTCTGGCGTGACCGAGGCGCGGGTGAACCTCGCCTCCGAGCGCGCCGAGGTGCAGGGCGGGCAGGCGGGTGAGCTTGCCCTTGCGCTCGAACACGCGGGCTACCCACCGCGCCGCGAGACGGTGCGCCTGCGCATCGAGGGCATGAGCTGCGCCTCCTGCTCGGGCCGGGTCGAGCGTGCGCTGGCCGCCGTGCCGGGTGTCGTGGCGGCTCGGGTGAACCTCGCCGCCGAAACGGCGGAGGTGGATCGTCTGGCCGGATCTGCGGGGATGCCGGATCTTGTCGCGGCGGCGAAGGCGGCGGGCTATGCCGCGCGCGACGCCGAAGACTGGCCCAAAGCGGCCACGCCCGAGGATCGCCCCGAGGATCGCAAGGCCGTGGAGGCCGCGGCGTTGAGCCGTCGCACATGGCTCGCAGCGGCGCTGACGCTGCCGGTCGTGGTGCTGGCGATGGGCGCGCATGTGATCCCCGGCTTTCACATGGCGATCGAAAGCTCGATCGGCATCTGGACCAGTTGGCTGATCCAGTTCGCGCTCACGACGCTGGTGCTGGCCCTTCCGGGGCGGATCTTTCTCACCCGTGGTCTGCCGGCGCTGATGCGCGGCGCGCCCGACATGAACAGCCTCGTGGCGCTGGGCACATTGGCGGCCTGGGTCTATTCGACCGTCGCCACCTTCGCGCCCGCTTTGCTGCCCGAAAGCGCGCGGGCGGTCTATTTCGAGGCGGCGGGCGTCATCGTGACGCTCATCCTGCTGGGCCGGGCGCTCGAAGCGCGGGCCAAGGGCCGCACCGGGGCCGCGATCCGGGCACTCATCGACCTGCAAGCCCCGGTCGCGCGGGTCGAGCGCGACGGCGAGACAGTCGAGATCGAAACCGGCGCGCTGGTCCCCGGCGACATCATGCTGGTCCGCCCCGGCGACCGCATCGCCACGGATGGAGAGGTTGTCTCGGGCGAGAGCCGGGTCGACGAGGCGATGCTTACGGGCGAGCCTGTCCCGGTGGCCAAGCGCGCGGGAGACCCCGTCACCGGCGGCACCGTCAACGGCACCGGCGCGCTGCGCGTTCGCGCCACCTGCGTCGGCTCTGAGACGCGGCTTGCCGGGATCATCCGTATGGTCGAGGCGGCCCAAGGCGCCAAGCTGCCGATCCAGGGCCTCGTCGATCGCATCACCCTGCGCTTCGTGCCCGCCGTTCTGGTGCTGGCGGCGCTGACTGTTGGCGTCTGGCTGTTTTTCGGGCCTGAGCCCTCGCTCACCCATGCGCTGGTCGCCGGGGTATCGGTGCTGATCATCGCCTGTCCCTGTGCCATGGGCCTCGCGGTGCCGACCTCGATCATGGTGGGCACCGGGCGCGCGGCCTCGCTTGGGGTGCTGTTTCGGCGTGGCGACGCGCTGCAGGCGCTTGACGGGGTCAGGATCGTGGCCTTCGACAAGACCGGTACGCTGACCGAGGGTCGACCCGCGCTCACCGACATCGCCCTGCTCTCCGGCGTTGACGAGGAGGCGATGCTCGCCGATGTCGCGGCGCTCGAGACGCAATCCGAGCACCCGCTCGGCGCGGCAATCGTCGCCGCCGCTCAGGCACGGGGCCTGTCGCTCGGGTCTGCCGAAGGCGTCGAGGCGGTGCCGGGACGGGGCCTCAGGGGCCGGGTCGACGGGCGCAATCTTTTGGTCGGCAATGCCCGATTGCTCACCGAGGCCGGGATCGACGTGGCCCCGCTTGCCGATCTTGCCGGCGCCCACGCCGCCAAAGGCCGGACTCCGGTGCTCGTCGCCATCGACGGCGTGCCTGTCGCGGCCCTCGCGGTGGCCGACCCGGTGCGCGCCGAGGCGCGTGCGGCAGTGGCCGAACTGAAGGCGATGGGCGTCGAGGTGGCGATGATCACCGGCGACGCGCGCGTCACGGCCCAAGCCATCGCCGCCGAGCTTGGCATCGATCACGTCGAGGCCGAAGTGCTGCCCGAGGGCAAGCTCGCCGCCGTCGAGGCGTTGCGCGCCCGCGGCCCCGTGGCTTTTGTCGGCGACGGGATCAACGATGCACCGGCGCTGGCGGCGGCGGACGTCGGCCTTGCCATGGGTGGCGGCACCGAGGTCGCGATCGAAAGCGCCGAGGTGGTGCTCTCCTCGGGTCGCATCGGTGCGGCGGTCGATGCGCTGGCGGTGAGCCGCCGCGTGATGCGCAACATCCGCCAGAACCTCGGCTGGGCCTTCGGCTACAACGTGGCGCTGATCCCGGTGGCGGCAGGGGTGCTCTATCCGTGGAACGGCATGCTGTTGTCGCCGGTGCTGGCGGCGGCGGCGATGTCGGCCTCCTCGGTGCTGGTGCTGTCGAACGCGCTGCGCCTGCGCGGCATGACATCGGTTATGGGAGAAACCTCATGAACATCGGAGAGGCCGCAAGCCGCGCGGGGCTGCCCGCCAAGACGATCCGCTACTACGAGGAGATCGGTCTCGTCTCACCGCCACGCGACGCCAATGGCTACCGGCGCTTTGGCGAAAAGGAGGTGCACAAGCTCGCCTTCCTCGCCCGCGCGCGGGGCTTGGGCTTCTCGATCGAGGACTGCCGCATGCTGCTGTCGCTCTATGAGGATCGCGCCCGCGCCAGCGCCGAGGTCCGCGCGCTGGCGCAGCGCCACGCGAGAGAGATCGACGCGCGCATCGCACAGCTCGAACAGATGCGCGCGACGCTGGGCGAGCTGATCCACGCCTGCGCGGGCGACGACCGGCCCGATTGTCCGATCCTCAGGGATCTCGCGGGGCGCTAGCGGCTCAGAACTCGCGCGGGGCGTTGCCGTCCTGCCAGGGTTTGATGAGGTTGCCAAAGCGGGTGAAGCGGCCCTCGAAGCTCAGATCGACCGAGCCGATGGGGCCGTGACGCTGCTTGCCGATGATGACCTCGGCCTTGCCGTGCAGACGCTCCATCTCGTCCTGCCAGACCGCCATCTTGTCCATCTCGTGGTCGCCCGGCTTCTCGCGCTCCTTGTAGTATTCCTCACGGAACACGAACATCACCACGTCGGCGTCCTGCTCGATCGAGCCGGATTCGCGCAGGTCCGAGAGCTGCGGACGCTTGTCCTCGCGGTTTTCGACCTGACGCGAGAGCTGCGACAGCGCCACCACCGGCACGTCGAGCTCCTTGGCGATGGCCTTGAGGCCTTGGGTGATCTCCGACACCTCGTTGACGCGGTTCTCGCCCTTGCCGGTGCCCTTCACCAGCTGCAGATAGTCCACGAAGAGCGCGTCGAGCCCATGCGTCCGCTTGAGCCGGCGCGCGCGGGCGGCAAGCTGGGAGATCGGCAGGGCGGGGGTGTCGTCGATGTAGAGCGGGCAGCTTTCGAGCTGTTTCGCGGCATCGACGAAGCGGCGGAATTCGGTCTCGGTCATGTCGCCGCGACGGATCTGCTCGGAGGGCACTTCGGAGGCCTCGGATAGGATACGGGCGGCAAGCTGCTCGGCCGACATCTCGAGGCTGTAAAAGCCCACGACGCCGCCGTTGATCGCGCCCTCGCTGCCATCGGGCGTGGTGCCGCGCTTGTAGGCCTTGGCGATGTTGAACGCGATGTTGGTGGCGAGCGATGTCTTGCCCATCGAAGGGCGCCCCGCGAGGATCAGAAGGTCCGAGCGGTGCAGGCCGCCGAGCTTCTTGTCGAGATCGACGAGACCGGTCGACACGCCTGCAAGGCCGCCGTCGCGCTGGTAGGCGGCATTGGCGACCTTCACCGCGTCGGTCACGGCGCGCAGGAACGACTGGAAACCGCTTTCGGAGCTGCCCTGCTCGGCCAGCTTGTAGAGCTTCTGCTCGGCCTCGACGATCTGTTCCTTGGGCTCGGACGAAACCTCGACCTTGGCGGCACGGTCGGCGATGTCGCGGCCCAGCATGATCAGCTCGCGTCGGATCGCCAGATCATAGATCATCTGCGCGTAATCGCGCGCGGCAAAGCCCGAGATCGCGGCCCCGGCGAGACGCGCGAGATAGGCGGGTCCGCCCAGCTCCTTCAGACCCTCGTCGTCTTCGAGAAAGGTCTTGAGCGTAACAGGCGAGGCCAGCGCGTTCTTGGCGATACGCTGGGCGGCCACGTCGAAGATGCGCGAATGGACCGGGTCATAGAAATGATCCTTCGACACGATCATCGCGATCCGGTCGAACACGTCGTTGTTGGTAAGGATCGCGCCCAGAAGCTGCTGCTCGGCCTCGATCGAATGCGGCATCTGGTCCGGTTTCGCCTCTTCGAGCGCGCCCGGACGGAATGTCGTGATCTCGTTCATTGCATCTACCCCATGGCCCCGCGCGCCGTGCCCGCGGCGCGTATCGTCGCTGATAGACGGCGACGGGACGGGGACGCAACTTGTATAAGGTTGTGGATAACCTGTGGAGAGGTCGCGTCCTGCCACATCTTGGCCCGGAGGCGACCCTCGGGTCAACATCTGGTTGACGTAAGGGGAGGGGTGGTCGGCCATTGCTGGCCGACCGTCACCTCTCAGCCACGCGCGGCGGCCCAGCCCGCGGGATTTCGAAGGTAGCGCTCGACCTCGTCGAGAGTGGCCGTGTCGAAGGCCTCGGAGGTGCGCGCTTCGGCCAGAACGTCCCACCAGGTGCACAGGTGAATGAGGCCGATGCCCTTTTCGGCCAGCGCTTCGGTCACGCCTTCGAAGATGCCGTAGTAGAAGATCACGGCGGTCCAGTCGCAGCTGGCCCCGGTGTCGCGGATCGCCTCGACGAAGCTTAGCTTCGAGCCGCCATCGGTGGTCAGATCCTCGACCAGAAGCGCGCGCTGACCCTCTTTCATCACGCCCTCGATCCGGGCGTTGCGGCCATAGCCTTTCGGCTTCTTGCGCACATAGGTCATCGGCAGGGCCAGCCGCTCGGCGATCATCGCGCCGAAGGGAATGCCGGCCGTCTCGCCGCCGGCGATGTTGTCGAAGGCCTCGAAGCCCGCCTCGCGCATGATCTGGACAGCCAGAAAGTCCATCACCGTGGCGCGGATGCGCGGAAAAGAGATCAGCATGCGGCAATCGACGTAGGTGGGCGCCTGCTTGCCGGAGGCATGGGTGAAGGGCTCGGTCGCGTTGAACTTCACCGCGCCGATTTCCAGCAGCATTCGCGCGGTCAGCCGCGCGATCTCGTCCTTCGGGGGGTAGCCGGTGGGGATCATCTCGAACTCTTCGTCTGTGTCAGGGTCAGTCTTCGACGCGCCAATGCAGCGCAAAGCCGGGGTCGAACACGGTGACGGGGCCGTCGCCGGTCTCGATCCGCGCAGGATAGCTAACGGGCGCGCCCTTCACCAAGGTGATGGTCTCCTCGTTCGCCGGCAGCTTGTAAAAGCGCGGCCCGTTGAGCGAGGTGAAGGCCTCGAGATGGCTCAGCCGGCCCGCGGCCTCGAACACCTCGGCAAGGCAGGACATGGTGTTGGGTGCGGTGAAGATGCCCGCGCAGCCGCAGGGCTGCAGCTTGGCCGGGTCCGTGTGCGGTGCGCTGTCGGTACCAAGGAAGAAGCGCGGATCACCCGAGACCGCCGCCTGCACCAGCGCCACGCGGTGGCGTTCGCGCTTGGCCACCGGCAGGCAGTAGAAATGCGGCTTGATGCCGCCCGCGAGGATGTGGTTGCGGTTGATGATCAGGTGGTGCGTGGTGATCGTCGCCGCGAGGTTGCGGGGGCTGTCGCGCACGTAGTCGACGGCATCGGCCGTCGTCACATGCTCCATCACGATGCGCAGATCCGGCGTCTTGCGGCGGATCGGCTTGAGCACCTTGTCGATGAACACCGCCTCGCGGTCGAAGATGTCGACGCTGCCGTCGGTGACCTCGCCATGCACGCACAGCGGCATGCCGATTTCGGCCATGGTTTCGAGCACGGGCCGTACGCGGTCGAAATCGCGCACGCCGGAGGCGGAATTGGTTGTGGCCCCCGCCGGGTAGAGCTTTACCGCCGTGGCGATGCCGTCCGCATGGGCGCGGCGCACCTCCTCGGGGTCGGTGTCTTCGGTGAGATAGAGCGTCATCAGCGGCGTGAAGCCCGAGCCTTCGGGCAGGGCGGCGCGGATGCGCTCGCGGTAGGCTTCGGCCTGCTGGGCGGTGACCACGGGTGGCACGAGGTTGGGCATGACGATGGCGCGGCCGAAATGGCGGGCGCTCTCGGGGGCCACGGCCTCGAGCATCGCGCCGTCGCGCAGATGCAGGTGCCAGTCGTCGGGGCGTCGGATCGTGATCCGGTCTTGGCGTGCGTCTTTCATGGCCGCTGCCTTACACCGGCCCGCCGGGCCTGACCATAGGTCACGGCCTTTGCGCCCCTCGGGTCACGGGTGGATCAGCCGACGCGCGAAATGGCGGCAGAGGCGGGCCGCGCCGGTGCTGACAATGCCTCGAGCTTGCGCGCGAACTGCTGCGCCTCGGGGGTGGTGAGCCCGTGACGGCACAACCGGGCCAGCTGCTCGGGCCGGTTCGCCGATTCGAGCTGTCGCATCAGGCCGCGCAGGTAGGCCGCATTGTTGCGACGGGCACGCCAGAGCCGGGCAAAGGCGGTGCGGTCGAGCCGATCCTCCATCGCCAGATCCAGAAGCGGCGCGATTGCCCCGGCCTGATCGAGGATCTGCTCAAGCCGCGTGCCCGCATGGGCAGCGCGCAGCGAGGTGACGTTGGAGCGCCGGAACAGCGCTGCGTGGATCGCGTCGGCGGCATGGTGGGGATCGTGCAGGATCGTCACATGCGAGGCGGCGTCGACCATGTCGGGCGCATAGCCATAGCGGCTCGTGAAATCGAGCCGACGCGAGCCGAGGTGGCGCCGGTCCCAGCCCGCGATCTCGGGGTCGAGCGTCGCAAGGGGACGCAGTGCCAGCACCCGCGCACCGGGGGCCGCGACCGAATAGGCGGCAGCGGCATAGCCGCCCGCGTGGTGGCCATAAAACAGGACGCGCTCGAAATCCTCGAAGAATCCTTCGTCGACGAGGCGATCGACATAGCCCCAGACCCGCGGTGCACGAAACAGGCCATCTCCGTCCGAGATCAGCGCCAGCAGCGACCAACCGCTGCGCGCCACCGCGTCAAAGCCGCGCGGTAGGGCACGCGGTGTACGGCGAATCGCATCGCGGGTCTCGAAGGTGACCAGCAGTCGCGGCCCGGCATCGATGAACAGCGCCGCATGCTCCGGCCCCAGCCGCTCGTAATACCCGTGTTCATCCCCAATCCGGTCGAGACCCTCGTGCCAATCTTGTACGGTGAGGCCGCTCAGATCTGTGTCCAGAACGGGCATGGTTTCGGTCATCTGGCGCTCCGTTGCTGGGGGACGCGTGACGCGCTGTCCCATGGCTCGTAAAAATCCTGCGCGATTACGGCGGAAGTTGGCAAGGCGGGTGCTCATTTTCCGTCGTATCAGGCCGTCTGTTGCCCAATGTCGATGCACTGTTATTGCATAGCCATGGGGGGCGATGGAACTGGGGGCAGTGCCGGGAGCGTTGCATTGCCGACGCCATCGCCGCGGCATGCGGAGACCGGCCCGAGAGGAGAATCGAATGAAGCGTACCTATCGAACCAGCACGGCCCTTGTGGCCAGCCTGTCGCTGATGCTGCCCTACGGAAGCGCGATTGCCCAAGCGCAGGGTGCGTCGGGCGGGTCCGACGCCGCCGGTCCGTTCATCTGTCTTGACGGGGCGACGCCCCCTTGTGCGCAAGAGCCGCAGGAAGGCACGCCGCTGCTCGATCTGCCGGTCGAGGCGCTGCAGGCTCTGGCCGCCGAAGACCGTCTCGATCCCGCACTGCTGGCCGAATACGGCCTGTCGATCGAGCTGCTGCGCGACGGCTCGGAAAAGGACGTCCGCGAGGCGTTGAAAGAGGCGCGCAAGGCCGAAAGCGAGGCCGCCAAGGCGGCAGCGAAGAGTGATGCGGCCGACGCTGAAGTCGAAGCTACAGCCGAAGCCGCTGAAATGGAAGCTGAGGTCGAGGCCACTTCGAACGAAGCCGCACTCGCCGAGGCCGAACTTCAGGCGCAGGCCGACGCTGAGGCCGCTGCTGCTGCCGCTGCCGAGACGGCCGCGCAAGAGGCTGCGGACAAAGACGCCCGCGAAGCCGAACTGCAGGCCGAGCTCGAAGCTTCGGCTGCAGCCGAAGCTCAAGCCGAAGCCGAGGCCCAAGCCGCTGCCGAAGCCGCCGAAGCCGAAGCCGCAGAGCAGGAGGCCGCGGACGAGGCCGCTCTTGAGGCCGAGAAGCAGGCGGCCCTCGACGCCACCGCCGCGGCCGAAGCACAAGCGGCCGCAGATGCGGAAGCCGCGAAACAGGACGCGGCTGACAAAGCTGCTCGCGAAGCCGAAATGCAAGCGGAGCTCGAAGCCGCGGCTCAAGCCGAAGCTGCTGCGTCAGCTGAAGCTGAAGCCCCTGCCGAAGCGGCTGCAACTGCCGAGGCCGAAGCTCCTGTCGAAGCCAACGCCGCCGATCAGGACGCGGCAGACGAAGAAGCTCTCAAAGCCGCTCGTGCCGCCGAGATGCAGGCGGAACTCGAAGCGGCAGCCGAAGCCGAAGCCGCTTCTGAGGCCGGCGACGACGCCGTCGCTGAAGGGCAGGACGCAGAACCGCTCCTGACCGAAGAAGAGCGGGCCGCGCGTCGCGCTGAGCGGGCGGAACGCCGTGCCGAGCGTCGCGCCGATGACGAGCAGGAAGAGGTCGATCCCACTGCCGAAGAGCCGCAACAGGAGATCGCCGCCGCCGCCAGCGCCGATGCGGGGGAAGCCACGGTCGTCGAGACCGAGATCGACGAAAGCAACTCGCGCCAGAGCGACGAAGAGTTCGCCGCTGCCGTGAGCGCCGAGGCGGGTGCCGCGGCGAAAAGCGATGACGACGATGGGCTGTCCAACTTCCAAAAAGCGCTGCTTTTGGGCATTGGCGCCGTGGCCGTGGGCTCGCTGCTCAACAACAACCGCGAAGTCGTCGCCAATACTGGTGACCGCGTCGTGGTCGAAGGCGACAACGGTCTCGAAATCTACCGCGATGACGATGCCCTGCTGCGCCAGCCGGGCGCCGATCTGCGCACCGAAACCTTCTCGGACGGCTCGTCCCGCTCTACGCTGACGCGTGAGGACGGCACCCAAGTGGTGACGATCCGCAACGCGCAAGGCCAGGTCCTGCGCCGCAGCCGGATCTTTGCCGATGGCACCGAGGTCGAGCTGTTCGACGATCTTGCCCAGTCCGACCCGGTCGACGTGCGCAGCCTGCGCGAGCTGGAACCGGCGCCGATCACCCTGTCGGCGGCCGAATCGGACCGCGCAGCGCTGCTTGAAGCCCTGCGCGCCGAGCAGGCGGTCGACACCGGCCGCAGCTACAGCCTGCGTCAGGTGCGCGAGATCGAGGCGGTTCGAGCCCTCGTCCCGGCCATCGATCTCGACACGCTGACCTTTGCTTCGGGGTCGGCAGCGTTGCGTCCCGAACAGGCCGCGACCCTCGTGGACCTCGGCCTGACGATCGAAGACCGTCTGGCCGAGAACCCGCGCGAGGTGTTCTTGATCGAAGGCCACACCGATGCCGTCGGCAACGACGCCTTCAACTTGGCGCTGTCGGATCGGCGTGCCGAAACGGTGGCTCTGGCCCTGACCGAAAACTTCAACATCCCGCCCGAGAACCTCGTGGTTCAGGGCTATGGTGAGCGGTTCCTCAAGGTGCAGACCGAGACCGACGAGCAGGCCAACCGTCGTGCTTCGGTCCGTCGGATCACGCCGTTGCTGCAGCAGGTCGCTTCGGCACAATAAGCTGATCTGCCATGTGACAATGCAACGGGCCGCCCTTCGGGGCGGCCCGTTCGCTTTGCATCTTGCCGCAGTCTCGCCGGGGCTTAGCTTGGCGCCATGACAGACAGCTTCTCCGACATCCCCGCCACTGCTCTCGACTGGCACCAGGCCGGGCGCGGCGCCGCGATAGCCACCGTGATCGAAACCTGGGGGTCGGCACCCCGCGCCGCTGGCAGCCAATTGGTGGTGGACCGCGAGGGTGCGATGCAGGGCTCCGTCTCTGGCGGCTGCGTCGAGGGTGCGGTGGTCACCGAGGCCATGGCCGCGATCGCGGACGGGCGCTCGCGCCTGCTCGACTACGGCGTGGCCGACGAGGATGCCTTTGCGGTCGGTCTGGGCTGCGGCGGCCGCATTCGGGTGCTGGTCGACCCGGTGGGCGGGGCGCTGAGCACGGCGCTGCTCGCGGATCTGGTGGCAGCGCGCGCGGCGCGGCGGCCGGTGGCGCTGGTGGCCGATCTCGAGGGCGAGGGGCGCGTGCTCGAGGGGCCAGAGGCACATGATGCGCGATTTGCGACGGATCGGTCGGGCGTCGATCCTGACGGGCGCTTTGTCGGCCTGCACAATCCGCCTCTGCGGCTTGTGGTGGTGGGGGCGGTGCATATCGCACAGGCGCTGGTGCCCATGGCCCGGATCGCGGGGTTCGACGTGGTGATCGTCGACCCCAGAGATGCCTTTGCCGCTCAGGCCCGGTTTCCGGGCGAGCGGCTGGTGGGGGATTGGCCGGACACGGCGCTCGAGGCGTTGGCGCTCGATGCGCGGACGGCCGTGGTCACGCTGACGCACGACGCCAAGATCGACGATCCAGCACTGCGCGCGGCGCTGGGGTCGGAGGCCTTCTACATCGGCTGTCTCGGCTCCACCCGCACCCATGCCAAACGGGTCGAGCGTCTCATGGGGGCAGGGGTGCCGGGGTTGGAGCGGCTCGACGCGCCCGTGGGGCTCGATATCGGGGCGCGTGGCCCGGCCGAAATCGCGGTGTCGATCCTCGCGGGAATCGTCGCGGCGTTGCGGCGTCCAACCCCGGGAGGCTGACAGACAAAAGGCCGCCCGAGGGGGCGGCCTTTCGGATCGACGTGGTGTCGATCGGCTTATTTCTGGACCGGCCCGATCATCATGACCATCTGGCGGCCTTCCATCTTGGGCATGTTCTCGACCTTGCCGATCTCGGACACGTCGCCCGCAACCCGCTCGAGCAGCTCGCGGCCCAGCTCTTGGTGCGCCATTTCGCGACCCCGGAAGCGCAGCGTGACCTTGACCTTGTCGCCGGTCTCGAGGAATCGCAGCACGTTCCGCATCTTCACGTCGTAATCGTTCGTGTCGGTGTTGGGACGGAACTTGACCTCCTTGATCTCGAAGGTCTTTTGGTTCTTGCGCGCCTCGGCCTCTTTCTTCTGGGTCTCGTACTTGAACTTGCCGAAATCCATGATCTTGCAGACCGGAGGCACGGCGTTGGGCGAAATCTCGACAAGGTCGAGACCAGCCTCTTCTGCCAAGGCAAGGCCACGCTCTGGCGTGACGACGCCGACGTTCTCGCCGTTCTGTCCGATCAATCGGATTTCGGCCACGCGAATACGATCGTTGACGCGGGGGCCGGTGTCGCGCTGGGGCGGCGCATTGTGGGGTCTGCGGGCTATGGTGCAAGTCCTTCGGTTGTTCGATTGGCTATGCCAAAAGCTAGTCGCCCCGGTAGTGCGTTTCAAGCCGCAAAACAAGGCCAATTGGCACCGTACGCTTCCCACCTGTGGTGGCATCTGCCATATCGGGCGCTATGTGGGCCGACAAAGGTTCAGGATTTTCAGCAAGGATGAGCACAATGATGAAAATTGTCGGCATCATCGTCGCCGCGGTGCTCGCGGTCGTCGTGGTGACAACGATCTGGGGCGGTGACGACGCCGAACTCACCAATGACGCAAGCGACGTGAACGCGCAGGCCGAAGCCACCGTGGCTGACCCCACCGAAGAGGCCGAAGTCGTGGCCGAACCCGAGCCGGTCGAAGAGGTCAGCGCGGAGCCGATGCCCGCCGAGGCCGAGCCCGTCGTGGAAGAGGCCGAAGCCGAACCCGTCATGGAAGAAGCCGACACCGAGGCCGAGGTCGACGGCACCGAGCCGGTGATCCTTCTCGACGACGAAGCGCTGGCCACCGAGGTGGAAGCTGAGGCCGAAGCCGCCGCCGACACCGAGCTTGCCGGCACCAACGACGGTCTCGCGATCCTCGAAGAGGCGCTGCAGCCCGAAAGCTTCGATTACGAGGCGGTGCAGCAGGCGATCTCCGACAGCGCGATCGAGGTCACCCGCAAGGAGCAGCTAGCCACCGCGCTCGAGCGGGCAAGCCGCTACCCCGCGATCCGCGATTCGCTGCTCGAGGACATCCGCGCCGAACTGGGCGTCGAATAACAAGACGGGCTCGGCCCGGATCGCCGGGCCGCCACATACCCCACGCATGACAACGCCGCGCGGATCGCTCCGCGCGGCGTTTTTGTGTCGAGGCCGAAAAGGTCAGCCGACGAAGGCCTTCTCGATCACGAACTCGGCCGGGTCGGAATTGGCGCCCTCGCGCAGCCCGGCGCCTTCCAGCAGCGCCTTGATGTCGAGGTTGAAGCCGAGGCTGCCACAGACCATGGCGCGGTCGGTCGCCGGGTCGAGCGCGGGCACACCGAGATCCGAAAAGACTTCGCCGTTCTCGATCAGATGCGTGATCCGGCCCATCTTCGGGCTCTGCTCGCGCGTCGTGGTCGGGTAATAGACCAGCTTGTCGAGGTTCTCCTCGCCGATCAGCTCGCGCAGCATCTCGTCGTTCTTGACGCTTTCGACCAGTTCGCGGCCATAGGTCAGCTCGGCCACGTCGCGGCAGGTGTGGGTGACGATGACCTGCTCGAACTTCTGATAGGTCTCGGGGTCGCGCAGAAGCGAGGCGAAGGGCGCAAAGCCGGTGCCGGTCGAGAACAGCCACAGACGTTTGCCGGGGACCAGCGCGTCATGCACCAGCGTGCCCACTGGCTTGGGGCGCAGGATGACGTGGTCGCCTTCCTGGATGTGCTGCAGCTTCGAGGTCAGCGGGCCTTCGGCGACCTTGATCGAATAGAATTCCAGCTCCTCGTCCCAATTGGGCGAGGCGATGGAATAGGCGCGCATCAGAGGTTTGCCGTTGTCGCCCATCAGGCCGATCATCACGAATTCGCCCGAGCGGAAGCGCAGGCTCGCGGGGCGCGTGATCCGGAAGGAAAACAGGCTGTCGGTGTAGTGGCGCACGGCGGTCACGACCTGTCCGTCGGGAGATTGTGCGACGCGGGCGGCGTTGGTCTGGGTCACTGGGCTTTGCTCGGTCATGGGTCTCTCGCTGAGGCTCAATAGGGTATGGGGCGCGTCGGGGAAAGGCGGCGATCAGCCGCGCAGCCGCGCCTGATAATCATGGGCGGTCCAGTCGGCGCGGGCGCGCCACTGGTCCTCGGGCTGGCGCTGGGCCAGATCGTCGGAAATCTCGACCTCGTCGAAGCCGGAACGCCGGGCCATCGCGTATTGATCCGCGATCACGTGGCCCGCGGCGCGCAGCCGACCGGTGAAGCCCAAGGACCGCAGGTCGCGCGCATGGGTGAAACCGCGCCCGTCGGAGAAGGCGGGAAAGGTCACGCGGATCGCCGCGATCTCGCCCAGCCGGCCCACCAGCTCGCGCGGGTCGTCGGCGGGGGCGATCTCGATGGCGGTGTCGTTGGCGTCGACCTCGGCCAATGCCACGAAGCTGCCGGTGAAGTCGTCGGGGGCAAAGCCCTTGTCTGTCACGATCACGGTCATGTCGTCCTCATCGGGGCCATGCCCCCTGTCTGTCTGCGGGTCCGGTTTCAGGCCTCGGCCGTCTTGCCGCGCACCATCCGGCCATTCACGAAGTGAATGCCGCATTCTTCCTTGTCGCTGTCGCGCCAGCGCCCGGCGCGGGGATCTTCGCCCGCCGCTACCTTGCTGGTGCAGGGCGCGCAGCCGATCGACGGGTAGCCTTGGGCCACCAGCGGGTGCCGGGGCAGGCGGTTCTCGGCGATATAGTCCTGCAGGTCGGCGCTGGTCCAGTGGGCCAGCGGATTGATCTTGATGCGCAGGTCGTCCTCGTTCTCGAAGAAGTCGAGCGCGGCACGGGTTTTGCCCTGATAGCGCTTGCGTCCGGTGATCCAGCTGTCGAAGCCGCCCAGCGCGCGTTGCAGCGGCTCGGTCTTGCGGATCGCGCAGCACAGGTCGGTATCGGACTTGTGCAGCAGGTTCTGCGGGTCGTGTTCGGCCAGCGCCTCGGGCCGGGCCTTGATGGTCCGCATGTCGGTGAAGCGCAGCCGCTGCGCCAGATCCTGTTGGTAGGCGAGGGTCTCGGGAAACAGCATCTCGGTGTCGACGAAGAGCACCGGGGTGGTGCGGTCGATCACCGAGACGAGGTGCAAGAGCACCACCGATTCCGCGCCGAAGGAGCTGACCATGGCGATCCGGCCGAGCGCATGCTCGGCCAGCGCCTTTTCGAGCACCGCCGTTGCGCCGTGGTGGCGGTAGCGGGCATTCAGATCACGGACGGTCTCGTCGATCCGATGCGGCGTTTCATGCAGCATCAGCCCGCTCCCGTTTCGCCTCTTGCTCGGGGTAGAGCACCGCCTTGAAGGGCTCGGCCCCGAGTCGGCGGTAAGCCGCGAGGAAGCTCTCCTCGGGGTTAGCGCGCAGGTCGAGATAGCCCAGCACCAGCCGTTCGATCGCGGGCACGATCTCCTCGGCCGAAAAGCCGGGACCGGCGCGCTCGCCGATGGCGGCGGTCTCGTCGCCCGAGCCGCCCAGCGTCACCTGGTAGTTCTCGACACCGGCGCGATCGAGACCGAGGATGCCGATGTGGCCCACATGGTGGTGGCCGCAGGCGTTGATGCAGCCCGAGATCTTGATCTTGAGCGGGCCCACGTCATGCTCGAGCTTGAGCTCCTCGAAACGCAGCGCGATCTGCTGCGCCACGGGGATCGAACGGGCCGTCGCCAGTGCGCAATAGTCCATGCCGGGGCAGGCGATGATGTCCGACACCAGCCCGATATTGGCGGTGGCGAGGCCGTGCTCGCGCAGCTTGGCGTGCAGCTTGGGCAGGTCCGAGCGGTGGACATGCGGCAAGATCACGTTCTGCTCGTGACTGATGCGCAGCTCGTTGTGCCCGTAAAGATCGGCGAGATCGGCCAGAACGCGCATCTGCTCGGCGGTGGCGTCGCCCGGCGTCTCGCCGTGCTTCTTGAGCGAGACCGAAACGATGGCGTAGCCTTCGGCGCGGTGCGCGGTGAGGTTGGTGTCGACCCAGGAGCGGAACACCGGGTCGGCGGCATAGGCATCGTCATAGGCCGCGAGTGGCGCGTTGCGCCATGCGGGCGAGGCGAACTGCGCCTTGATCTCCTCGAACAGCTTCACGTCGATGCCCGAAAAGGCGGGCTTGGTGCGGGCGAATTGCTCGTTCACCGCGTCGCGGAAGGCATCGAGGCCGTTCTCGAAGACGGTGATCTTGATGCGCGCCTTGTACTTGTTGTCGCGCCGACCCAGCAGGTTGTAGGCGGCGACGATCGCCTCGCAATAGGGCAGCAGGTCTTCTTGAGAGACGAACTCCTCGATCACCTTGCCGATCATCGGGGTACGGCCAAGGCCGCCGCCGACGAGCAGCTTGTAGCCGATCTCGCCGCGGGCGTTCTCGACGATCTGGATGCCGATGTCGTGCGCTTGAATCACCGCACGGTCATGGCTCGCGCCGGTCACGGCGATCTTGAACTTGCGCGGCAGAAACTGGAACTCGGGGTGATCGGTCGACCACTGGCGCAGCAGCTCGGCCACGGGGCGCGGATCGGCGATCTCATCGGCGGCGGCCCCGGCGAAGTGGTCGGCGGTCACATTGCGGATGGTGTTGCCGGAGGTCTGGATCGCGTGCAGGCCGACATCGGCCAGCGCCTGCAGCATCTCGGGCACATCGCGCAGGGCGGGCCAGTTGTACTGAATGTTCTGGCGCGTGGTGAAATGGCCGTAGCCGCGATCCCACTTCTCGGCCAGAAGCGCCAGCGTGCGCATCTGATCGGAGTTGAGCGTGCCATAAGGGATCGCCACGCGGAGCATGTAGGCGTGAAGCTGCAGATAGAGCCCGTTCATCAGGCGCAGGGGACGGAATTCCTCCTCGGTGAGCGAGCCGTCGATGCGGCGCTCCACCTGTCCGCGGAACTGGTTGACGCGCTCTTGGACGAAGGCGCGGTCGAAATCATTATAGTGATACATGCTCAGAGCTCCACTTGCTTGCCGTGGGCATAGTTCGACGGCCCGCGCGTACGGAAGGTTTCGCGGAAATGCGTCGGCTCGGGGCCGTGCTCGCCCGACACGGCGTCGGCGAGATAGGGGCCGACGACGGTGGCCGCATCCGACTGCGCGATCAGAAGCCGCAGCTCGGCATGGGCCTCTTCGTCAAGCAATTCGGCCTCGTGCATGTCCGGGGTCCAGCGCCCGTCGGCGGTCAGCCAGACGGCATCGCCTTCGAGAAGGCGGTTGGCGGTCACGACCTTGGGCGTGAACTTGCGGGGCATGGCGCGATCTCCGTCCTGTGTTCCGGGCTTGATATAGGACAGATGTATTGCTTTTGGCTACCGGCACGGGCAGATAAGGAATGCGTGTTCCGTCAGGGGCCGTTGTGGGGACATACGTTCCGAATTGAAGGAGAGCCGCGAATGTCGTTCCAGCCCGACGAGATCGACCGGAAGATCCTGATCGAATTGCAGCGCGACGCGGGCCGCTCTCTCGATGACATCGCAAAATCGGTGGGGTCGTCCAAGACACCGGTCTGGAACCGGATCCGCAAAATGCGCGAGCGCGGCATCATCGGGCCGCAGACCGTAATCCTCGACGCCGAGGCGCTGGGCTTCGAGGCCTGCTTTTTCGTGCTGATCCGCACGAGCGCGCATGAGGCCGACTGGCAGGCCAAGTTTCTGGCCACGCTGCGCGACCGTCCCGAGGTACAGGAGGCGCACCGTCTTGCGGGCGACATCGACTACATTCTCAAGGTCAGGGTGCGCAACGCCCGCGCCTACGACGCCTTCTATCAGGCGTTGATCGCCGAGGTGCGGGTGCAGAGCGTCACGGCGCTTTTGTCGATGGAGGAGATCAAGTCGACGGTGGCGCTGCCGCTGTGAGGCGGATCTAGAAGGCCTGTACCATCAGCCGCTCCAGCCCGTGAAAATGGTAGAGATCGCCGTAGCGCGGCGGTTCGGCCAGCTTCAGGTCGGGGCAGTGCTGCATCAGGGAGGTGAGGGCGATCTGCATCTCGAGCCGTGCCAGCGGCGCGCCGACGCAGAAATGGATCCCCGCGCCAAAGCCCAGATGCGCCGGGCCTTTGCGGCGCGGATCGAAGCGATGCGGCTCGGCATAGACGGCGCCGTCGCGGTTCGCAGCCCCGAGCAGGCAGGCGATGCGGTCGCCGCGCCTGAAGCGGTGCCCGAAGATCTCCAGATCCTCGTAGACCCAGCGCGTGAACATGTGCAGCGGCGGATCGATCCGCAGCAACTCCTCGACGCAAGGCGCATCGATCTCGCGGTGATCGTGCTCGAGCAGCGTCTTCACCGCGTTGCCAAGGGAATGCACCGTCGCCTCATGGCCCGCGTTCAGCAACAGGATACAAGTCGAGACCAGTTCTTCGGTGGTGAGCTTTTCGCCCTTTTCCTCGGCGGCGATCAGCTCCGAGATCAGATCGTCTCCCGGCGTCCGGCGCTTGTCGGCGATGTAGACGGCGAGGAAATCGCAGAACGCCTGCGTCGCCATCTCGGCGGCATCCTCCATCGAGCGGGTGCGCTTGGCCTGATACATGCCGACCATCGCGTTGGACCAGGCCAACAGGTCGTCAGCGCGGCTTTCGGGCAGGCCCATGAGCCGGGCGATGACGATCACCGGCACCTGCCGCGCATAGGCGTCGAGCAGGTCGAAGGGGCCCTGTGGGAAGCCGTCGATCAGCCGGTGGCACAGCGCCTCTATCTCTGGCGCGAGGGCCATGACGCGGCGCGAAGTGAAGGCGCGCAGCACCAGACCGCGCAGACGGGTGTGAGCGGGCGGCTCGCGCTCCAGCATCGAATGCGCTTCGCAGGCATAAAAGGCGGCGAGGTGGTCGGGGACCTCGATCGCGCGCTCCACGGGGGCCTCGCGGCCCATGCGCCGATCGCGCAGCACCAGCGAGACCGCCTCGTGCGAAGTGGCGCAGACCATTTCGTAGTCGGTCCAGTAGAACAACGGCCCCACCGCCCGCGCCCGGTCATAGAACGGGTAGGGGTCCTGCACGAAGGCAGCCTCGGTCGGGGATTGTGTTAACTCTTGCATGACAAGACCGTGACCCGTGGCTCTGGTCTTGGCAAGCGCGCAAGCGGTAGGATGCGAAGATGGACGGGTCGCGGATCAGGCGAGCGCTGCGGGTGCTCGGATTTCTGGCACTGGTGGCGGGGCTTGCGCTGACCGTGCAGCACTGGGGCTATCGCGCGGCCCTGACCGACATGTCGCGTCGGGGTGCCGCCGATCTGGCACTGGCCTCGGACCGGCTCACCGGGGAGTTGCAGCGCTATCGGCAGCTTTCGGTGCTCACCGCGCGCCATCCCTATCTCGCGCCGCGTCTGGCCGGGCCGGATGCTGGCCGCGCCGAGGGGCTGCTGCGCCAGACCGCCGACATGACCGGCGCGCTCGATATCGTGCTGCTTGACCGCGAGGGGCGCGAGATCGCGGCGGCGGGCCGGGTGACACGGCGTCGGGACGCCGGGACCCCGTGGTTCGAGCGGGCGATGGACGGCGCGCTGGGCGTGGCGCATCTGTCGAGCCGTCGCTATGGGCGGCGGGTCTTCTTCTTTGCCGCGCCGATCTTTTCCCAAGACGGCCCAGTCATCGGCGCGGTTCTGGTGATCACCGATGTCGAGGCAATCGAGGCGAGCTGGCGCGGCGATCGCCCGGCGCTGTTCTTCACCGACGACGCCGATCAGGTCTTCGTGTCGAACCGCTCCGAACTGGTGGGCCGCTCCGATCTTGGCCTCGTGTCGCGCGAATTCACCGCCGGTCACGAGATCTGGCGCCTGCGCGCCGGGCCTTACCTGCCGGAGCGCGGCCTGCACCTGACGCAGCCGCTCCCGGTCATCGGTCTAATCGGCGAGGCGCTGCTCGACACGGCACCGGCCCGGCGCATCGCGCTGTTGCAGGCCTCTGCTGCCGCTGCCCTTTGTCTGGCCTTCGGGGCGCTGCTGTTTCTTGCCACGATCCGGCGGCGCACGCTGGCGCGCGCCAATGCCCGGCTCGAAGAGCGCGTGGCGCGGCGCACCGTGGCGCTGCAGGCGGTCAACGCCAACCTGCAGCGCGAGGTGGCCGAGCGGGCGGCGGCGGAGGCTCGCCTGCGCCGCGCGCAGGCCGATCTGGTGCAGGCGGGCAAGCTCTCGGCGCTGGGTCAGATGTCGGCGGGCATCAGCCACGAGCTGAACCAGCCCCTGATGGCGATCCGCAGCTTTGCCGAAAACGCCGAGACCTTCCTCGAACGCGGCAACCCAGAGGCCGCGGGGCGCAACCTGGGCCGGATCTCCGAACTCGCCCGGCGCATGGGCCGGATCATCCGCAACCTGCGCGCCTTTGCGAGACAGGAAAGCGAGGCGGTGGTCGACGTCGATCTCGTCGCCGTGGTCGAGGCGGCGCTGGAAATGGCGGCGGCCCGCGCCCGGCAGGCCGAGGTCGAGATTACATGGAGCCCGCCCACAGCCCCTGTGCTGGTGCGCGGCGGCGAGGTGCGGCTGCAGCAGGTGGTGCTGAACCTTGTCGGTAACGCCATCGACGCAATGGAGGGCCGCGAGGGCAAGCGCCTTGGCCTCGACATCGCGCAGGGCGGCGACCGCATCCGGCTCACCGTGCGCGACAGCGGGCCGGGTATTGGCGAGCCGGACCGGATCTTCGATCCGTTCTACACCACCAAGGAGGTCGGGGCCTCCGAAGGGATGGGCCTCGGCCTGTCGATCTCCTATGGCCTCGTGCAGAGCTTTGGCGGCGCGATCCGAGGCCGCAATCACGAAGACGGCGGCGCGGAGTTCACGGTGGAACTCGACCGCGCGAGGGCGAGCGAGGCGGCATGACGACCAAGGTATTGCTGGTGGACGACGACCGCGAGGTGCGCGAGGCGCTGGGCCAGACATTGGAGCTGTGTGACCTCGACCCGATCCTCGCGGGCTCTTACGTCGCGGCCAAGGACCACATCGTGCCCGAGTTCGACGGCGTGGTCGTCACCGACATCCGCATGCCGGGGCGCGATGGGTTTCACCTGCTCGAGCATGCGCGGGGGGTCGATCCCGAGCTGCCGGTGATCCTTTTGACCGGGGAGGGCGATATCCCGATGGCGGTGCGGGCGATGGAGCAGGGCGCGCATGCCTTTCTCGAAAAGCCTTGCGGACCCAAGGAGTTCGTCGCCGCCGTGCGGCAGGCGCTTGGCCTGCGGGCCGAGGTGCTGGCCGCGCGCCGCGCTCAGGCCGCCAAGGTGGCGGGCGATGCGGCGGCACGGATGCTGGTGGGCCGCTCGCCGCAGGCCGAGGCAATGCGGTCGCGCGTGCGCGCCATCGCGCGGGCCTCGGCCGAGGCGCTGGTCTGTGGCCCGCCGGGCAGCGGCACCTCCAAGGTGGCCGAGGTGATCCACCTGCTCTCGGCCTCGGCCCGCGCGCCCTTTGTGAAGCGCACCGGCGACGGGCTCGACGAGGCCGGATTGGCGGCGGCGATGGAGGAGGCGGGCGGCGGCACGCTTTATCTCGACGAGATCGCGACGCTGCCGCCCGCCACGCAATACGCTCTGCTCGACCGGCTCGAGAGCGGCGGCGCGCGGCCCCGCGTGCTCGGCGGCAGCACCCGTAATCCGGGCGCGGAGGCCGAAGCGGGGCGGCTCAACGCCGAGCTGTTCTGGCGGCTCGACCTGATGCGCGTCACCATCCCGGCACTGCGCGAGAGGCCCGACGACATCCCTGTCCTGTTTCGCCACTATGTCGCGCAGGCCTGTGAACAGGCCAACCTTCCTATGCCCGAGATCGAGCCGGAATTGCTGGCCCGGCTAATGGCACGCGATTGGCCCGGCAACGCCCGCGCCCTGACCTCGGTGGCGATGCGTGTGGCGATGGGGCTCGATCCGGGCCTCGACGCTGCCGCATCAACCGAGGAGGAGCCGGGCCTTGCCGAGCAACTGGCCCGCGTAGAACGCAGCTTGCTGATCGAGGCGCTGCGTCGCCACGAGGGCCACGCCACCCGCACCGCCGAGGCTTTGAAGCTGCCGCGCAAGACCTTCTACGACAAGCTGGCCCGCCATGAGCTGCGCGCGGAGGACTATCGGCGCGACTGACTGTGCGGATTTCCACACAGTTTAAGCGGGGCGTTGTGCGGATCTTCGCCCATTTTCGCCCGCCGTGGTAGGGGTTTGCTGAGCTTCATACGCCAAACCACTGTCCGGTAAGGAATAATAACCAATCTCCCCGCTGCGCGGTTTCCGGCTTGAGCAGAGAGCCGCCTGCCTGTTTTCTCGCCGGATAAGAAACCAAGTCCTCTGGGAGGAGACACATGAATTACCTTTCCCTCGCCGCCACCGCCGCTGCCCTCGCCATCGCTGCACAGGCCGCTCAGGCCGACCCGATGGGCTGCGACAGCGGCGAGACCGTGGTGAAGTTCAGCCACGTCACCAACACCGACAAGCACCCCAAGGGCATCGCCGCCGAGCTTCTCAAGACGCGGATCAACGAGGAGATGGAAGGCACGATGTGCATGGAGGTCTTCCCGAACTCCACGCTTTACACCGACGAGCAGGTGATCGAGGCGATGCTGCGCGGCGACGTGCAGATGGCCGCCCCGTCGCTGTCGCTGTTCGAGTCGATCACCAAGGCCTACCGCCTGTTCGACCTGCCGTTCCTGTTCGATGACATCGCCGCCGTCGATGCCTTCCAGGGCTCCGAGGACGGTCTGGCCATGCTCGACAAGATGCAGCGCCGCGGCGTGCAGGGCTTGGGCTTCTGGCACAACGGCATGAAGCAGATGTCGGCCAACAAGCCGCTGCTCGAGCCCGGCGATGCCAACGGCCTGAAATTCCGCGTGCAGCCCTCCGACGTGCTGGTCGCTCAGATGGAAGCGCTCGGCGCCAGCCCGCAGCCGATGGCCTTCGCCGAGGTTTACGGCGCGCTGCAGACCGGCGTCGTCGACGGTCAGGAGAACACTTGGTCCAACATCTATGGCCAGAAGTTCTTCGAGGTGCAGGACGGCATCACCGAGACCAACCACGGCGTGCTCGACTACATGGTCGTGGCCTCCGTCGACTTCCTCGACAGCCTCGATCCGGCGGTGCGTGAGCAGTTCGTCACCATCACCAAGGAAGTGACCGCCGAGCGCAACGCCGCCGTCACCCAGGTCGATGAGGAAGCCCGTCAGGCGATCCTCGACGCCGGTGGCGAGATCCGCGAGCTGACCGAAGAGCAGCGCGCGGCCTGGGTCGAGACCATGAAGCCGGTCTGGTCGCAGTTCGAGGAAGAGGTCGGCGCCGACATGATCGAAGCCGCCCAGAACGCGGGCAAGTAAGCTAGACTGGACCAGCAGGGGCCGGGCCGCCGCCGTGCGGCCCGGCCCCTCGCATATCCGCAACACGGCAACACGAGGGGACACGGGGGATGAACGCCGTCCACAACAGGCCCGACAAGGGCCGTTTCGCCCGCATCGTCGAGGAATTCGAGGAAGGCACCATCGCTTTCCTGCTGGGCGCGATGACGCTGCTGACCTGCACCAACGTCATCATGCGCTATGGTTTCAACAGCTCGATCATCTGGAGCCTCGAGACCGTGCTGGTGCTGTTCGCCTGGCTGGTGCTGTTCGGCATCGCCTACGGCTTCAAGATCACCGCGCATTTGGGCGTCGACGCCGTCATCAACCTGCTGCCCGCGCGCCCGCGCCGGATCGTGGCGCTGATCGCCTGCGCGGCGGCGCTGGCCTACGGCGTGCTGCTGCTGAAGGGCGCTTGGGACTATTGGGCCCCCTTTGCCGACCTACCCAAGACCACCGGCAAATGGCTGCCCACCGGCTTTGACACCGCCGCGCGCACCACCTCGTATTTTGAAACCGACCAGATCCCGATGTTCGGCTGGCTGCGGTTTCTCGAGGACTGGATCAACTACGGCGATCGCTACTCCAAGATGCCGCGCGTGATCCCCTATCTGATCCTACCGATTTCGGCGGCGCTGATCCTGTTCCGTTTGATCCAGGCCACGGTCCGCATCTGGCGCGGTGAGTCCGAAAGCCTGATCGTCAGCCACGAAGCCGAGGATGCCGTCGCGGACGTCGCGCATCTGAACCGGGAGATCTCCTGAACCATGGAAGTCGCACTTCTCTTCCTGATGATCGTCGGGCTGTTGCTGATCGGCGTACCGATCGCCATCGCGCTCGGCCTGTCGTCGATCATCTTCCAGCTGCTGTTCTCAGAGACCTCGCTGGCCTCGATCGCGCAGTCGCTCTACCAGTCGATGGCCGGTCACCCCTCGCTCTTGGCGATCCCCTTCTTCATCCTCGCCTCCTCCTTCATGTCGACAGGCGGCGTGGCGCAGCGGATCATCCGCTTTGCCATCGCCTGCGTCGGTCATCTCAAGGGCGGCCTCGCCATCGCCAGCGTGCTGGCCTGCATGATGTTCGCGGCGCTGTCGGGCTCGTCCCCGGCCACCGTGGTCGCCATCGGCTCCATCGTCATCGCGGCGATGCGGCAGGTGGGCTACACCCGCGAATTCGCGGCCGGCGTGATCTGCAACGCGGGCACCCTGGGCATCCTGATCCCGCCCTCGATCGTCATGGTGGTCTATGCCTCGGCCACCGATGTGTCGGTGGGCCGGATGTTCCTCGCGGGCGTGATCCCGGGCATCCTCGCCGGTGTCATGCTGATGGTCACGATCTACGTCATGGCACGGATCAAGGACATGCCCGCCGGGGACTGGCAGGGCTGGGGCGAGATCTGGGCCAGCTTCCGCGATGCCTTCTGGGGTCTGTTCCTGATCGCGATCATCATGGGCGGCATCTATGGCCATCCGTGGATCAGCTTCGATGGCGGCTTCCCGATCACTTGGGCTCCGGGCGCCTTCACCCCGACCGAAGCCGCCGCCGTCGCCGCCGTCTATGCCTTCCTCGTGGCCACATTCGTCTACCGTGACATGGGGCCTTTGGCGGCCAAGGAGCCGGGCGGCAGGCCGACCTCGCTGTTTCGCGCGCCATGGGCGCTGATCACGGGCTTCGTGCACCGCGACACGCGCAAGACGCTGTTCGAGGGCGGCAAGCTGACCATCGTGCTGATGTTCATCATCGCCAACGCGCTGATCCTCAAGCACGTGCTGACCGACGAGCAGATCCCGCAGCACATCGCCAACGCGCTTCTTAGCGCGGGCCTCGGCCCGATCACCTTCCTGATCGTGGTCAACGTGATCCTGCTGATCGGCGGTCAGTTCATGGAGCCCTCGGGCCTCATCGTCATCGTGGCGCCGCTGGTGTTCCCGATCGCGATCCAGCTCGGCATCGATCCGATCCACCTTGGCATCATCATGGTGGTGAACATGGAGATCGGCATGATCACGCCCCCCGTCGGTCTCAACCTCTTCGTGACCTCGGGCGTCGCGGGGATGTCGGTGATGGGGGTGGTGCGCGCGGCGCTGCCGTTCCTCGCGGTGCTCTTCGTGTTCCTGATCATCATCACCTACGTGCCGTGGATCTCGACGGTGCTGCCCAATGCAGCGATGGGACCGGAAATCATAGTGAACTGATGCGGCCACTCAGGCGGCGCAAGGCAAAGGGCACCCGTTCGGGTGCCCTTTCGCGTTCGAGGGCAGGCAGGGGGCTCCGGGGGGAACGACGCGGGCCGCGCCGCGTTGGAAGGCAACTCATATTAGATGGAGGTCGACATGCGAGTTCAGGACATCATGACCGGCAACCCCGCCTGCTGCCGCAGCGACAGCAGCCTGTCGGAGAGCGCCAAGCTCATGGCCGAGCACGACTGCGGCGCGCTGCCGGTGGTCGATGAGAACAACGCCCCGGTCGGCATCGTCACCGACCGCGACATCTGCTGCCGTGGCGTGGCCGAGGGCCGCGGCGGCGACGCGAAGGTGTCGGACGTCATGACGCGCGATGTGCTGACCGTGTCGCCAGAGGACGACGTGGAGGCGTGCTGCGACAAGATGGAAGAGCGTCAGGTGCGCCGCGCGGTCGTGATCGACGGCGAAGGCAAATGCTGCGGCATGGTGGCTCAGGCCGACATCGCGCGCAAAGCCAACAGCGACATCACCGCCGAGCTGGTGCGCGACGTTTCGATGTAAGCGTGGCAATCACGGAGAAAAAAGGGCCGGTGCTGAGGCGCCGGCCCTTTTTTGTGGCTCGGGATCCGCTCAGAGCGAGGATTCGAGCGCCGAGACGATGGGCGAGAAGTCGGTCGACTTCAGGCTCGCGCCACCGACCAGCGCGCCGTCGACATCCGCCACGCCAAAGATTTCTGCGGCGTTGTCGGGCTTGACCGAGCCGCCGTAGAGCAGGCGGATCGCATCGGCCTCATCGCCAAAACGCTCGCGCAGCTTGGCACGCAGCGCGCCGTGCACTTCGGCAATCTGCTCGACGCTCGGCACCTTGCCGGTGCCGATGGCCCAGATCGGCTCGTAGGCGACGACGGTGTTGGCCCCGGTCGTGCCCTCGGGCAACGAGCCTTCCAACTGCGCGCCCACGACGTCGAGCGTCTCGCCTGCCTCGCGCTGTGCATCGGATTCGCCCAGACAGACGATGGCCGTGAGACCGGCTTTATGCGCGGTCTCGGCCTTGGCGCGGACGATGTCGTCGGTCTCGTGGTGAGAGGCCCGACGCTCGGAATGGCCGACGATGACGAAGCGCGCGCCCGAATCCTTGAGCATCTCTGCCGAGATGTCGCCGGTGTGCGCGCCGCTGGCCTCGGCATGGCAGTCCTGACCACCGACACGGATCGGCTGGCCGCCGAGGGCGAAGGCCATGCGCGAAACCAGCGTCGCGGGGGGGCAGACCACGATGTCGACGCGCGGCGCCGCCCAGGCGATGCCCAGCGCCTCGATCTCCTTGAGATCGGCGTTGGTGCCATTCATCTTCCAATTGCCCGCGACAAGTTTGCGACGCATGTGTCGTCCTTTCGTGTGAGAAGAGTTGCGCCTGTGTAGACCATAAGGTCCAGCGGCAAAAGCCGAGGGGCCGGTCCCTTTCGGAACCGGCCCCTCACAAGGCGATGGAGGTGCGGATCAGCTGCCCTGACGCTCGGCGGTCAGCTCCGCGACATCCTTGAACTTGATCGATTCGCCGCAACCGCAGGCGTCCTCGACGTTCGGATTGCGGAATTTGAAGCCGCTCTCGAGCAGCGATGTCTCATAGTCGATCTCGGTGCCGAACAGGAACATCTGCGCCATCGGCGCGATCATCACCCGCGCCCCGTCCTGCTCGACCGTTTCGTCGTTGGAATCGGCAGCGTCGACGTACTCCATGGTATATTCCATGCCCGCGCAGCCACCCTTTTTGAGACCGATGCGCAGCCCCGCATGGCCACCCTTCTCCATCAGCCGGGCGATCTGGCGCGCGGCGGCGGGGGAAATGCTGACGGCCTGCTTGCCGGGGATCGAGAACATGCGTGCCTCCTGTTTGGGCTCGCCTTCAACATAAGGGCAGGGCGGGGCCGTCTCAAGGCGCGCTTATACCGCTTCGGCCGGTGTCGCCTGTGGAAACACCGATCGGCCCTCGGCCTGCATCTCGGCCATGCGTTCCAATAGCGCCTCGCGCATCGCGCAGGAGGTGGTCCAGGAACTGTTGGCATCCGCGCAGGCGACGCAGAAGGTCACGGTCTTGCCGAACACGTCATGGCCTGTCGTGAGCACCATGTGCGAGTCGCGCTCGCCCAGACCCTCGAAGTCGCCCGAATCGACGAATTCGTAGAACGTGTCGCGCAGCGGGGCCACGGCCGCGTCATGCGCGAGGCGGATCTCGACCTGCCGGATGATCGAAGGTTCGCGCATGGTCCAGTTCTCGAAGGGCTCGTTCACGAACTCCGAGACGGGGGCGACGATGCGCGCCCCGGTCCAGCTGCGCAGCTGGACATAGGTGAAGTTGATCCGCTCCACGTTGCACCAGTAGTCGCGGTAGAGCACCGTGTCGCCGATCTTGGCCGAGCGGTTCATCGCGATCTGCAGGCTGGCGAGGATATTGCCCAGGATATGCCGCGCGGCAAAGCCGATCAGCAGCGTCAGCGCACCGGCGGAGGCCAAAAGAGACAGGCCCAGCGCGCTGGTGAGGTTTGCCTCCGACAGCACCACGCCACCGCCCACCAGCACGATCAGCACGATCAGGATGCGCCGCCCGGCAGCGATGCGGGTTGCGATATTGCGGCGGTCCTCCATTTCGGCGTTGAACAGCTTGTCGTCGTCGAAAGGCACAATGCGGTTGAGCACCGCGTCGACGCCGTTGAGCACGAAGACGATGGCCGCCGCCGTGAAACCCATCACGATGAGCGGCGTCAGCACAGTGTCGATCTTGCCCGAGAAGATGAAGATCGCGTCGGTGACGAGCGCCGCCGTGCCGGTGACCACGGCGATGATGATCGGCATCCGCGTGGCGCGCAGAATATCGGTCAGGGTGCGGCTGCGCACATGCGAGGCCACGGCCGCCTGCATTCGCCCCGCAACAAGCCCCGCCAGCGCCGCGAGGCCGATGAGGATCGGCAGGCCCACCAGCTCCCACCGCATCAGGCCCCAAGCCGCCTCTTCGCGCCAAGCGGCGGGAAGCTCCTCTTCGATCCAGGTGGGGCCATAGAGCGCATGCAGCGCGGGGATGTTGGCGACGGTCTGGCTGGCGAAGACCCAGACCGGCTCGCCGTCCTCGGGCTTGATGCGGTTGAGGCGCAATGCCACGGGGCGGGTTTCGAGATCCACGATGTCGATCAGGATCGAACGCTGCGGCTGACCCGCCACGGGGTTGTCCGAGCTGCCGCGCGTCTCGAGCGCGTCGGGGCGCTCCAGAAGTTCGGACCAGTTGATGACCGCCTTGCGATTGAGCACCTGCACGAGATCGGCGGCAAGACGCGGGCCCTTCGCGGTCTGCTCCTCCGGGGGGATGTCCGACAGGTCGAGCAGATGCGCCGCCGCCACCCGGTCGCCCGAACCCACGAGATCGAGGAGCGCCTCCATTGTGGACTGCGGCGTGGCGCGGTCCAAGCCTTCGGGCGCAGGGCCCAAACCCTCGTTCAGGCTCTCGACCTCGAAGAAGGCGGTGCCGTCCTGCGCCGTGGCGGCACAGGCGGTGGCGATCCAGATCAGGGCGACGGCGATCCAGCGGCGGGGGGCGAGTGGCATGGCGGACATGTGAGCCAAACCGGGGTGGAGCGAAGCGGTTCCCCCCGCTCGAACGCCTCCGCCTTTGCCACTGCGTCCCGCCCATGAAAAAGGGCGCCCAAGGCGCCCTGTTCCGCGATCCCGGAGGGCGCGCAGAATTACATGAAGCCAAGCTCCAGCCGCGCCTCGTCGGACATCATCTCCATGCCCCACTGCGGCTCCCAGACCAGATCGACATCGACCTGCTTGATGCCCGGCACGGCGCTCACCGCGTCGGCGACCCAGCCCGGCATCTCGCCCGCGACGGGGCAACCGGGGGCGGTGAGCGACATCTTCACGTTCACCGCGCTCTCGGCGTCGATATGAATCGTGTAGACGAGGCCGAGGTCGTAGATGTTCACCGGGATCTCGGGGTCGTAGACCGAGCGACACGCCTCGACGACCTGGTCGTAGAGCGGGTGATCGGTCGTGGAGGGCGCGATCAGCGGCGTGCCTTCGAGTTGGGTGTCGGGCATGGGCTGTCCTTGGGCTGGAGCGTGGCGCGCTTTGGCGGCGCCGATACCTGAGCGATCATATAGGAAAAGCGGCCCCGTTGGTAAAGAGCACGGAGTTTATTCGCCATTGCGCGAATCCGTTCCTCCAAGGCCGCCCAGTGATCAGCCGACGCGCTGGCCTTGGGAGTCGATCACGAGGCTGCCGTCCTCCTTGGCCACGGGGCCGGGGGGCAGCACGTCGAGCAGATCGAGCACAAGCTCGGACGGGCGGCACAGGCGCACCCCCTTGGGCGAGGCGACGATGGGTCGGTTCACCAGCACCGGATGCGAGATCATGGCGTCGAGCAGGGCCTCGTCGGCGACGCTCTCGTCGAGAAGCCCCAGCTCGGCGGCAGGTGACTTGGAAGTGCGCAGCGCCTCGCGCGGGGTCAGCCCGGCGGCGGCGAAAAGGGCGAGGAGCTGCGGCCGGGTCCAGCCGGTGTCGAGATATTCGATCACGACCGGCTCGGTGCCCGAAGCCCGGATCAGCTCCAGCACATTGCGCGAGGTGCCGCAGGCGGGGTTGTGGTGGATGACGATGCTCATGCGGGGGGCTCCTGAGGGGTGTCTGCGGCAAAGAGCCAGCCCGCCACGACCACGCCGATCAGCGCGCCCACGACCTGCGCCAGCACGAAGCCCGGCAGGTCGAAGGGACGGATGCCCGAAAACGTGTCGGTGAAGCTGCGGGCGATGGCGACGGCGGGGTTGGCAAAGCTGGTGGAGGCGGTGAACCAGTAGGCGGCGGTGATGTAGAGGCCCACGAGCCACGGGATCGCGGCGGGGGCCTGCTTGAGACCGGCGAAGATCGTGAAGACGAGGCCGAAGGTCGCGACGATCTCGGCCAGCCATTGCGGCCCGCCGGTGCGGATCTTGGTCGCGGTCTGCAAAAGCGAAAGATCGAACATGCCATGCGCCAGCAGCGCGCCCGCGATGCCGCCGAGGATCTGCACCGCGATGTAGGGGCCGACCTCGCGCCACGGCGCGTGCCGCCGCACCGCGAAGGCCAGCGTCACGGCAGGGTTAAAATGCGCGCCCGACACCGGCCCGAGACATGTGATCAGCACCACGAGGATCGCCCCCGTGGGCAGGGTATTGCCCAAGAGCGCCAGCGCCACGTCATCGGTCAGGCTCTCGGCCATAATGCCCGACCCGACCACGGCGCAGACCAAAAGCCCGGTGCCAAGGGCTTCAGCGACGAGGCGACGCGCGAGGCTCATGCCTCCGCTCCGGGGCGACACAGTTCGGGCTGGCCGCCGCAGCAATCCTCGACGAGAAAATCGACCAGCGCTGAAACCCGCTCCATCGCTGCGAAATAGCGGATCGAGCGGCCCTCGCGGCGACTTTCGACCAGCCCTGCGCCGTGCAGCACCGAGAGGTTGGCCGACATGGTGTTCTGACGCGCGCCCAAGGCTTCTGCGATCTCGCCCGCCGCCATGCCGGCGGGACCGGCTTTGACCAGCAGGCGGAAGGCGTCGAGCCGCGAAGACTGGGCGAGGGCGGCGAGGGCGGTGATGGCGTCTGTCTGTTCCATGTATCGGGAAATATCGATATGATGCGGTCCGGTCAAGCCATGTCGATTGCGCGGCGCGCCATTGGGCGCTATCGGCTGCGCCATGAGCTTTTCCTTTTCCCTGAACGCCACCGATGGCGCCGCCCGCACCGGGGTCATCTCGACCCCGCGCGGCGAGATCCGCACGCCCGCCTTTATGCCGGTCGGCACCGCCGCCACCGTCAAGGCGATGATGCCCGACAGCGTGCGCCAGACCGGCGCCGACATCCTGCTCGGCAACACCTATCACCTGATGCTGCGCCCCACCGCCGAGCGGATCGACCGGCTCGGGGGGCTGCACAAGTTCATGAACTGGGAGCGGCCGATCCTCACGGATTCAGGTGGTTTTCAGGTGATGAGCCTCGCAAGCCTGCGCAAGCTCACCGAAAAGGGCGTCACCTTCAAAAGCCACATCGATGGCTCCAAGCACGAGATCACGCCTGAACGCTCGATGGAGATCCAGAAGCTTTTGGGCTCGGACATCGTCATGGCCTTCGACGAATGCCCCGCGCTGCCCGCCGATCGCACCCGCATCGCCGAATCGATGCGCCTGTCGATGCGCTGGGCGCAGCGCTCGCGCGATGCCTTTGGCGACCGTCCCGGCCACGCGTTGTTCGGCATCCAGCAGGGCGGGCTGGAGCGCGACCTGCGCGAGGAGAGCGCCGAGAAACTGCGCGAGATCGGCTTCGAGGGCTACGCCGTCGGCGGCCTTGCGGTGGGCGAGGGGCAGGAGGCGATGTTCGGCTGCCTCGATTACGCGCCCGGCCAATTGCCCGAGGACAAGCCGCGCTATCTCATGGGCGTTGGCAAGCCCGACGACATCGTCGGCGCGGTCAAGCGCGGCATCGACATGATGGATTGCGTGCTGCCCTCGCGCTCTGGTCGCACCGGGCAGGCCTGGACCCGGCGCGGGCAGGTCAACCTGCGCAACGCGCGTCATGCCGACGATCCGCGCCCGCTCGACGAGGCCTGCACCTGTCCGGCCTGTGCGAACTACAGCCGCGCCTATCTGCACCATGTTGTCCGCTCGCAGGAAATGATCGCGGGCATGCTGCTGACCTGGCATAACCTGCACTATTACCAAGAGCTGATGGGCGACATGCGCGCGGCGATTACGGCTCACGATTTCGCGGGCTTCGAGACGCGGTTTCACGCGCAGCGGGCTGAGGGCGACATCGACCGGCTTTGACCGGGGGCACGGGCGGTGGACGCTTAGCCGTCCATCGCGCCGTCCCAGTCATAGACGACGATGCCCCTAGTCTCGCGCGCGCTCAAACTGCGATAAAGTGCGCGTGCTGCGGCGTTGTCCGCTTCGGTCGCGAGCCAGATGCCCGTGCAGCCCATCGCGCGGGCCCGTTCGATCAGCCTTCGGCACAAGGCGCGCGCAACGCCCCGGCGGCGCCATGGCACATCGACCCCGACCTCGTTGATGAAAAAGGCGGGGGCTTTGTCGGGATGGCGCAGCACCGTGCCGGAGGCGAAGCCGACGACCAGGTCGTCGATCGTGGCGAAGACCAGCTCGTGACCGGGGTCGCCCACGAAGCGTTCCAGTTCGCGGGCATCGACCGCATGATCGAAGGCGTCGCAGCCGTGCAGCCGGTGGGCATTGCCGTGAACAAGCAGGTGATAGATCACCCCTTCCGTCATGCCGGTCACCATGTCGCACCCTTGTCAGTTCGCCGGGTGAAGGGCGTTCCTCGGGTCGGGCCCATGTTCGAGCTTTTTCCGAAGCTTGCGAATAGGGTATCAGATTGCCGGTTTTGTTCCCTTACCGGGCGGTGCGCAGGCGCACAGTCGCCCTGCGCGGATGCCCTGCTTGCGGCTTCGCTGCGGCGGCATAGGTCCTCTCCAACCTTTTCGGAGAGGACCGAAGAATGACCGACAAGCTTTTCACTTCCAGCAAGCTCGGCGACGTCGAGCTGAAGAACCGGGTGCTAATGGCCCCGCTGACCCGCAACCGCGCCTCGAAAGAGGGCGATGCGCCCTATGACATCCATGTCGAATATTACCGCCAGCGCGCGGGCGCGGGTCTCATCATCACGGAGGCCACGCAGATCACCCCCGAGGGCAAGGGCTATATCCAGACCCCCGGCATCTACAGCCGCGAGCAGATCGACGGCTGGAAGAAAGTCGTGAACACGGTGCATGGCGAAGGCGGCAAGATCGCGCTGCAGCTCTGGCACGTCGGTCGCATCAGCCATGTGTCGCTGCAGGAGGGCGGCCAGAAGCCAGTCGCGCCTTCGGCGATCAAGGCCGAGGCCCAGACCGTGACCGAAGAGGGCTTTGTGGACGTCTCCGAGCCGCGTGCGCTCGAACTCGATGAGATGCCGCGCCTTGTCGAGGATTACCGCCGTGCGGCGGAAAACGCCAAGGAGGCGGGCTTTGACATGGTCGAAATCCATGCCGCCAATGGTTACTTGCTCGACCAGTTCCTGCGCGATGGCGCCAACAAGCGCGACGACGCCTATGGCGGCAGCCCAGAAAACCGTGCGCGGCTGATTCTCGAGGTGGTTGATGCCGTGGTCGAGGTTTACGGCGCGGGCCGCACCGGTATTCGCCTGTCGCCGCTGATCGAGGTCGCGGGGCTGAAGGACAGCGACCCGATGACGGTCTATGGCTACCTGATCCCCGAGCTGAGCCGCCGTGGCATCGCCTATATCCACATGGTGGAGCCGGGCGCGCAGGGCGATCTCGACCAAGAGGGCGGCCAGCAGACCGCGCGGCTGCGCGAGATGTTCGAAGGCGCCTATATCGCGAATGCGGGCTACGACCGTGCCAGCGCGATCCGCGTCGTCAAGAACGGTCAGGCCGATTTCGTGGCCTTCGGGCGGCCCTACATCGCCAACCCCGATCTCGCGGAGCGGCTGGAGATCGACGCCGATCTCAACGAGGGCGACCAGTCGACCTACTACGGTGGCGGCATCGAGGGATATCTCGACTACCCGACCCTCAAGGAAACCAAGGCGGCCTGATCGGGTCTTGCCACGACATCGGTACGGGCAGGCCTTCGGAGCTTGCCCGCGCCGCCGCGCCGGGCCACATTGGCGCGACTGCCGGGCGAGACACGCTTGAACTGGCGCGCTCCTTCACCCAAGTAACACCCCGGACAGGAGATGGTCACACGGCTGCCGCACAGCGGGGTCAGACCGTCTTGCCAAGATAAGGATACAATGAGCATGCAAGAGCCCCTCAGCCCCTCCTACCCGGTGCTGCCTCTGCGCGACATCGTGGTGTTCCCGCACATGATCGTGCCGCTGTTCGTGGGCCGCGAGAAATCGGTGCGCGCGCTCGAGGAGGTCATGGCCGATGACAAGCAGATCCTGCTGTCGTCCCAGGTCGACCCCGGCGTCGACGACCCTTCGTCCGAAGGCATCTACAAGGCCGGAGTTCTCGCCAACGTGCTGCAGCTTCTCAAGCTGCCCGACGGCACCGTGAAGGTGCTAGTCGAGGGCAAGTCGCGCGTGCGCATCGCCGAGTTCGTGGAGAACGACAGCTTCTTTGAGGCCAAGGCCGAATATCTCACCGAGATGCCGGGCGATCTGGAGATCGTGACCGCTCTCGTGCAGAGCGTTGCGCAGGAATTCGAGCGCTATTCGAAGATCCGCAAGAACATCCCCGAAGAGGCGCTCGCGGCCGTCACTGAGGCGACCGATCCGGCCAAGCTTGCCGATCTCGTCGCGGGCCACTTGGGCATCGACGTCAAGCAAAAGCAGGACTTGCTGGAAACGCTCGACGTCGCGCAGCGGCTCGAGAAGGTCTATGGCCTGATGCAGGGCGAAATGTCGGTGCTGCAGGTCGAGAAGAAGATCAAGACCCGCGTGAAATCACAGATGGAACGCACCCAGCGCGAATACTATCTGAATGAGCAGATGAAGGCCATTCAGAAGGAGCTGGGCGACGGCGAGGACGGCCAGAACGAGGTCGCCGAGCTCGAAAAGCGCGTCTCCGAGACCAAGCTGTCGGACGAGGCCCGCGAGAAGGCCGAGGCCGAGATCAAGAAGCTCAAGTCGATGTCCCCGATGTCGGCCGAGGCCACGGTCGTGCGCAACTACCTCGACTGGCTGCTGTCGATCCCGTGGAACAACCCGTCCAAGACCAAGAAGGACCTCGCGCTGGCGCAGAAGGTGCTCGATGGCGATCACTTCGGTCTCGAGAAGGTCAAGGAGCGGATCGTCGAGTATCTTGCGGTGCAGCAGCGCTCCAAGAAGCTGAAGGGGCCGATCATGTGCCTCGTCGGTCCTCCGGGCGTCGGCAAGACGAGCTTGGGCAAATCGGTCGCCAAGGCCACGGGGCGCGAGTTCATCCGCATCTCGCTCGGCGGCGTGCGGGATGAAAGCGAGATTCGCGGTCACCGCCGGACCTACATCGGCTCCATGCCCGGCAAGATCATCCAGGCGCTGAAGAAGGCCAAGACCTCGAACCCGCTGATCCTGCTCGATGAGATCGACAAGATGGGTCAGGACTTCCGCGGCGATCCCGCGAGTGCGATGCTCGAGGTGCTCGACCCTGAACAGAACGGCACCTTCGCGGACCACTACCTCGAGGTGGAATACGACCTCAGCAACGTGATGTTCCTGACCACGGCGAACTCCTACAACATGCCGGGGCCGCTTCTCGACCGGATGGAGATCATCAGCCTCGCGGGCTACACTGAGGAAGAAAAGCGCGAGATCGCGCGTCAGCACCTGATGCCCAAGGTTCTCAAGAACCACGGGCTGAAGCCGACCGAGTTCTCGATCGACGACGCGGCGCTCACCGAAATGGTGCGCACCTATACCCGCGAAGCCGGTGTGCGGAACCTCGAGCGCGAGCTGTCGAAGATCGCCCGCAAGGCGGTGACCAAGATCGTCCGCAAGGAGGTCAAGACCGTTGAGGTGACGCCCGAGAACCTCGCCGACTATCTCGGTGTGAAGCAGTTCCGCTATGGGCTGGCCGAGAAGGAGGATCAGGTAGGCGTGGTCACGGGTCTGGCCTGGACCTCCGTGGGTGGCGATCTGCTGCAGATCGAAGCGCTGCGCCTGCCGGGCAAGGGTCGGATGAAGACCACCGGCAAGCTTGGCGACGTGATGAAGGAATCGATCGACGCGGCGTCGAGCTACGTGCGCTCCATCGCGCCGCAGATCGGCGTGAAGCCGCCGCGCTTCGATCGCATGGACATCCACGTCCATGTGCCCGACGGCGCGACGCCCAAGGACGGCCCGTCCGCTGGTCTCGCCATGGTGACGTCGATCGTGTCGGTCCTGACCGGCATTCCGATCCGCAAGGACATCGCCATGACCGGTGAGGTGAGCCTGCGCGGCAACGCCATGCCGATCGGTGGCCTCAAGGAGAAGCTGCTCGCGGCGCTTAGGGGCGGCATCAAGACGGTGCTGATCCCCGAGGAGAATGAGAAGGATCTCGCGGAGATCCCCGACGTGGTGAAGAACGGGTTGGAGATCATCCCGGTGACCCATGTGTCGGAGGTGCTGCGCCACGCGCTGGTGCGTCAGCCCGAGCCGATTGAGTGGGACGAGGAGGCCGAAGAGGCTGCTGCGGCCGCCCGCGCGCTCGAAACCCCCGGTGGCGGGGCGGGCACGACCGCGCATCACTGACCCAGGCGAAGGGCGCCCCTCGGGGCGCCCTTTTCGCATTTGGGTGAAATTGCCGCTTGGGAGGTCTTGCGCCGCTCGGCGGGGATCGCTAAACGACGCGCCAACGGGTGATTAGCTCAGTGGTAGAGCGCTTCGTTCACATCGAAGATGTCAGGGGTTCAAATCCCTTATCACCCACCATGATACGGAAGGCGCGCCCCACGGGGCGCGCCTTTTGCGTCTCAGGCCTTCGGTATGGGCAACCGGGCCAGCACCGCGCGCATCAGCCGCGCCGAGTTCTCGGCCGCCACCGACAAGAAGGCCGCGATCTCGTTCTCGCCATCGCCGCCACCCGCGAGGTCCGACAGCGAGCGAAACGCCACGAAGGGCACATCGTTGGCATAGGCCACCTGCGCGACGCTGGCGCTCTCCATGTCGAGCACGCGTGCCTCGAAGCAGGCAAAGGCGTGGTCGCGAAAGCCCGCGTTGTCCATGAACACCGGCCCCGAGACGCCATTGCCGCCGATCACCACTTGCGGCGTTGCCGCGCCGCAGGCTTGCAGCTCAACGCCCTGCGCCGCCGCGCGCGCGATCTCCAGAAGCTCCGGGTCGCTGTCGAACCAGAATCGGCTCTCGGGCAGGGTTCCACCGGGCGGCACCACGTCGACGCCGCGGCTGTGGATCATGCCGAAGTTCGCCACCGGCGCGCCCATCCAGCCGGGCAGGGCATAGCCATCCTCCGTCTCTCGCGCGAAGGCGCCTTCGAGGTAGTGTCCCCAGCGTTGGGCCACCACCACGTCGCCGATCCCAAGGCTCGGGTCGACCCCGCCCGCGATGCCCGAGAACAGGATCGAGGTGACGTTGAAATGATCGAGCGCCGCCTGCGTGGTCATCGCCGCGTTGACCATCGAGATGCCCGAAAGGAACAACACGACCTCGCGCCCTTCGAGCCGTCCGGTGATGTAGGTCGCAGGGCCGATGCGTCGGCTCTCGGCTCCTTCGATCGCGGCCTCGAGAATCGCGATCTCGGGCGCGAAGGCCGAAATCACCGCGATGCGCGGGTGGTCGTCGGGCGCCGTCGCGGCGGCGGGTATGGCGCGGGTGGCGGTGTCGGCTGCGTCATTGGTGGCGGCGCTGATGGCGGCGGCGATGGGAAACTGCGTCATGCGAACTCCGGGGCTTGTCTCTCGGCCCCTGCTACGGCGCGCGGGCGATATAGGTCCAGTGCCCGCACGCCGCGTTTCACAAGAGCCTGCCGCCCGGCCCCGGCACGCGTGGGCAGGGATCGGCTTCGGGTTCGAGCCCCATGTCGCGCGCGAGATGCGTATCGCGGCGCAGATCCCGCAGGCGCAGCACCTGATCCGCGTGGCGCATCGACTGCAACTCGTTGCACAGCGCGTCGTCGAGCGGATCATGGGCGCGGCCCTGCGGCGCGAACCGGGCGGCAAGGCGGCGCAGGAGGCGAAGGGAGAATCGCGGGTGGGGCAGGGTGACGGTCATGTTCGGGGCTCCTCGGAGGCTTGTGATTCCGTTTCGGAGCCCTCAATCTGCGACCTCAAGTAAGGTTGAGGTCAAGCGCGATGTCGAAACCAGTTCCAAGCGATCTCAGCGTCGGCCAGATGGCGGCGCGCGCGGGCGTGCCGGTGTCGACCTTGCATTTCTACGAAGCCGAAGGGCTGATCCGCAGCTGGCGCACCCCTGCCAACCACCGTCGCTATGACCGGCGCGAGCTGCGTCGGGTGGCGATCATCAAGGTGGCGCAGTCGGTCGGCGTGCCGTTGTCGCAAATTCGCGACGTGCTCGACGGATTGCCGCGCGACCGCGCCGTTTCGGCCCGCGATTGGGCCGCAGCGGCGGAGCCTTGGCGTGAGATGCTCAGCGAGCGGATCGAGCTGATGACGCGGCTGCGCGACCAGATGGGGTATTGCATCGGCTGCGGCTGCCTGTCGATCGACAGCTGTCCGCTTTATAACGCCGACGACCGGCTGGGCCGATCCGGTCCCGGACCACGCCGCTGGACCGGACCGAGGGAGGAGCGCGCATGACGATACCCGAGATCTACGTGATGCGGCATGGCGAGACCGAATGGAACGCCGCGCGCCGTATGCAGGGCGGGCTCGATTCGCCCCTGACCGCGCAGGGTCAGGCGCAGGCCCGCGCCATGGGGCGGTGCCTCGCCCAGCGCGGCATAGGCCCCGAAACCCATCGCTTGCTCTGTTCGCCGCAAGGCCGCGCCGTCGAGACCGCGCGGCTGGCGTTCGGCACCCCCCCGCAGACCGACCCGAGGCTGCGCGAGATCGCGATGGGCGATTGGTCCGGCCTCGACCGCGCCGAAATCGATGCGCGCTGGCCCGGCCCAAAGGATGAGCACTTTATCGATTTCTATGCGCGCGCGCCGAACGGCGAGGGGTTCGCCTCGCTCTGGTCGCGCTGTGCGGATCTGCTGGCCACGCTCGACGGCCCTGCCATCCTCGTCACCCACGGCATGACCTCGCGCGTGCTGCGCACCATCGCGACAGGCGGCACACGGGCCGATCTGGCGCGGGTGCCGGGCGGGCAGGGGGTGGTGTTCCGGGTGGCGCAGGGTCGACACGAGAGGATCGCCGTGGCCCTTGCAGCCCGCGAGGCAGACCGCTAAACCGACCCGCGCGGGTGGTTAGCTCAGTTGGTAGAGCGTCTCGTTTACACCGAGGATGTCGGGGGTTCGAGCCCCTCACCACCCACCACACTCCCGCACAGCCCTCCTGCGAAGCTGCGCCTCACCGCGCGGGCGGCGAAGTGCTATGTTGGTCCTGTAAGGACAGGAGGCCGACATGAGCCAGATCCCCAGCTTCGATCCACTCGACATCAGCGTCGATGCGGAGGCGATCGAGACCGTCATCGTGCCACGCGCCCGCGATCTGGGCGGCTTCGAAGTGCGCCGGGCCCTGCCTGCGCCGCGCCGCCAGATGGTCGGGCCGTTCATCTTCTTCGATCAGGTCGGCCCGGCAGAGTTCCTGCGCGGGGAGGGATTCGACGTGCGCCCGCATCCGCATATCGGGTTGGCGACCGTGACCTACCTGCTCGAAGGACAGATCCACCACCGCGACAGCCTTGGCACCGACAGCTGGATCGCGCCGGGTGCGGTGAATCTGATGGTCGCAGGCGAGGGCATCACCCATTCGGAGCGCGTCGACGGCGAAGCGCGCGCCAATGGCGGCCGTATGTTCGGGCTGCAGACCTGGCTGGCGCTGCCCGACGACATGGAGGACGGGCCTGCGCGGTTCGAACATGCAGGCGCCGAAACACTGCCGATGATCGAGGAGGGGGGCGTGAAGCTGCGCCTCATGCTGGGCAACGCCTATGGGGCCGCCTCTCCGGTCGCCGCGCCGGGCGAATTGTTCCACGCGGACGCCGAGCTGGCGCCGGGCGCGCATCTGCCGCTTCCCGACGAGCACGAAGACCGCGGCGTGCATGTGCTCTCGGGCAGCGTCGAGGTGGCAGGGCAGGTGTTCGAGGCGGGGCGGATGATGGTGTTTCGTCCCGGTGACCGGATTTCGTTGCGTGCGGGGCCGGCAGGCGCGCGCATCGCGCTTCTGGGCGGGGCGACGATGCCGGGACCGCGTCACATCTGGTGGAATTTCGTGGCCTCGTCGCCCGAACGGATCGAGGCGGCCAAGGCCGCATGGCGCGCGGGCGACTTCACGCATGGGCGCTTTCGCCTGCCGCCGGGGGAAAGCGAGCATATTCCACTGCCCTGAGGGCCGATCGAGAGGCTGCCCCAGGGTCAGCCGGACAATCTCGCGGAAGGGGCGATTTTGCACAGATCGACGCTTGACGCCCCCCGCCGCACTGCCTAGAACCCGCCTCACGTTCGGCGCTGCCGGACGACAAGATGCGCGGTTGTAGCTCAGTTGGTTAGAGTACCGGCCTGTCACGCCGGGGGTCG
>NZ_CAXHZL010000013.1:0-110307 GCF_964022235.1 uncultured Limimaricola sp. | reverse complement strand
ACGAAAGCCCTTGCCACGCGGGAGCCATCCATAAACGGTCCGAGGACGATGCCGAGTGACGAGTTCACGAAGGAGGCGCTGATGATCCGCGTCGGCAGGAAGCTCAACTCCACCGACGTGGTGGATGTCCTGACGGAGCTGTTCATCCTGCGCGGGCCGCCCGAGTTCATTCGCTCAGACAATGGCCCCGAATTCGTGGCCACGAAGGTCCGGGACTGGATCGAGGCCGTCGGCGCCAGGACCGCTTTCATCGAACCGGGCTCGCCGTGGGAGAACGGCTACTGCGAAAGCTTCAACGCCCGCTTCCGCAACGAGCTGCTCCGGTCTTAGGTAGCAGATGCACCAGTTTGCCGGATGGACCGGGCCGGCGAAGTTCGCTGCAATGGCGGCATGGCCGAGCCCCTGATCATCCAGACATTGACGCAGAAGCGCGCCGAGATTCTTGGACAGATCAAGGCCTACGAGACGCAGATCGCCCATGCGAAGCATGACCTTGCGCATGTGAACGCGACGATCGAGCTGTTCGCAGTGCCCGAACGCCGGCGTGCGCGCTACATCGTGAGCCACGGCTTCTTCAAGAAGGGCGAGATTGCCGACATCTGCGTGCAGCATCTGGGGGTGGACGCCGAGCTGACCACCCGGGAACTGGCGGAGCGGGTGATGATCGAGCGCGGCCTCGAGGTGTCGGACACGGCGTTGCGGAACTCGGTCGTGTTCAAGGTCGTCCAGGCGCTGCGGCACGCCAGGCACCGGCGGCTCGTCCGGCTGGTGGAAAAGCGCAAAGGCATGTGCGTCTGGAGCGCCGGAGACGCCGTCACGCTGCGCGTCGTTGCCAATACCCCTTCCACGCCCGGCTGACAGGCGCCGCCATCGCGCCGCCGATGAGACGGTCCGCGAGGCCGCCGTTGCTGTCGAAGCGGTGATCCTCGAGCCAGGCGGCGTGCGCGGCATAGGCATCGAGGTAGTGCCCCTCCACCCGAAGGTGCTGGCCGCCGATCATGCGCCGCAGCCGCGAGAAGTAGCTCTCGGCCAGGTTGGTATGAACGCCCTCGCGGCTGTAGGCCTCGGAATGATTGACGCGTTTCATCTCGAAGTCGGGCTCGAGGACGTCCCAGTGCGCTACCTCGTCGGCCGAGATGACGCTGCCGGAGGCAATCCTTTCCCGGGCGAAATCGACAGCCTGGGCTTCGCGCAGGAAGCTCCGGGGCAGCGTCCTGCCACCGTGCTGGCGCAGAACGACAACCACCCTGCGCTTGCCGCTGCGGTTGGCGAGCAGGCGGCGGTCGACCCGGTCGTCGCGCGCGTTGGCGGGCCGGACCTGGCCACCGAACACGGCCCCGTCCACTTCCACCTCACCCTCGAGCCGGGTCTCCCGGGTCTCGAGTGTCATCGTCTCCCGCAGCTTGTGCATCAGCACGAAGGCCGTCTTGTGCTGCACGTCCAGATCCCGCGAGAGCTGGACCGCGGACAGACCCTTGGCGGCGTTCACGAACAGGCAGATCGCCCCGAGCAGATCGACGAAGGCCAGCTTGCGCGAGGCGAAGACGGTGCCGGAGGTGACGCTGAACTGCCGGTGGCAGGCGGCGCATTTGAACCGGCGCCGGGTGCTCAGGTCGTAGATGTCCAGGCAGCCGCAGAGCGGGCAGACCGGAGCGCCCTCCGTCTCGGGCCATCGCAGCCGGCAGAAGCGCCGATATGCGGCGTCTTCCCCTTCCTCGTAGATCGTCCTGAGCGACAGGGTCCGGGCGGCGGCGGAAAGCAGGAAATGCTGGGACATGGTCGCCTCGCTACGCGAAACATGTTCCCATCCTGTTCCCATTCAAGATCCAAAGCAAGGGCTTGGTGCATCTGCTACCTAAGACCGAGCTGCTCGACGGGGAGATCTTCTACACGTTGCGCGAGGCGCAGATCCTGATCGAGAGATGGCGGAAGCACTACAACACTGTTCGGCCCCACAGTGCCTTGGGCTATCGCCCGCCGGCGCCGGAAAGCATCGTGCCCGTCGACCGGAGACCGACCATGCATTAACAATTAACCTGGAGCACTCAGTTGGGGCAGCTCAAGATCCAACGATGGTTGAGAGGCGCCGGAATTACCAGAGGCTCCTCGCTATCAGGCCAACCATCTTTTCAGTCTGCCCACTTGGAAGGTCGCTCCAACGCCATGATTTTGATCGCATTCGCGAGAACCTGAACGGCATCTTCCATATCCGCTGCGCTGGCGAATTCGTCTGGTCTATGACTGAGGCCGCCCTTGCACCTGGTAAATAGCATCCCGACCGGACAGAGATCGGCCATCGCGGATGCGTCGTGCGTCGCGCCGGAAGGTATGGCGATTGCGGACATGGCTGATGCGGTCATGGCCCGAGACAAAGCCGCCCTGATACCAGGATCACAGACAACAGCAGGCTGCTCGTAAGTCTGCTCGATCCGCACAGCTACCCCGGCTTGCACAGCGATCTCCTGAACCAGATGCATAGCTTTCGATCTGAGCCCCAGCCGGTTCTCGTCCGAGGGGGCTCGAAGTTCCAGGGTCAGGCGGACCTCGGAGGGGATGGCGTTGACAACGCCGGGCTTCACATCGATCTGGCCGACCGTGGCGCGACAATCCTCCATCGCCGTCGCAGCGTCGGACATGGCCGCCACGAAGCGGGCCGCGGCGACCAGCGCATCACGTCGGCCTGCCATGGGAACTGTGCCCGCATGACCAGTCTCACCTTCGAAGGCGACTGCGTAGCGGGAGATTCCGCAGATCGCGGTCACCACACCCAGCGATCGGCCTTGCGCCTCGAGCACAGGGCCTTGCTCGATGTGGGCCTCCAAATACCCGACCACCTCTTCCCTCTGGCGCATCAGTGCAGGAATGCCGTCCGGATCCAAACCGAACCCCTGCATCGCCTGGCGCATACTCACCCCCTGGGCGTCCTTCATGTCCAGGACGGCCGGGTCGAAGCGACCCGCCAGGGCGCGCGGACCGATCAGGGCTGTTGGAAATCGAACCCCTTCCTCGTCCGCGAAGGCCAGAACCTCGACCGCGAATGGCAGGCGGACGCCTTCCTTGTGAAGCCGACGAACGGCGAGGCAGGCTATTGCGACACCCATGATCCCATCGAAGCGACCGCCGGAGCGGACACTGTCCTGATGGGAGCCAAGCAACAGTGCGGGTCTTCCGGACATGCCTGGAGTTCGTCCGATTAGAGTTCCGGCCGCATCGAGGCTGACGTCCAGTCCGGCATCCCGCATCCAGTCCGATATGATATCGAGGGCCCGACGGTGTTCAGGCGTCCAAGGCAGACGAGTGACCCCCGGGCCCGCTTCGGACATCTCAGCGATTTCCGACAGCCGCTCCGCGGCCAACTCGCCATAGCTCATACTACCCCTTGTATTTATCATGATAAATTTGTCTTATGGACGCCTTCGGAAGTCGAAAGAGTTGTGCGATGGCGAGAACGAGCGTCACTCCTGCCGAAAAGGGCCGCAGGCGCTCCCGTCCCATTCGCGTGGCCGAGGCCATCAAGGAGTGGGTGGTCGAGCAGGGTCTGCAGCCGGGTGACCGCCTCCCTGGCGAGACCGAGCTGATCGAACGTTTCGGTATGTCCAAAGGCACGATCCGCGAGGCCATGCGCCTGCTGCAGGCGCAAGGCTTGGTCGAAACCAAGACCGGGCCCGGCGGTGGCAGCTTCGTCGGCGAAGTATCCTCTGAGCGTGCGCATGCCTTGCTCGCGAACTACTTTTACTTCCGGGACATCTCGATCGCCGACATCTACCAGCTTCGGGTCGCGCTCGAGCCCGAGGTTGCGGCCGGGCTGGCAGGGCGCCTGTCGACGGACCAGCTTTCCGAACTGCGCTCGATCATCGACGGCTACGCCGAGCCGGCCAATGACCCCGAGGAGGAGCGCGCGCAGCATGTCGCGTCCCTGCGTTTTCATGCCAAGCTCGCGAGCTTCGCCGACAATGCGCTGCTGGGGTTCATCATCGGTTTCATGTCGCAGATCCTCGCGGACCTCACCGTTTACAAGCAGCTCTATGCGACGCCCAACGTCGAACTCTGGCGGACGGGGCGGCAGCATCAGCTCGACCTGCTCGATGTAATCGAACGAGGCGATGCCGAGGCGGCCCGTTCCATCATGCGCTCGCACATGGAAATGGCCTGGCGGATGATGGAAGACCAGCAAGCCGTGGTCATGAAGCGCTTCATGACCCACTGATCAGCCGGCCGGGGTGACGGTTTCGCTGTAGGGCATGGCTCGTTCGGGCTCATCAAGCGTCGGAACGAGGCGCGCCCATTCGCCATAGGCCCCACTGGTGGCTCTGCGATGCAGGTCTGTAAGATCCTGCAACGGCGTTTCGGAGTAGTCGACCCGAAGGCTGAGCGGCGGGGCGCTGCGCGATACGACGAGCAGTGCGGCAGACAGAAGCCCTCTGCTGTCGCCTCCGGCTGAGGCAGCCGCCTCGAGCGCCGCGACGAGGCGCTCGGCCATGTTCCCGTGCGCCTTCCGGTAGCCGTCCAGACAGGCTTCGAGCACATCATCACCGGAGAGCAGGTTGCCCGTCACGACGACTGATGGCGCTTGCCGCGCACCAGCCGCCGGAATGCTCGAAGCCCCCGTGAAGTGCCCTGTTCCCCCTTTCGGATCAAGGGCCGCCAGCTGGCGATGGGCGCGGCCCGCATCGGCATCGACGACCCCGGACACCGCCTCGGCAGCCGGCCGACCAGCCCGCATGCGTTCCAGCACTTGGGTGCCCCAGAGGGTGCTCGGCAAGGACCCCTGCGAGGCCGAAAGCCCCGATTCGGCATCCCCGCGCAGCACCCACCCCCCGACGCAGAGGCTGCCCGTGGTGGCGGCGCCGCCGTAAGTGCCTGTTTCCGCGTCATATGCAAGGATCGAAATCGTCATCTCATTATCTCCGTGCCACCGCGCTTGAATTTATAATGAAAATTTGCCCTGATGCAATTTATCATGAAAAATAAGATCGAACCGAACAGGAGAGGTAACCCATGTCGATTGGACAAATGACCCGCCGAAGCCTGCTTGCTGCCGGCACCGCCCTTACCATGGCCCTGGGTGCCCCGGCCTTCGCCCAGACCCCGCCGGGCGTCCTCGTCGTCGGCCAGATCGCGGAGCCCAAGGCTCTCGACCCGGCGGCTGTGACTGCGGTGAACGACTTCCGCATCCTGATGAACGTCTATGACGGGCTGGTGCGCTACAAGGATGGCACTCTGGAGGTCGAGCCGGCGCTGGCGACCGATTGGGAGATCTCGGAGGACGGCACCGAATACACCTTCACGCTGCGCGAGGGCGTCACCTTCCATAACGGCAGTTCGTTCGACGCCGAGGCGGTGAAGTTCAACTTCGACCGCATGCTCGACGAGAACCACCCCTACTACGACACCGGCCCGTTCCCGCTTTCCTTCTTCTTCTCGGCAATCGAGAAGGTCGAGGTCGTCGACCCCATGACGGTAAAGTTCGTGCTGAACGAGCCCTACGCGCCTTTCCTGTCCAACCTCGCCTACCCGACCGGCCTGATCGTCTCGCCCGCCGCGGTCGAGGACCATGGCTCGGAATTCGGTCGCAACCCGTCGGGCACGGGTCCCTTCAAGTTCGCGGAATGGCGGCCCAACGAGGCGGTCGTCGTCGAGGCCAACCCGGATTACTGGGACGGTGCACCTCAGCTCGAAGCCGTCGTATTCCGGCCCATTACCGATGCCAGCACCCGCACGGCCGAAATGTTGGCCGGTGGCATTGATCTGATGGTGGAGGTCCCACCCGTAGCGCTGTCGCAGTTCGAGGGCGAAAGCTACCAGTTGCACGAACAGGCCGGCCCGCATTTGTGGTTCCTGATCCTCAACGCGAAGGAAGGGCCCTTTGCGGACAAGCTGGTGCGGCAGGCAGCGAACTACGCGATCGACAAGGAAGCAATCGTGAACGAGGTGCTCGAAGGCACCGCCGAAGTTGCTGCTGGTCCCACGCCGCCCGCTTTCGCCTGGGCCTACAATGAGGATCTCGAGCCCTACCCCTATGATCCGGAGAAGGCGCGCGAGCTGATCGCCGAAGCCGGCGCCGAAGGCGCCGAGCTGACCTTCTACGTCACCGAGGGCGGCTCGGGCATGCTCGACCCGGTGGCGATGGGCACCGCGATCCAGGCCGACCTCGAGGCGGTGGGCTTCGACGTGACGATCGAGACCTACGAGTGGAACACCTTCTTGGGTGAGGTGAACCCGGGCCTCGAGGGCAAGGCCGATATGGCCGAGATGGCTTGGATGACGAACGACCCCGATACCCTGCCCTTCCTTGCACTGCGCAGCGAGGCGTTTCCCGATCAGGGCGGCTTCAACTCTGGCTACTACTCCAACCCAGAGGTCGACGAGCTTCTCGAACAGGCGCGCCGCGCCACAGACCAGGAGGAGCGCGCTCGTCTCTACAAGGAGATGCAGGAGATTGTGCACGAAGACGCGCCGTGGGTCTTCGTCGCGAACTGGAAGCAGAACGCGGTGACCAACGACCGTGTCGAGAATTTCGACCTGCAGCCGTCGTTCTTCCTGCTGCTCGACGACGTCGCCAAGAACTGATCACGCGCGGGGGCCGCGCACCGGCCCCCGCTTCCCATTCGGGAGAGACCGCGCATGGGCGGATACATCCTCAGACGGCTGCTCTCGGCGGTGCCGGTGCTGCTTGGCATCACCGTCATCGTCTTCCTGATCATGGCGCTGATCCCAGGCGATCCCGCGACCGCCATCCTCGGCAGCTATGCCACGCCAGAGAACGTGGCCCGCATCAACCGCGAGCTTGGCCTCGATGCACCGCTCTGGCGCCAATACCTGATCTGGCTTGGCAACATGCTCCAAGGAGATTTCGGGCAGAGCTTCGCGCTGAACCGGCCCGTGCTGGACGAGGTGCTCGAGCGCTTCGGCGCGACGCTGATCCTGGCGGGCACTGCCTTTGTTCTCTGCGCCCTTCTGGGCGTCATCGCCGGGACGATTTCGGCCGCCAACCAGTATGGCTGGGCCGACAAGGCGATCACCTTCGCGGTGCTGCTGGGCATCTCCATCCCCTCCTTCTTCCTCGGCATGATGATGATCCTGCTCTTCGCGGTCAGGCTCAGCTGGTTTCCGGTGTCGGGCATGTGGCCCATCTACGGCACCCGCGACGCGGCTGCGTTGATCTCGCACTTGGCCATGCCGGCGATCGCGCTGGCCGTTGTGGCCACGGGCGTGATCGCCCGGCTGTCACGTTCGGCCCTGCTTGAGGTGCTGCGGCAGGACTTCATCCGCACCGCCCGTGCCAAGGGCGTGCATGAGCGTTCGGTTATCTGGCGCCACGCCTTGCGCGCCGCGATGGTGTCGATCCTGCCGGTGCTGGGCATACAGGCGGGCTTCGTGCTCTCCGGGGCCGTCTATATCGAGATCGTGTTCCAGTGGCCGGGCATCGGCCGGATGCTGGTCGACGCCATCCTGCGCCGCGACATCCTGCTGGTGCAGGGCGGCGTGATCGTCGTCGCCGCTTGCTACGTCTTCTTCAACATCGTGGTCGACGTGGCCCAGAGCCTGCTCGACCCGAGGATCCGGACATGACGGCTTCGCTTCTGCTCTTCTCGCGCAATCGGCTGGCCCTCGCTGGTGGCGTCATCCTGGCCTTCGTCCTGCTTCTCACCATTGCGGTGCCGCTTCTGCCGTTGGCAGACCCGGATGTGACGAACACCTCCAACAGGTTTCGCCCGCCCTTCTCCGAAGGCGCCCTGCTCGGCACCGACCATCTGGGCCGCGACCTGCTGTCCCGCCTGCTTTGGGGGACGCGCCTGTCGCTGGCCGTCGGTTTCGCCGCGGCGGCCATCGCCGCAACCATCGGCGCCGCGATCGGTGTCATTGCCGGGTTCTACGGCGGACGGCTCGACAACGTCATCATGCGGGGCGTCGACATGCTGATGGCCTTTCCCTACATCCTTCTGGCTCTGGCCATTGTGGCAGCGCTGGGGCCGGGTCTCCTGAATGCCCTGATCGCCGTTGCGGCCGTCAACGTGCCCTTCTTCGCCCGCAACATTCGCGGCATCACCGTGGGGCTTGCGCACAAGGAATTCGTCGACGCCGCGCGTCTCTCCGGCCTGTCGCGCCCGCAGATCATCCTCACCGAGATTCTGCCGAACGTTCTGCCGGTCATCGTCATCGCCATGTCGACCACGATCGGCTGGATGATCCTCGAAACGGCGGGCCTCTCGTTCCTGGGCTTAGGCAGCCAGCCGCCGCAGGCGGATCTCGGCTCGATGCTGGGAGAGGCGCGCGCCGCGCTTATCAGTCACCCGCATACTTCGGTGGTCCCGGGCATCATGATCCTGGTCATCGTGATGTCGATCAACCTGCTGGGCGACGGTATCCGCGACGCGCTCGATCCGCGGCTCAAGTCGGGGGCACTGTCGCGGCCGATGGCTGCAACCCGGGTGCGCCGTCCGGCGCCCGCTCCGGAGCCGAGCCTTGAGGGCATTCTCACCCTCGAAGGGCTCGAGACGGAGTTCCATGTCGGGTCGCGGCAGCTGCGCGCCGTGGGCGGTGTGAGCCTCGCGGTCAAGCCGGGTGAATGTCTCGGCCTCATCGGCGAGAGCGGCTCCGGCAAGTCGGTCACCGCCCTGTCGGTCACCGGGCTCGTGGCCTCGCCTCCTGGCGTCATCACCGGCGGCGCGGTGCGCTATCGCGGCGACGACCTCATCGGGGCGCCCTATGAGCGCCTACGCGCCGTGCGCGGCCGCGAGATCGCATATATCTTCCAAGACCCTCTTGCGACGCTGCATCCCCTTTACCGGGTCGGCGATCAGCTTGTCGAAGCGATCCAAGCGCACCAGAAGATCGGAACCGAAGAGGCCCGTGGCAAGGCGGTCGAACTCCTGCGCGATGTCCGGATACCCAATCCTGAGCGCCGGATTTCGGACTACCCGCACGAAATGTCGGGCGGCATGCGCCAGCGCGTCGGGATCGCCATGGCGCTCGCCAACGACCCCGAGGTGATCATCGCCGACGAGCCAACAACTGCACTCGATGTGACAGTGCAGGCGCAGATCCTGTCGCTGCTCGACGATCTACGGCGCTCCCGCGATCTCGCCATCATCTTCATCACCCATGATTTCGGGGTCGTGGCACAGCTCTGCGACCGAGTGGCGGTGATGTATGCCGGAAAGGTGGTCGAGGAAGGCCCGACGAAATCGGTTCTCGCCGCGCCGCGCCATCCTTACACCGCCCGCCTCATCGCATGCGTGCCCGAGCTCGGCGGCGGCCGCCGCAAGCTCGAAGCGATCCCGGGCCTTCCGCCCGCCATCGACCGACTGCCGGAGGGATGTGCCTTTGCGGAGCGGTGCAACAAAGCCCGCAGCGTGTGCCGCGAGGGGCATATCCCGCTTGCCCCAGAAGGCAATCGCGCCGTGCGCTGCCTCTTCCCCGAAGAAAGCCCCGCCAGGGAGGCTGCCGAATGACCAAAGCTCTGCGACTGGAAAATCTCTCCAAGACGTTCCCCTTGCGCGGGGGGCTCTTCGGTGGGCCGCGCGCCGGCGTGCGCGCGGTTCAGCCGATTTCGCTCAGCGTGGAGCAAGGTGAAACGCTTGGGATCGTCGGGGAGTCAGGCTGCGGCAAGACCACGCTCGCTCGGATGCTCGTCGGCCTTGTCGCACCGAGCACCGGCACGATCGAGATCGAGGGAGCCGCTCTCAACACCTCGGATCCGACCGACTTCGGTCGGCGCATTCAATATGTGTTCCAGGATCCAATCTCCTCGCTCAACCCTCGGAAGACGATCCGACAGATCCTGGAGCTCCCGCTCAAGAAGCTGCACGGTATGGGCAAGGTCGCCCGCAAGAAGCGCATTGCCGAGATATTCGACAACGTGAACCTGCGGCCCGAATTCCTCGACCGCTACCCACATGAATTTTCAGGCGGTCAGGCGCAGCGGATCGGCATCGCCAGGGCCTTGGCTGCAGACGCGCGCATCCTGATCCTGGATGAACCGGTCTCGGCCCTCGATGTCAGTGTCCAGGCCCAGGTGCTGAACCTGTTGGCTGATCTGCGCAAACGCCTGGGGCTGACCTACCTCTTCATCAGCCACGATCTTGCGGTGGTGGAGGCCGTCTCGGACCGAGTGGCCGTCCTCTACTTCGGGGCCTTGGTCGAGATCGGGCCGGCCGAACGGATCTTCCGGGCGCCGCAACACCCCTACACCAAGCTGTTGGCCGGCAGCGCGCCGGTGGTGGGACGTGCGCTTGAAGCGCCGGAAGCACGAGGGAGTGAGCTCCCCGACCCTCTCAATCCGCCGATGGGATGCGCCTTCGCCGCACGCTGCCCGCGAGCAACCGAGCGTTGCCGGCAGGAGGCTCCTGCATTGGAAGCGGTTTCGGGCGGAGGAGCTGTAGCCTGCTATCATCCATTCCAAGATATGGCTTAGCTCCCCCTCCCCAATTTCTTGGCTTCGCGATTTTCCAGGCTTTGGCTACGAGTGCTGAGTAGACGCTGGGCCGTCGGTCACCGTTGGAAAACAGGGCGGATTCGGGAAGTTCGCCGCGGGCGCAAGCGTGCCCTCGGACCAGCCGCGGAAGCGGACATCCAGCCTGGCCTACTTGCACTGCCCGCCTTGGAATCCCAGGCCTTTGAGAGGCCTGAGGATGCTATCACGCTCTTGCTACCATGGCCGTGCGAGCTCGCATCAGTTTCCACTGCCACTATCCTTTTCTGCATCAGCTCCAAGACTGATGCATTGTCCAGAACTGGATATGTTCTGAGCATGTTCACGTATAGTTCACTGAAGCCAGAGCGTGCGACCCGTCGCTAACCCCCTGATTATCCGATACGATAGTTCGGCGACTCCCGCGTGATCTGCACGTCGTGCACGTGGCTTTCCTTCAGACCAGCGCCGGTGATCTTCACGAAGGCGCAGTTGCCGCGCATCGACTGGACCGTCGGATGGCCGGTGTAGCCCATCGCCGCGCGCAGACCGCCGACCAGTTGGTGAACGACCGCCGTGGCAGTGCCCTTGTAGGGGACCTGACCCTCGATGCCCTCGGGCACCAGCTTGTCCGAGGCCGCGTCCTTCTGGAAGTAGCGGTCGGCCGAGCCGCGGGCCATGGCGCCAAGGCTGCCCATGCCGCGGTAGGATTTGAAGGTCCGGCCCTGATAGAGCACCACCTCGCCAGGGGATTCGTCCGTGCCCGCGATCATCGAGCCGACCATCGCGCAGGAGGCACCTGCGGCGATCGCCTTGGCGAAGTCGCCCGAGAACTTGATGCCGCCGTCGGCGATCACGGGCGTGTCGCCCGCGGCTTCGGCACAATCCATGATCGCGGTGAGCTGCGGCACGCCGACGCCCGCCACCATCCGCGTGGTGCAGATCGAGCCCGGGCCGATGCCGACCTTGACCGCATCCGCGCCCGCGTCGATCAGCGCGCGCGTCGCCGCCCCCGTGGCGACGTTGCCGGCCATGATCTGCACGTCGCCCGCCTCGCGCTTGAGACGGCGCACCGCCTCGCCCACGCCTTCGGAATGGCCATGCGCGGTGTCGATGACGACGATGTCCACGCCCGCCTCGACCAGCGCCATGGACCGTTCGAAGCCCGCATCGCCGACGCTGGAGGCGGCAGCCACGCGCAGACGGCCCAGCCGGTCCTTGCAGGCCGAGGGGTTCACCACCGCCTGCTCGCTATCCTTCAGCGTTAGAAGGCCCGTCAGGCGGCCTTGCGCATCGGTGACAAGCAGCTTCTCGATCCGACGCTCCTTCATCAGGTTGCGCGCTTGATCGAGGTCCGCGGGCTCGTTGAGCATGGCAAGGTTGTCGGCGGTCATCATCGCCTTGACCGGCGTACGATCGTCGGCGGCAAAGCGCATGTCGCGGTTGGTGACGATGCCGACGACGCGGCCACCCTCGCCCACCACCGGGAAGCCGGTCACCGAATATTGCTCCATCAGCTTGCGCGCGTCGGCCAGCGTCTGGTCGGGCGTGAGCGTGATCGGGTTGTAGACGATGCCCGAAACGAACCGTTTCACCTGCCGGATCTGCTCGGCCTGTTCGGCGACGCTGAGGTTGCGGTGCACCACGCCGATGCCGCCCGACTGCGCCATGCAGATCGCCATGCGCGCTTCGGTCACGGTGTCCATCGCGCTCGACAGGAGCGGGATGTTCATCGCGATGTCGCGCGTCACCATTGTGCGGGTATCGGCCGTGGACGGCATGACGCTCGATGCGGCAGGAACCAGCAGAACGTCATCGAAGGTCAGAGCCTCGCGAATCTCCATCGGGACCACTCCTTTGGGATGCTTCGTTTGGCACGTCCCTATCGCACCGTTCTTCCCGAGGGGAAAGGGCGAAAGCGGCGCGTCGCATTGAAGCCATGCCCTGCCGCCCCCACACCCTTTCCCTCGCGGCGCAATCGCCTATGGTCCGCGCAAGCACCGCTCGCCCCCGAAAGGCCCGACATGACCCAGGACCCCCTCGTGATCTTTACCCCATCGGGCAAGCGCGGCCGCGTGCCAGAAGGCACCACGGTCCTCGCCGCCGCACGCCGCCTTGGCGTCGATCTCGACAGCGTCTGCGGCGGGCGCGGCATCTGCTCCAAGTGTCAGGTCAGCCCCGGCAAGGGCCAGTTCTCCAAGCATGGCGTGACGGTGGCCGAAGACGCGCTGAGCGAGGTGAACGCGGTCGAGGAACGCTATGACCGCATCCGTGGCCTGAAGCCGGGCCGCCGGTTGGGCTGTCAGGCGCAGATCCGCTCCGACGTCGTGCTCGACGTGCCGCCCGAAAGCCAGGTGCACCGGCAGGTGGTCCGCAAGAACGCCGACGCGCGGCCCATCGTCATGGATGCCGCGACGCGCAAGTATTTCGTCTCGGTGCCCGAGCCCGACATGCACGAGCCGAAGGGCGATCTGGAGCGCCTGAGCGAGGCGCTGCGCGGCCAATGGCGCATCGGCGAGGTCTCGGCCGCCCCATCCGTGCTGGCCAAGCTGCAGCAGGCGCTCCGCAAGGGCGAGTGGGAGGTGACGGTCGCGCTGCACCATGAGGCCGAGGACGGGCCGCAGCGCATCCTCGACCTCTGGCCGGGATTTCGGGCCGAGCCGCTCTGGGGCCTTGCGATCGACCTTGGCTCCACCACCATCGCGGCGCATCTGACCTCGCTCGAAGACGGTCATGTCGAGGCTTCGGCAGGGGTGATGAACCCGCAGATCCGCTTTGGCGAAGACCTCATGAGCCGGGTTAGCTACTCGATGATGAACGAGGGCGGCGCGGCGGAGATGACCGCGGCCGTGCGCGTGGCCATCGACAATCTGGCCCGCGAACTGGCGACCGAGGCAGGGATCGAAGCGCGCGACATCATGGAGACGGTGTTCGTGTGTAACCCGGTGATGCACCACCTCCTGCTGGGCATCGACCCGGTCGAGCTAGGTCAAGCCCCCTTCGCGCTCGCCACTTCGGACGCCGTGTCCCTGCCTGCCCGCGATCTGGACCTCACCGCCCTCAATCCCGGCGCGCAGGTCTATATCCTGCCCTGCATCGCGGGGCATGTGGGGGCCGACGCCGCCGCCGTGGCGCTGTCCGAACGGCCCGATCAGTCCGACGACCTCGTGCTCATCGTCGATGTCGGCACCAACGCCGAGCTGCTGCTCGGTGACCGGGCACGCGTGCTCGCCTGCTCCTCGCCCACCGGCCCCGCCTTCGAGGGCGCGCAGATCTCCTCGGGCCAGCGCGCCGCCCCCGGCGCGATCGAGGCGATCCGCATCGACCCCATGACCAAGGAGCCTCGCTTTCGCGTCATTGGCTGCGAGACATGGTCCGATCAGCCCGGGTTCTGGGACGAGGTTGGTCGGGGCGGCGTCACGGGCATCTGCGGCTCGGGCATCATCGAGGCGGTGGCCGAGATGCGCATCGCCGGGCTGGTGGATGCCAAGGGCCTCATCGGTTCGGCCGAACAGACCGGCACGCCACGGATGATCGCCGAAGGCCGCACCCACGCCTACCTGATCCACGACGGATCGGACGCGGGCGGTCCACGCATCACCGTGACCCAAGGCGACATCCGCGCGATCCAGCTTGCCAAGTCGGCGCTCTATGCGGGCGCACGCCTGCTGATGGACGAGCGCGAGGTCGACGCCGTGGACCGGGTGGTCCTCGCTGGCGCTTTCGGCGCGCATATCAGCCCGATGCACGCCCTCGTGCTGGGCATGATCCCCGACGTGCCGGTCGAGAAGGTCACCAGCGCGGGCAACGCCGCCGGGACCGGTGCGCGCATCGCCTTGTGCTCGGTCGCGGCACGCCGCGAAGCCGAGACTTTGGTGCGCCGTATCACCAAGGTCGAGACCGCGATCGAGCCACGCTTTCAGGAGCATTTCGTCGCCGCCAACGCGATCCCGCATGCCACCGCGCCCTTTGCCGGGCTGCGCGAGACGCAGGCCCTGCCAGAGCCCAGCTTCAACGCCGCAGGCGGTGGTGGCGAAGGTGGCCGACGGCGCAGGCGGGCCCGCGACTGAGTGAAACCCGCTTGACGATACCCGCGTGCACGGCTACCTCGAAGCTAGAGCGCGCGGGTATGGTGAAAAGGTATCACGAAAGCTTCCCAAGCTTCAGTTACGGGTTCGATTCCCGTTACCCGCTCCAGCCACTCCCGCCCGACAACCGCCTGACGGGAGACCCTGAATGTCCGATATCCAACGCCTCGAATCCAATGGCCGCATGAGCCAGGCTGTCGTCCACAACGGCATTGCCTATCTCGCGGGCCAGGTCGAAGCCCCCGGCGCCGATGCCGGCGAGCAGACCCGCGCCACCTTGGCCGAGATCGACCGGCTTCTGGCGCTAGCCGGCACCGACAAGACGCGGATCCTGACCGCGCAGATCTGGCTGGCCGACATCGCCGATTTCGCTGCGATGAACGAGGTCTGGGACGGTTGGGTCGCCAAGGAGCACGCCCCGGCACGCTATACCGGCGAATCCAAGCTTGCTTCGCCCGATTACCGGGTCGAAATCATCGTGACGGCGGCGGTCTGACGCCTGATCCGCGTGATTTCCGAAAGTCGGCAAGGGCGATCGCGCGAGACGATCGCCCTTTTGCGTAAGACTTGAAGGCAAAGGGGCGGCCGCATCAAGCGACCGCCCCCATGTCTAGTCGATATAACTTGGCCTCAGGCGCCGTTGGCGCGCAGGAAACCGACGAGCTGCGCGGTGGAGCCGTCCTTGTCATCGGCGTTTGCCTCACCATCGACGACCGGCTGCAGCGCCGTGGCCAGCTCCTTGCCCAGCTCCACGCCCCACTGGTCGTAGGAGTTGATGCCGAGCACGATACCCTCGACGAAGACCCGGTGCTCGTAGAGCGCGATGATCTTGCCCAGCGTCTCGGGGTCGAGCTTGGGATAGGCCAGCGTCGTCGACGGGCGGTTGCCCGGAAAGACCCGGTGCTTGGCCTGACGCTCCAATTCCGCGCCATCGAATTTACCAGCGACCTTCTCGCGGGCCTCGTCGAGATCGCGGCCCTTCATCAACGCTTCGGACTGCGCGAGGCAGTTGGCGATCAGCAGGCGGTGCTGGTGCTCCAACCCCTCTTCATGGCCCTCGGCGGCGATGAGGAACTCGCACGGCACGACCCGCGTGCCCTGATGGATCAACTGGTAGAAGGCGTGCTGGCCGTTGGTGCCGGGCTCGCCCCAGACAACGGGGCCGCTATGGAACGACAGCGCCTCGCCATCCATCGACACGCGCTTGCCGTTGCTTTCCATCTCGAGCTGCTGGAGATAGGCGGGCAACCGAGCGAGGCGGTTGTCATAGGGCAGCACGGCGCGGGTCGTATAGCCCAGCACCTGATTGTGCCACATCCCCACCATAGCCAGCATCGCGGGCAGGTTCTGCTGCCACGGCGCGGCGCAAAAGTGCCGGTCCATGGCCTCACCGCCGCGCAGGAAGGCACGGAACGCCTCCGGCCCCACGGCGATCATCAGCGACAGCCCGATCGGGCCCCACATCGAGTAGCGTCCGCCAACCCAGTCCTCGAAGCCGAAGACCCGCTCCGGCGCGATGCCGAAATCGGCGGTCTTGTCGGCGGCGGTGGAAAGGGCCGCGAACTGCGCGCCCGTGTCCGACACGGCCTGACCCATCCACGCCTTGGCGGTGCGGGCATTGGTCATGGTCTCGATGGTGGTAAAGGTCTTGGACGCGACGATGACCAGCGTCGTGGTCGGATCGCAGGCCGCCAGCGCATCGGCGACATCGGCGGGATCGACGTTCGACACGAAGTGGCAGCGCGGCCCGTCGTGATAGGGGGCCAAAGCCTTGGCGGCCATCGCGGGGCCGAGGTCGGACCCACCGATGCCGATGTTGATCACATCGGTGATCGCGCCGCCCTGCCCCGCGATTTCGCCCGAACGCACGGCACGGGCGAACTCTTCCATACGCTTTAGCGTGCCCAGCACCTCGGGCATCACGTCTTGCCCATCGACGGTCACGGCGGCACCGTCGAGGTTGCGCAGCGCCGTGTGCAGCACCGCGCGGCCCTCGGTCTCGTTGATCTCGGCGCCTGAGAACATCGCATCGCGGCGGGCCGCGACGTCGCGCTCGTCAAGTAGCGCGACCAACGCCGCGCGGGTCTCGGCGTCGATGTTGGTCTTGGCGTAGTCGAACAGCATGCCCAGCGCGCTGACCGAGAAATCGCGCGCGCGGCCCGCATCCTCGAACAGCGTCTCGATGCGCCGGTTTTCCACGGCCTGCGCCTTGGCCTTCAGATCGTCCCACATGTCTCAGCCCTCCGCCCAGTGCACGGTCGCGCCCTTGAGGATCGCCGCGACAGGCGCCTCCTGCGGGCTGAGCGTCTGGGCCTTTTCCAACGCGGCGCGCTTTTCGGCGCCGATGATGACGATATGGCGGCGCATCGCGTCGTTCAGCACTTTGGCCGACAAGGTGATGCGCGGCTCGGGCGCGCCCGGCGCGCGCATCGCCACCAGTGACGCTTCGCCATTCAGCGCCGCGTCGAGTTGGTCCGCACCCGGAAAGATCGAGGCGGTGTGCATGTCGGCCCCCATGCCCAAGAGCACCACCGACAACGGCAGATGCGGCGCGAGGTTGGCCTGCAGCGCGTCGAGCTTTTCCTCGGGACGCTCGGCCTCGGCGTAGAGCGGCAGGTAATGCGCCGCTGCCGCTTCGCCGGTGAACAGGCGACGCTTGAGCAGGCCGGTGTTGGAGCGCTCGGAGCTTTCGGGCACCCACCGCTCGTCGGTGAGCATCACATGCACCTTGTCCCAATCGAGCCGAATTGCCGAGAGCGTGTCGAACACAGGCCCCGGCGTGGTGCCGCCGGGCACCGCGAGGCTGGCCCGACCATCGGCGGTGATTGCCGCGCGCAACTCGCTCGCCACGCGATCGGCAAGGTCGATCATCATCATTTCGGAATCGGCGTATTCGACGAATTCCATGCCGTTTGTTCCTTTCGGTTTCGTCTCGGAGCCGCAGGTTTGCCGCGACTTCGGAGGGCCTCTCAGCCCTTGATCTCGCGCCAGCGCCGTCCGTCGCGATGCATCAGCATCATCGCATCCTCAGGCCCGGCGGTTCCGGCGTCATAGAGCTTGGGCACGTCGTTGCGCGCCTCCCATCCGTTGATGATCGGATCGGTCCAGGCCCAGGCCGCCTCGACCTCGTCGCCGCGCATGAACAGAGTCTGGTTGCCGCGGATCACATCCATGATCAGCCGCTCGTAGGCATCCGGCGCATCCTCGCGATCCGGGCCCAGCGCGTCGGCAAAGGTCATGTCGAGCGGCACGTCGACGAGGCGCATGCCCCCCGGTCCCGGCTCCTTGATCGTCACCTGCAGATCCATCCCCTCATTCGGCTGCAACCGGATTGACAGGATGTTGCGGTGCCGCGCGGTGTCGCCTTCGAAGATCGTGTGACCGAGATCCTTGAACACCACCGCGATTTCGGAAGAGCGCGCCTTCATGCGTTTGCCGGTGCGGATGTAGAACGGCACCTTGGCCCAGCGCCAGTTGGCGATGTGACACTTGAGCGCCAGAAAACTCTCGGTGAAGCTGCGCGGATTCTCGGCGTCCTCGCGGTAGGAGGGGCCATCCTGCGACGCGTCGTATTGACCGCGCACGATCTGGTGCGGCTCAACCGGCTGCAGGGCGCGGATCACCTTGAGCTTCTCGTCGCGCACCGTGTCGGCGTCATAGGTCGAGGGCGGCTCCATAGCGATCAGGCACAAAAGCTGCATCAGGTGGTTCTGCACCATATCGCGCATCGCACCCGACTTGTCGTAATAGCCGCCGCGCCCGCCGACGCCCACGGTCTCGGCCACGGTGACCTGGATGTGATCGATGTAATGCGAATTCCACAGCGGTTCGAACAGCACGTTGCCAAAACGCACGGCCATCAGGTTCTGGACCGTTTCCTTGCCGAGGTAATGGTCGATCCGGTAGATCTGCCCCTCGTCGAAATGCTCGGCCAGCGTTGCGTTGAGCGCCTTGGCGGACGCCAGATCGCGACCGAAGGGTTTCTCCACCACTATCCGGCTCGAGGCGTCGGCGATGCCATGCTGGTGCAGGCGCTCAGCCAGCGCGCCGAACAGCGAGGGGGCCACCGAGAAATAGAAGGCGCGGATCACGCCGTCGCGCATCAGCTCGCGCAGCTGGTTCCATCCGCCCTCGCCCGTGGCGTCGATGGCGACATAGTGCAGCCTTTCGATGAAAGCGTCGATGCCGCTGGCATCATCCTTTTCCTCCAAGCCGAACTCCGCGATCGCCTCGCGGATCATCTGCCGGTAGCCCGCGTCATCCATATCGGAGCGCGCGGCGCCGATGATGCGGGCCTCGGCGGGCATCTGGCCCGAGCGGAAGCGGCGGAACAGCCCCGGCAGGATTTTGCGCCGGGCGAGATCGCCGGTGCCGCCGAAAATGACGAGGTCGAAGCTGTCGACCGGAATGACGCGCGATACCATGGGTGTCTCCGTCTGGGCGGCCACAAGGGCCGTGCAGTTAGCGCTAACGCCGCCCTCTTAGCGGTGTGTTTGGCCGCAGTCTAGGCATCGAGGGGTGGGCTGCAACCCGATCCGGAGTACCGGGCGCAACCTGAACGCGATCAGGCCTCGAGTTCGGCGTCCCAGTACAGAAAATCGACCCAGCTGTCGTGCAGATGATGCGGCGGAAAGCGCCGCCCGCGATCGCGCAGTTCCTCGGCACCGGGACGCCGAGGCGCGCGTTGCAGGTTCAACCCCGACTGCCGCAGGCTCTTGGACCCCTTGCGCAGGTTGCAAGGCGAGCAGGCCGCGACGACGTTCTCCCAGCTCGTGACGCCGCCGCGGGCGCGCGGGATCACATGATCAAAGGTGAGATCCCCCTTCGATCCGCAGTATTGGCAGCGAAAACCGTCCCTGAGAAATAAATTGAAGCGCGTGAAAGCCACGCGCTTCTGGGGACGGACAAAATCTCTGAGCACCACGACCGAGGGTATTCGGATGACGGTGGAAGGCGAATGCACCTCCGCATCGTATTCGGCGACGATGTCGACCCGGTCGAGAAACACGGCCTTGACCGCTTCCTGCCAAGGCCAGAGGGAAAGTGGATAGTAGGACAGCGGGCGGTAATCCGCGTTGAGCACCAGCGCCGGATGCTGCCTGAGCCCCACCGGGTCGCGTACGAACTCGGTCCTGAAGTCGCCTTGCATCGTGAGTCCGTCCTCGCTCTCGCAGCCCCTTCGGACGACCAGAGCGGGAGCCCCGCTCCTGCCGTACATCGACTATATCTGGCGGCGGCAAGCTGGCAAGTCCCAAGGTCGTGTCACCGCCCGGACCAGCATGGTCCAGGCAGATGACAGCCACATGACGAAATTCGAGCGATCTGCCCAAAGATCAGGCGATGCCGAGACGTTCGCGCATGAAGGCCAGCGCCACTTCGAGCCCGTCGGGGGCGATTCCATGCGCCGTGCCCTTCATCACGTGGGCATAGAGGTCGGTCCATCCGGCCTCTTGCAGCGCCTGTGCCGCCTCGGGCAGCGATTGCGGCGGCACCACCTCGTCCATGTCGCCATGCACCAAGAGGATCGGCAGGCGGTTCTGCACCTCGTCTGCGAGAAGCTCGGGCTCGAGCAGGCGCCCCGAGAAGGCCACCAGCCCGGCGATCGCGTCCTCGCGGCGCGGCAACACGTGCAGCGCCATCATCGTGCCTTGCGAGAAACCCACGACCATCACCTGCTCGGGCAGCAGATCCTCGTCGACCATGATGCCGTCGAGAAAGGCGTTCAGATCTTCGGCCGCGCGAGCAAGACCCTGACGGCTCTCCTCCTCGCTCGACCCGTCGATCCAGGGGATCGGGAACCACTGAAACCCCATCGGCGCGCCGATGCAGGCCTCTGGCGCATCGGGGGCCAGAAACAGCGTGTCGGGCATATGCTCGGCCAGCGGATCGGCAAGGCCCAACAGGTCGGCACCATTGGCACCATACCCATGCAGAAAGATCACCGCCGAGCGCATCTCGCCGCTAAGCGGCTCCACTCGGCCCGATTGCAATGCGCGCGTCATAGGATTCCTTCCCTGCCCTTTACGTGGTGGTAGTATTCCCACAGACCGCGTGCCGCAACCGCGCGCCACGGCGCCCATTGCACGGCGATCTCGCGCAGGGCACGTTCCTTCGGCCGCTCGTCCAGCCCCAGCAGATGCCGCGCGCCCTCTTGCAGCGCGAGGTCGCCCGGCGCGAAGACATCCGCCCGGCCCAGCGCGAACATCGCATAGATCTCGGCGGTCCAGACACCGATGCCGGTAACGGCGGTGAGGGTGGCGATCACCTCTTCCGTAGGCGCGTCGCGCAGCGCGTCGAAGTCGATCCCCGCCTGCGCCAATGCCCGCAAATAGCGCATCTTCTGGCGCGACAGCCCGGCGGCGCGCAACGCCTCGTCCTCCGCCGATGCCAGCGTCTCGGGTCGCATCAGGTCGGCTGCCTCCAACCGCCCCCGGATCGCGCGCGCCGAGGCAGTGGAGACCTGCTGGCTGACGATGGCCGAGCAGAGTTGGCCAAAGCCGTCTGGCGTGCGGCGCAGCGGCAGCGGCCCGGTGACCTCCAGTAGCCGCCCGAAATGATCGGTGTTGGCGGCGAGCCAGTCCGCCCCCTCGGCCACGTGGTCCTCATGCATGATGATGCGTTCGTTCACAGCCCCTCCGCCCATTGCAGCGCCTCCTCCACCGTTTCGACCACCCGGGCCCCCTCGGGCAGCGGCGGCCGGTCGAGCAGCACGACCTTCAGCCCCAGCGCCCGCGCAGCCTCGAGCTTGGCGCGCCCGTCCTCACCCCCCGAATCCTTGGTGGCCAGCACGTCGACCCCGAGTAGGGCAAAGAGCGCGGTTTCGTCATTGATGCTGAAGGGCGGACGCGAGACGACCCATTGCCCGTTCTCATGGGGAAACGGCCCCGGTGCCGGATCGATCCGGCGACACAGCACGCGGCGGCCCTCAAGACCGGTGAAAGCGTCGAGCCGCTGTGGCCCGGTGGCCAGAAACACGGTCTGGCCGCGCGGCACATGCGCCGCGAGATCGGCCTCGGCCTTGATGCGGGTCCAGTCGTCGCCCGGTTCCGGCGTCCAGCCCGGACGACGGACGACGAGATGCGGCAGGCCGTCTTCGCGGCAAATCCGGGCGGTGCGCTCGGTGATGTCTTGGGCGAAGGGATGCGTCGCGTCGATCACGGCGGTGATCCCCCGATCGGCGACCACCTCGCGAAAGCCCGCCTCCCCCCCGAACCCGCCCGTCCGCACCGGCACGCCCGCCTTCAAGGGCTGCCGCGTGCGCCCGGCGAGCGAGGCCAGAACCGACACGCTCCGCGTCGCCAGACCGGCGGCGATCTCGCGCCCTTCGCGGGTGCCGGCGAGGACGAGCACCGTCACGAGGCGCGCCCGAGGATCGCACCGCCGCGGTCTATCACGACGACGTCGAAGGCGATGGCGCTGCCGTCCTGCACGGTGCCAAAGCGCCCCACGAGCTGCGTCAGTGCGGCCTCGGCCACGAGCTGGCCAAGATCGGGAGCCATGCGCGACGCCTCCAGCGCCGTGTTGGCCCCGGCGATCTCAGGCACTCCGGCCAGTTCGGCCAAGGCTGAAAAATCCACTTGGGACCGCGCAGAGTGTAGGTCCACGGCCCCTTGTGCGAGCTTTGTGATCTTGCCGATGCCGCCGCCGATGGTGACGCGCGGGACCGGATGTTTCGCAAGATATTTCAACAGGCCACCCGCGAAATCGCCCATGTCGAGCATCGCGTGATCCGGCAGGTCGTAGAGCCCTTGGACAACCCGCTCCGACGTCGCCCCGGTGCAACCTGCGACGTGGCCCAGCCCAGTCGCGCGTGCCACGTCGACCCCGCGATGGATCGAGGCGATCCAGGCGGCGCAGGAAAACGGGCGCACGATGCCGGTGGTGCCGAGGATCGAGATGCCGCCCGTGATCCCGAGACGGGGGTTCCACGTCTTTTCCGCCAGCGTCGCGCCACCGGGCACGGAAATGGTGATTTCCACGTCCGGTGCGCGCGCCTGATCGGCGGCGATTTCCGCCACCACCTCCTCCATCATCGCACGCGGCACCGGGTTGATCGCGGGCTCGCCCGGCGGGATAGGCAGGCCGGGCTTGGTCACCATGCCCACACCCTCGCCCGCGCGGAACGTCACGCCGCCCGACATATCGCGCACCCGCGCCACGATCAGCGCGCCATGCGTCACATCGGGGTCATCGCCCGCGTCCTTGACGATCCCCGCCTCGGCCCAGCCCTCGCCTTCGGCCCGATGTTCCAGCGCAAAGACTGGCGTCTCACCGCGCGGCAGGGTGATCGACACCTCGTCGACCCAGTTGCCGCCCCAGAGCCGCAGCAGCGCCGCGCGCGTGGCGGCGGCGGCGCAGGCGCCGGTGGTCCAGCCGCGACGAAGGGGGGCGGGCGTGCTCATGAAACGGACATTAGGAGCGCGCGGCGCGAGAGGAAAGCGCGACCGGGGGTTCCCTCGCGCCGGGCGCGGGGCAATAACGATCTCATGACCGACTCGATCTCCCTCCCCGCCCATCATTGGCCCGCACTCGAACCCGGCTGGGTCTGGCTTTGCGGCGCGGGCCCCGGCGATCCGGGCCTGCTGACGCTGCACGCGCTCAACGCGCTCCGGCAGGCCGATGTCATCGTCTATGACGCGTTGGTCGACGAACGCATTCTCGACTGGGCGCCCGAGGCCGAGAAAATCTATGCCGGCAAGCGTGGTGGCAAGCCTTCGGCCAAGCAGCGCGACATCTCGCTACGGTTGGTCGAACTGGCGCAGGCCGGGCGGCGCGTGCTGCGGCTCAAGGGCGGCGATCCCTTCGTCTTCGGACGCGGCGGCGAGGAAGCTCAGACGCTGGTGCAGCATGGCGTGCGGGTGCGGATCATCCCCGGCATCAGCGCCGGTATCGGCGGGCTGGCCTATGCGGGCATCCCGGTGACCCACCGCGACGTAAATCAGTCGGTGACCTTCGTGACCGGCCACGATCAGTCGGGTGCCACGCCTTCGTCGCTCGACTGGGCCGCGATCTCGCGCGGCAGTCAGGTCATCGTGATCTACATGGGCATCAAGCACGCCAGCGCCATCGCTGAGGCCCTGCTTGCCGCGGGCCGATCCGCCGACGAGCCTGTGGCGGTGGTCGCGGGTGCCACGACGCCGACGCAGAAGGTGTTAGAAACCCGCCTCGACCGCATGGCAGCCGACATCGCCGACACCAAGCTCGAGCCGCCGGCGATCATCTGCATCGGTCGCGCGGCCCTCATGCGGCAAGTGCTCGACTGGCAAGGACAGATCGCGGGCGAAGCCCCACGCGATCTCGACCCGCTGGGACGCGGACGGCCCGCAGAGCAGGGCTGATGCCCGGCCTGCTGATCGCCGCTCCCGCCTCCGGCTCCGGCAAGACCACGGTCACGCTCGGCCTTTTACGCGCGCTGTCGCGGCGCGGCGTCGCAGTGCGCGGGGCCAAATCAGGGCCGGATTACATCGACCCCCGGTTCCACGAGGCGGCCTGCGGCGCGGAGTGCGTCAATCTCGATGCATGGGCGATGAGTTCGACGCGATTGAGAGCGCTGGCGGGTGGGACCGAGACGCTGGTCGTCGAGGGCGCGATGGGCCTGTTCGATGGCGCACCGCCCGACGGGCGCGGCGCCTGCGCGGATCTGGCGCGGGGCTTGGGTCTGCCGGTGGTGCTGGTGGTCGATGCTGGGCGTATGGCGCTATCCGTCGCTCCGCTCGTGGCGGGGTTCGCGGGCTTTGACCCCACCGTCCGGATCGGCGGCGTCGTGTTGAACCGGCTCGGCTCGCCGCGTCACGAAGGGATGCTGCGCCGGGCGCTCGAGCGGATCGGCATGCCGGTGCTGGGCGCGCTGCCGCGCGAGGCGGGACTCGCGCATCCCTCGCGGCATCTTGGGCTTGTGCAGGCGGGCGAACGGCCCGATCTCGATGCCTTTCTCGACCACGCCGCCGATCTGATCGACAGGCATCTCGACCTTGATGCCCTGATGGCGCTGGCGGGGTCCGCCTCTCCCTTGCCGCCTCAGGCCGGTCCACGCGTGCCTCCCCCCGCGCAGCGTATCGCATTGGCGCGCGACGCGGCATTTGCATTCTCCTATCCGCATCTGCTGTCTGACTGGCGCGCTCAGGGGGCAGAAATCCGCGTGTTCTCGCCGCTGGCTGATGACGCGGTGCCAGAGGCGGATCTGGTGCTGCTTCCCGGGGGCTATCCGGAGCTTCACACAGGAAAACTCGCTCAGGCACAAGTCTTCATGCAAAGCCTCATAAACGCGTCTCAGCATTCTGATATATATGGAGAATGTGGCGGCTACATGGTTCTGGGCGAAAGCCTGACCGACGCTAAGGGCGTTTCGCATAGAATGGCTGGGCTACTGAAGCTCTCGACCTCATTTGCCAAACGAAAGTTGCATCTTGGATATCGCAAGGTGACGGCGTCCCAAGGCCCCTTTGCCGGTGCATGGGCGGCGCATGAGTTTCACTATGCGACCACGCTTTCGGCTGTGGGTACGCCGCTGTTCGAGGCCTGCGACGCCGAAGGTACGGTCCTGCCGCCAATGGGACTGCGGGAAGGTCGGATTTGCGGCTCATTCGCGCATCTTATCGATCGGGCGTGACAGCGCACCGCGCTGCGGCTACCGGTAAAGCATGACAACCGCACCCATTCCCGACGACCGCCGCGCCAAGCGCAACACAGGCTTTCTCGTTGCCGCGCAGGCGATCCTCGGCGCACAGATGCCGATCCTTTTCGTGATCGGCGGGCTCGTGGGGTCTGAGTTATCGCCCAATGCCTGCCTGGCCACATTGCCTATCTCGCTCATCGTCTTCGGCTCGATGACCACGGCACCGTGGATCTCACCGCTGATGCAGCGGCGCGGGCGGCGCGCGGGGTTTTTGATCGGTGGCGTGGCCGGGGCGCTCGGGGCGGCGCTCGGGGCGCTGGGCTTGATTCTGGGGTCGTTCCCGGTGCTGCTCGTGGGTTCCTACATCACCGGCATCTACATGTCGGCGCAGGGCTTCTATCGCTTTGCCGCCGCCGATTCCGCCTCGGACAGGTTCCGGCCCAAGGCGATCTCTTGGGTAATGGCAGGCGGCCTCGGGGCCGCTATTATCGGGCCGCAACTCAACAAGGCGGTGCTCGACGCCTTCGCGGTGCCGTTCCTCGGCAGCTACCTCGCAGTGATGGCATTGAACCTCGGGGGGCTGTTCCTGTTCTTCGGGCTCGATCTACCGGTCGGCACATCAGCTGATCCCAAGGTCGCGCCCGCCCCTTCCCGCTCGCGTCGGGCGTTGCTGCGCGAGCCGGGCATTCTCGTGGCGATCCTCTGTGCAATGGTGTCCTATGGGCTGATGAACCTCGTCATGACCTCGACCCCGCTGGCGGTGGTGGGCATGGGACACGGGCGCGATCACGCGAGCGACATCGTCTCGGCGCATGTGCTGGCGATGTATGTGCCATCGTTCTTCACCGGGCACCTGATTGCGCGTTTTGGCGCCGCGCGGGTCGTGGGCACGGGTCTGGCGCTGCTCGGGGCCGCTGGTCTGACGGGGTTGTCGGGCACGAGCCTGCCCGCCTTCTACAGCACGTTGGTGCTCCTCGGTCTGGGCTGGAACTTCGGCTTCATCGGCGCGACGGCGATGCTTACGGCCGAACACCGCCCTGAAGAGCGCGGTGTGGTGCAGGGCCTCAACGACACGTTGGTGTTCGGCTTCGTGACGCTGGCCTCGCTGTCGTCGGGCGGGCTCATGAACTGCTCGGGCGGTCTGCCCGCACAGGGCTGGTTCTCGGTCAACGTGGCGATGTTCCCGGCTCTGGCTCTGGCGGGCGGGGCGCTGCTCTGGCTGCGCCTCCGCCGTCGCATGGCTACCAGCGCCCCGTCGCGGCCCTGATCGCGAGCGCGGCGGCGCTGCCGGCGGGGCTGGGAGCCAAAGCGCCATGCGCGACGCGCCCCGGCTCGGCCACAGCGCGCTTGAGAATGCCTTCGGCCTGCCACGCAGCACGCAGCGCCGGGATCGCCGCCTTCGACGGCCGCGCCTTGCGGGCGCCTTTCAATGCCGCGAGTCCGCGCCGGGCAAACTCCACAACGGCTTCGGGTCGGCCATCCACGAGGGGGCGCTTGTTGCGCTCCTCGAAAGCGGGGATTGCCATGAGCCAGAGCGCCACGCCATGACCGAACCCTGCTTTGCGGATCGCGGCCTCCTCGTCGTCCCCGGCCCCGAGCGCCTTGGCCGAGAGCCACATCAGTCCGCCCGCCGTGGCATCCACATGGGCGTCAAGGGCGGCCTGATCCTCGAACGGGTCCGAATATATGTCCCAACGCCGCGCAGCCACGAGCGCGTCGAGAGCGGGTTCGGGCAGAGCCGTCTCGCGCGCGACTTGCGCGAGGGGCGTGGCGACCTCGTGGGCGCGCACCGGCCCGCCGCCTGCAATCTGCTCGACCACGTCGCGCCACCACTGCAGCCGCATCTCGGCGATCATCGGCTCCTTGGTCACGAAGGGCGCGCGCGCCACTTCGAGGTTGAAGGCGTAGAGCGGAAACAGCTTTTCGCGCGCGGCCACGGGCGCGGCCATGGCGGCGCGAAACCGGTCCGGGTCGCCGCGCTCGACGAGGCCTGCGCAGGCGGCGACGCTCATGCCCGCGCCACTGGCTTTGCGCCGTCGCGGATCAGCTTCCAACGGATGGAGTCCACCAGCGCATCGAAGCTCGCGTCGACGATGTTGGCCGAGACGCCGACGGTGGACCAGCGGTTGCCCTGCCCGTCCTCGCTGTCGATGATGACGCGGGTGACGGCCTCGGTGCCGCCATCGGTGATGCGCACCTTGAAGTCCACGAGGTGCACGTCGTCGATGATCGACTGATAGGGGCCGAGATCCTTGCCCAGCGCCCGGCTCAGCGCGTTGACCGGGCCGCGATCCGAGCCATCCGGCCCGGCGCTTTCGGAGACGCTCATCACCTTTTCGCCGCCGATCTTCACCACAACCACCGCTTCGGAGAGCGACACCATGTGGCCGCGCTTGTTGCGGCGGCGCTCGACGGTGACGCGGTAGCGTTTGACCTCGAAGAAGTCGGGCAGCTGGCCCAACTCGTCGAGCGCCAGCAGCTCGAAGCTGGCCTGTGCGGTGTCGTAGGAGTAACCGCGCGATTCCTGTTCCTTGATCCGGTCGAGGATGCGGGCGAGCGCGGGGTCGCCCTTCTCGACCTCAATACCGGCGCGGGCGAGGCGCTCGCGCAGGTTCGACTGTCCCGCCTGGTTCGACATCGGCACGATGCGGCTGTTGCCGACAAGTCCGGGCTCGATGTGCTCATAGGTCGAGGGATCCTTGGCGATGGCGCTCGCATGCAGTCCCGCCTTGTGCGCGAAGGCCGAGGCCCCGACATAGGGCGACTGCTTCATCGGCACCCGGTTGAGGATGTCGTCGAGCAGCCGAGACGCCCGGCGCAGCCCCTTGAGCGCCTCTGGCGTCACAGCGGTCGCATAGCGCGACGCGTAGGGTTCCTTGAGCAGCAAGGTCGGGATCAGCGTGGTTAGGTTGGCGTTGCCGCAGCGCTCGCCCAAGCCGTTCAGCGTGCCTTGAATCTGGCGCGCGCCTGCCTCGACGGCGGCGAGCGAACAGGCGACGGCCTGCCCGGTGTCGTCGTGGCAATGGATGCCAAGCCGGTCGCCAGGAATGCCCGCCTCGATCACGGCGCGAGTGATCCCGGCGATTTCCTCGGGCATGGAGCCGCCGTTGGTGTCGCACAGCACAACCCAGCGCGCGCCGGCGTCATGCGCGGCCCGGATCGCCGAGAGCGTGTAGTCGGGGTTAGCCTTCCAGCCGTCGAAGAAGTGCTCCGCATCGAACAGCGCCTCGCGGCCCTGCGCCACGATATGGGCGATGGAGTCGCGGATGTTGTCGAGGTTTTCCTCGAGCGTGATGCCCAGCGCCATAGTGACGTGGAAATCATGCGTCTTGCCGACGATGCAGACCGACGGGGTGTTCGCGTTCAGCACCGCGGCCAGCACCTCGTCGTTGGCCGCGGAACGGCCCGTCCGCTTGGTCATGCCAAAGGCGGTGATCGGCGCGCGGGTGTCGGGCACGGTTTCGAAAAACTCGCTGTCGGTGGGGTTGGCCCCCGGCCACCCGCCCTCGATCTGGTCGATACCGAGCGCGTCGAGCGCCTGCGCGATCTGGATCTTCTCGCGGGTGGAGAACTGCACGCCTTGGGTCTGCTGCCCATCGCGCAGGGTGGTGTCGTAAAGATAGAGCCGCTCGGTCATGCCGTGCCCTCCAGCTTGGTCGCGTCGAAGTCAGGGCCGGGCTGCCAGCTCGCCTGTCCGCCCATGTCGGTCACCTGCACGCCGGCGGCGCTCAGAATGTCGCGGATGCGGTCGGCTTCGGCCCAGTCCTTGGCGGCCCGCGCCTGCGCCCGACGCTCCAGAAGCGCCGTGACGGCGGCGTCGACCTCCGGCGCTATCGCCGGGGCCGCATCGGCCCCCGCAAGGGTCGCCAGCGCATCCCAATCCTCGATCAGCCCCATGAGTTCGAGCGCAGTGGCGAAGGACACCAGCTTGGCGGGCGTCTTGGCCTGCCCCAGAACATGCATCCGGGCGATGGCACCGGGCGTGTTGAGATCGTTGGCGAGCACACCGAGGAACTCCTCGTCCGTGGCCCATTCGCCTGCGGCCTTGAGACCCGCGACCATCTTGGCGGTAAAGCCATGCGCGTGCAGGATGCCGTACCACTTGGCGAGGGTCGCCTCGGCCTCGGCGCGCTTCTCCTCGGTCCAGTCCATCGGCTTGCGGTAGTGCGTGCCGAGCATGACAAGGCGGATCACCTCACCCTGGATACCCTTGTCCAAAAGGTCCCGCACGGTGAAGAAGTTGCCCAAGGACTTGGACATCTTCTTACCCTCGACCTGCAACATCTCGTTGTGCATCCAGACGTTCGCGAACTGCCCCTCCGGGTGGGCGCAGGCGCTTTGGGCGATCTCGTTCTCGTGGTGCGGAAACTGCAGGTCGATGCCGCCGCCATGAATATCGAAGCTGTCGCCGAACAGCTGATAGGACATGGCCGAGCATTCGATGTGCCAGCCGGGGCGACCGCGCCCGACGCTCTTGCCTTCGATCACCGGCCCGTCCCAGCCGGGCTCGTCGTCGCCCGACGGCTTCCACAGTACGAAATCCATCGGATCGCGCTTGTAGGGGGCGACCTCGACACGGGCGCCTGCGATCATGTCCTCGACCGCGCGGCCCGACAGCGCACCATATTCGCCGTAGCTCGACACCGAAAACATCACGTGTCCTTCGGCGGCGTAGGCGTGCCCGGCAAGAACGAGGCGTTCGATCATCGCCACCATCTGGCCGATGTAGTCGGTGGCACGCGGCTCGTGATCGGGGCGCAGCGCGCCCAGCGCATCCATGTCCTGATGATACCAGACGATGGTCTCGTTGGTGATCTCGCGGATCGGACGGCCAGTGGCGGCGGCACGCGCGTTGATCTTGTCATCGACGTCGGTGAAGTTGCGCGCATAAGTGACGTGGCTTGGCCCGAAGACCTCGCGCAGCAGCCGGTACAACAGGTCGAACACGAGGACAGGGCGCGCGTTGCCCAAGTGCGCCCGGTCATACACCGTGGGGCCGCAGACATAGAGCCTGACGTTGCCGGGGTCGATCGGCGCGAAGTCCACCTTGCGGCGGGTCTTGGTGTCGTGCAGGCGGATCGTCGTCATGTGGGCCTCGCAGGCGGTGACGCCGGCGGGCTGATCCTGTGTTCCATCGGGAAAACGTGAGAGCGGCCCGCGTGACGCAAGTCAGCAGGAAATGATGCAGCCGATGATGCTCGTGCTCGTCATGGCAAGCGATCTAGCAGCCGGGGGGGGCCACGTCCAGCGTCTCGGGCGATTGACAGGGCGGCGCGGGCGCGCCCTTCTGTGCCACATGACACTTTCACAACGCATTACGCAGATCACCGGCGGCGGCTCGGACGGCTGGGACCTGTTTCGCAAGGCCCGCCGAATGATCGAGGCCGGGATACCCGTCACCGAGCTGACCATCGGCGAGCACGACGTCCGGACCGATCCGGACATCCTCGACGCCATGGACCGCGCCGCGCGTGGTGGCCACACCGGTTACGCCGCCGTGCCGGGCATCGCCGAACTTCGGGCCGAGATCGCCCGACGCGTCGAGACGCAAAGCGGCGTGGCGACGACGCCCGAGAACGTGCTGGTGGTGCCCGGCGGGCAGGCCGGGCTTTACATGGCGCATCTCGCCGTCTGCGACGCGGGCGATGGCGCACTCTATGTCGATCCGTTCTATGCCACCTACCCCGGCACCGTACGTTCCGCGGGCGCGGTGGCCCTGCCGGTGGCGGCGCGTGCCGAGGACGGCTTCGTACCCCGCGCCTCTGATCTGGAGGCGGCCATCGACGGGCATGCAGGCCGTGTGCGGTCCTTGCTGATCAACACGCCCAACAACCCGACCGGTGCGGTCTACGGGCGCGAGGCCCTGTCGCGGATCGGCGCGCTCTGCTTGCGTCGCGACCTGTGGCTCATCTCGGACGAAGTCTATGAGGGGCAGGTCTGGGATGGCGAGCATCTGAGCCCGCGCGCCCTGCCCGAGCTCACGGATCGCACGCTGGTGGTGGGATCGATGTCCAAGGGCCACGCGATGACCGGCAGCCGGGTCGGCTGGATCGTCGGGCCGGAAGTGGCGATCGAGGCGCTCGAAAACCTCGCCACCCACATGACATACGGCATTCCCGGCTTCGTCCAAGACGCGGCGTTGCACGCGTTGCGGCTAGGGGCGGCGTTCGAAACGAGAGTGGCGGCGCCGTTCCGGCGGCGGCGCGACACCGCACAGCGCCTCGTCGCGGCACAGGACGTGGTGCGGGCGGTGCCGATGCAGGGGGCCATGTATGCGCTGCTCGATATCCGCGCGACCGGCCTTGATGGCGAGGCATTTGCCGAGACACTGCTGGAGCGCGAGCGGATCGCGGTGATGCCGGGCGAGAGTTTTGGCCAAGCGGCGGCAGGGCATGTGCGGGTCGCGCTGACGATCGAGGATACGCGGTTTGAGGCAGCGCTGGTGCAGCTTCTGGCGCTGGCCGCAGAATTGGCCGGAGAGTTGGCCAGAGAGCGGGCATGAAAAAGGGGGTCGTGACCGACCAGCCCTTTGCAGTAAATGGTGCAGCCGTCGAGAAATCGGCGGCTGCACTCACCTTATGCGAAGAACTCGCTCGCTCGCATCTTTCCTCGAGCGAGTCCGAGCTTCATCGCCGGCGTCTCCTTGACCTTCGATGAACCCATCCAGTTGTGGACGAAGCGGTAGATTTCCACCACTTTCACCATTGTCTCGGGATTGTAGAGGTAGTGTCGGTCCCAGGCGCGACCGTTGCCACTCGGAGTATGCGCCGGTCGAGCGGCGAAGCGGATATTCGACCTCACCTTGTGGAAGTAGGCATCGACGCTGCGAAGGGTCGCGAGACGCATCAACCGAGCGCGTCGATCTGGGCCCATATTAGCCCGGTCAGTGAGAATCCGAATACGCCGGTGAGGCTCGCTTTTCGTGTGGAACGGCCAAGCGAATGGCTCGCCGAGAAGGTGCCCTTGCAACATTCCCTCGATGGCTGCGTCGGTGTGCTCGAACTTGTCGCGTAAGTCCATTGCTGACCATTGCGATTGAGAAATTCCCGTGGCCAGTTCCAAGGCGGCCTTCCCGTCCCCAACCAGCATATTCCTCTGGTCGTTGGATTGATGCTTGTCGAAACGGACGACAATGACATCTGCCGAGGCCTCTTTGATGCGTTTCGCAAAGGCTGCGACGAAGGACAGAGCCAAGCCGGAGTCGGCATCCAGCACGAAGACGAAGCGGTCATCGCCTTTGCCCAGAAAATGACGAAGGAGGAAAGCGTGGGCCAGTTGCATCACGTCTTGGCGCAGCAGGGAGCCGCGATGAGGCAGTTGCAGATCGCGGTCCACGTCAGGCGCCTCCAGCGGGTGAATCTGGACGCCTTGGGTGATCTTGTCGAGGTATGCCTTGAACTCAGTCTTGGACCAGACCCGCGCCTGACTTCGGAAGGCGCGTGGCAGAGCGAAATCGCCCGCAGCTGTCATAGCGGCCTCGATGTCGGGTAGGTCGATATCCGGGTCGAGTCCGAGGTGCGCCGCCATGATGTAGCCGGTGTTCGCGTGTGCCGTGCAGAGATGCTGAACGGCAATCTGGGCCCGTGTCTTCTTGTTCGGCCAGTTCAGGTGCAGCGTCTGGGAATCCGTCGCGAAACGGCGGCCGACCTTCTGCCAGTTCACCCCTTCAAAAGAGCCCTCACGGCGTGCCGTGTGGTCGACGACGCGGTCGTAGATGAAGTCTATCTTCTGATAAACATCTCGTGGACATAGCCCCGTGAAATCACTGATTTTCGAGATCGGCATTCCGTTCGTAATCATCCACAGCACATCCCGGTTCGCATTGCTGCGATGTTGTCGCCTGATCCGGGACCCGATCGAAAACGATGTCAGGCAGGACTTGCACTTCCACCGTTGACCGCCTTTCGCGGTTCGGCCTGACTTGCGATATAGCTTGGGATGCTGCGACAGCGGTTTGTCCCGGTTGTCGCAGGAGTCGGCAGGGCAGCAGTCGCGCGGGCCTTCCGCTCGGAAGCGCCCGCGAAGTCGGCGATACTCTTCGACAATTGCGCCATTGTTCTTGATGATCGAAGACTGCCCGCAGGCGCCGCATTTGAAGGTTTTATCGTCGCCAGAACCGATGACTTCCCCGCGAGGGTAGTTCGATTTGACATTTCCCTTCGGACGGCCTTGTCTCCTGATCGGGTCAGGCGGTTCCGCAAACAGGTCGCATTGCGGGTTCCGGCAGAAGTTCACGTCGATCCCATATTTTGGAAGCGGCAACCTTCGCGTAAGTGCTGGCGGAGAAAAAATCGCGGGTGCGAGCACGCATCCTCCCTCGGAAAACACCAGATTTGGCAGCTATCGAAGGAAAGGTTGGCCAAAATCTGGCCAACCGAAGTATTTTCCGAGTTTTCTGCACCATTTACTGCAAAGGGCTGGCGTGACCGACCCCCTTTTCCGTTTGTTGTGATCGATGCGGCCTGGCGGAGCCCGCCGGGCCTGCGCGATCAGAACTGGTAGGACACGCGAGCAGCCGCGGTGGTCGCATCGAGGTCGGTCGCGCCGAGGTCTTCGAACTCGTGCTTGAGGACTTCGCCGCCGACGACGATGTTCTCGGTGACCTTGTAGTCGATGCCGGCGCCATAGACGTAGCCGTCGAACTGGTCTTCGCCGGCGATTTCGTCAGCGGTGTAGGCGCTGGCGTAGCCTGCGGTCACGTAGGGCAGGAAGGCGCCCGCATCGTAACCGGCGCGCAGCTTGGCGGCAGCAATGCCGTCGATCTCGGTGCCCGCAGCGTCGTCACCGATCTCGGTGCCGACGTAAGACACTTCGCCGCCGAGGACGAGCTTGCCGAAATCGTAGTTGTAGCCGAGCTGGCCACCATAGACGGCACCGTCTTCGTCGAACAGGCCATCATCGGTTTCGGCCTGACCGTAGCCGAGTTGGCCACCAGCGTAGAAGCCGGACCAGTCGGAGCCGGTCGCGACAACGGGGGCCACGGCGACGGGGGCGGCGGGGGCCACCGGATCGGCGACCGGCAGAGCCAGGCCACCGGCGAAGGCGGGGGCAGCCAGAAGGCCGAGGGCCAGCGCAAAGGTGGGGGTCGTGAAATTCATGTGTAGCTCCTGTTCGTTCAATGCCCGGGCACCCGATCGGGGGAGGAAGGTGACCGTGGCGGACGTCCGGCTTGTGCCGGTGCGTCCTCGCCTAGAACACATGCGCCATGGAAAGGTTCAATGCAGCTGCAGAAAAACGCGCAGCCTGAACGCCGTATGCGCGCAGAGATCTGCCAGCCCGTCGGCGATGCCTCGCCGATTACCCTGCGGCACTGTCGCGCAGAACGGCAATTACCGCCTCTGGCGGCACATCGGAGGTGACGAAAGCTTGGCCGATACCGCCTGCCAGCACGAAACGCAGCTTGCCCTCCTTCACCTTCTTGTCTTGGCCCATCAGCGCCAGCAGCGCCTCGGCGGCAGGCAGATCGCCGGGGATGTCGCGTAATTCGGCTCGCATGCCCATTGCGGCCAAATGCGCACGCACCCGGCTCGGCTCCTCTTGGGCACAGAGCCCGAGACGTGCCGAAAGATCGAAGGCCAGCGCGCAGCCGATAGCCACCCCTTCGCCATGCTTGAGCCTGTCCGAGTAACCGGTTGCCGCCTCAAGCGCATGGCAGAAGGTATGGCCCAAGTTGAGCAGCGCCCGGTCGCCCTGCTCGGTCTCGTCGCGCATCACGATCTCGGCCTTCATCTCGCAGGAGCGTCGCACAGCCTCGAGCCGGGCATCGCGGTCGCCGTCGCGCAGGCGCGGGCCGTTGACCTCCAGCCATTCGAAGAAGGCCGCGTCGCCCAAAAGGCCGTATTTCACCACCTCGCCATAGCCCGACAGCAGCTCGCGCTCGGGAAGCGTGTCGAGAAGCGCGATGTCGGCGAGGACGAGCACCGGTTGATGAAACGCCCCGGCGAGGTTCTTGCCCTGCGCGGTGTTGATGCCGGTCTTGCCACCGACCGAGCTGTCGACCTGCGCCAGAAGCGAGGTGGGGACCTGTACGAATCGGATGCCGCGCCGGGCGATGGCGGCAGCGAAACCGGCCAGATCCCCGATCACCCCACCGCCAAAGGCCACGACGAGATCGCCGCGCTCGACCCGGTTCTCGATCAGCCATTCGGTCGCACGCGCCAGCCCGTCCCAGGACTTGGTGGCCTCGCCCGCAGGCAGCGCGAGGCTCACCGCTTCGATCCCTTCGACGGCAAGGCCGGCTTCGAGTGCCGCCAGATGCGCCTGCGCCACGGTTTCGTCGGTGAGGATCGCGACGCGGGGACGGGACAGCATAGGGCGCAGGTATTGCCCGGCCTGCGCCACGAGCCCGGCGCCTACATGGATGTCATAGGCTCGCCCCGGCAGGTCGACCCGAACGGTGGCGATCTCATGAGCGGTCATCGATGTCTCTCCAGAATGTCGGGCCGGGCGGCGAGGGTCTCGATCACGCGGCTGGTCGTTCGATCGATCGAATCCCCCGCCTGCGCGACAAGCCGCAGCTCCGCCTGTTCATAGACCGGGCGGCGTTCCTCGAGCAGGCGCGCCAGTGTGCCGCGCGGATCGGCGGTGCGCAGCAGGGGCCGGGTGGATTTGTGGCGGACCCGCTCCCACAGAAGATCGAGATCGGCATCGAGCCAGAGTGCCGCGCCCATCTGCGAGATAAGGGCGCGATTGGCTGGCGCCAGATAGGCTCCGCCCCCGGTCGAGATCACGCGTGGACCCGCATCGAGCAACCGAGACAGGACCTCGCTTTCACGGGCGCGAAAGAACGGCTCGCCATTACGGGCAAAGATCTCGGCGATCGAGCACTTCGCCGCCTCTTCGATGGCCGCGTCGCTGTCGACGAATCCGCAGCCGAGCCGTGCCGCGAGCGCGCGACCGATGGCGGTCTTGCCCGACCCCATCATGCCGACCAGAACCACGGGTCGGCGCAACCTTCCTGCGCGCGGCGCTCCGGCGCTGTCCCGTACCGTCATCTGCGCCTTCCCCGCCTGCATCCGTCCCCTCGTCGCGGCCCGCAGGACGGGCCCGGCAATTTCTCGCCCTGAATGACGTGATATCTGCCGAAAGACCAGTTATGAATCGCTCGAAAGAGGCAGCGCACGGCTGTCCAAAGACCGGGGCAAGGGAACGAGTGAGATGCTGAGACGACTGATCTGGGCGCTGGTGAAGGCCGCGCTTATCCTTGCGGTGCTGGCCGTGTTGGGAGTTCTGGCCTACGCCTACGTGGGGCCGATGCTGTTCCCGGACGATTTTGCGGCTCCTGCCACGGAGGTGGTCAAGCCCGTCACCCTCGAGATCGGTCAGTGACGCGCACCGCACGCCTCTTGCTTGCCACCACCGCGATCGTGGCCCTGGCCCAGGCCGGGGGCGCCCAAGAGGACGTGACCGGCGGAGAACCGCTCTCCGCGATCGACTGGCTATCGCGATCGGTGGCAATCCCCGAGGCGCCCGCCCCCGGCCCCGAGGAGCCGCCCGTGGCCGACAGCGCCTCTTCGCCGCAGGTCTCGGTGCGCCCGCTCGATTCCGCCTCGCCCGATTCGATCGGGTTGGTCGGGCCGCGGGTGTCCGGACTGCCGCGGCATTTGTGGTCAGCCACCGAGCAGGACCGTTTGGTCGCCCTGATCGAGGCGCAGCCGCTCGACACGTTGCCCGCCTTAGAGGCGCTTTCGCAATTGCTCATGGTGGCCGAGGCCGATCCGCCCGCCGACGCGGATGCACGGGGCTCGCTGTTTCTGGCGCGGATCGACCGGCTGCTCGAGATGGGCGCTCTGGATCCGGCAGCCGAACTGCTGCAGGAGGCTGGTCCCGACGATCCCGAGCGGTTCCGCCGCTGGTTCGACATCGCGCTTCTCACGGGGAGCGAGAACGCGGCCTGTCGCGCCATGCGCAACAAGCCCGCCATCGCCCCGACCTGGCCCGCCCGCATCTTCTGTCTCGCGCGCGAAGGCGATTGGCAGGCCGCGGCGCTGACGCTCAATTCCGCCCGCGCGCTGGCCGAGGTGACGGATGGCGAGGACGCGATGCTGTCGCGCTTTCTCGACCCCGATCTCTACGAGGGCGAGCCGCCGCTTGCTCCGCCCGAGCGAGTGACACCGTTGGTCTACCGCCTGCGCGAGGCGGTGGGTGAGGCGATGCCTGCGGCCTCCCTGCCGCGCGCTTTCAGCCATGCCGACCTGCGCCCGACCAAGGCTTGGCGCGCGCAGATCGAGGCGGCGGAGCGGCTCGCCCGCCACGGCGCGATCGAGCCCGCGCGGCTGTTTGGCATCTACACGGCCCGCGTGCCCGCCGCCTCCGGCGGATTGTGGGACCGGGCCGCCGCGATCCAGAAATTCGATACCGCCCTGCGCGCGGGCGATACCGGCGCAGTGGCGAAGACCCTGCCCACCGCATGGGAGGCGATGCAGGATGCACGGCTCCAAGCCGCTTTCGCCCAGTACTATGGCCCCGACCTCGGCGCCCTGACACTATCCAGGACAGCGGCGGAGATCGCCTTCGAGATCGCGATGCTCGGCCCCGACTACGAGGCAGTTGCGCAGCCGCAGGACGCCAAGACCCCGCGCGCCGCCTTGCTGTCGGCGCTGGCGCGTGGCGTACCCGAAGACGCGCGCCCCGACCCAGCCCCCGAAGATCCCATCGCCCTCGCCTTGATCGAGGGATTCTCGGACCGGGAGCCGCCCCCCGGACTGTCGACGATGATCGACGAGGGTCGGCTCGGCGAGACCATACTGACTGCGATCCTGTTGATCGACCAAGGCCGCGCCGGGGACACCGGGGCGCTTGCCGACGGGCTTGCCACGCTGCGGTCCGTCGGAATGGAGGACACGGCGCGCCGCATCGCACTTCAGATGCTGTTGCTGGAACGCCCGTCATGAGCGCCGCGCAGGCTGCCGCGATGCCGATGGGGCATTGGATCTCTGCCTTTCTCGAGGCGCAGGCCGCCGAACTCGACGCCGCGCGCAATACGTTGCTGGCCTATGGGCGCGACCTCAACGACTTCGCGGGCTGGCTGGCGCATCAGGACGCGCACTTCGCGATCGCCACGCAGGACCATGTGGAGCGCTACCTCATCTCCTGCGAGGCCGAGGGGTTGTCGAGCGCCACCCGCGCGCGGCGGCTCTCCTCGATCCGGCAGATCTTTCGCTTTGCCTTCGAGGAGGGCTGGCGCGAGGACAACCCGGCGATCCGGCTCAAGGGGCCGGGCCGGGCGCGTCGCCTGCCCGGCACGCTCTCGCGCGAGGAGGTCGAGGCGCTTCTCGCCGCCGCGCGCACGGACCCGCGCGACCCGCTGCGTGCCACCTGCCTGATGGAACTGCTCTATGCCACCGGCCTGCGGGTGTCCGAACTCGTGACCCTGCCCGTGGCGTCCCTGCGCGGCGATCCCGAGATGCTCTTGGTGCGCGGCAAGGGCGGGCGCGAGCGGATGGTGCCATTGTCGCGGCCCGCGCGCGCCGCCGTCACGGCTTGGCTGGAACGGCGCGATACGTCCGAGGCGGCGGCGGTCGCCACCGGCAAGCCCGCCTCCAGATTCCTGTTCCCAGCGCGCGGACGCGACGGCCACCTGACCCGGCAGAGCTTTTTCGTCCTGATCAAGGAGTTGGCCGCACGAGCCGGCCTTGCCCCCGATCAGGTGACGCCACATGTTCTGCGCCATGCCTTCGCGAGCCATTTGCTCGCTGGCGGGGCCGACCTCAGGGCAATTCAGGCACTTCTGGGCCATGCGGACCTGTCGACCACCGAGATCTATACCCATGTGCAGAGCGAGCGCTTGAGCGCGCTGGTGCACGAGCATCACCCACTGGCCCGGAGCCGCCCGCGCGGCGAGGGTTGATCCCGCCCCGCCTCGGCCCATAACTCTGGAAGAGCCGCAACTTGCGAAGGACTTCATGGAAACCGACCTAGACGCCGCATTCTGGATCACCAGCGCCGCGATTCTCCTGCTGCTGGTGGCCTCGGCCTTCTTCTCGGGCTCCGAGACCGCGCTCACCGCCGCTTCGCGCGGCAAGCTGCGCTCGGCCGCCGATCGCGGCTCCAAGGGGGCCGCGCAGGCCCTGCATGTCACCGAGGACAACGAACGCCTGATCGGCTCGGTGCTGTTGGGCAATAACGTCGTCAACATCCTCGCCACTTCTCTGGCGACCGCCCTGCTCACCCGCGTCTTCGGCGACAGCGGCGTAGCGGCGGCGACGCTGGTGATGACGCTTCTGGTGCTGATCTTTGCCGAGGTGCTGCCCAAGACCTATGCCATCACCAACGCCGAGACGATGGCCAGCCGGGTGGCTCGGCCCATCGGCTGGGTGATCCTGATCTTCGCCCCGGTGGTCTCGGCGGTGCAGGTGCTGGTCCGCGCCCTGCTGCGCCTGTTCGGTGTGCGTACCGACCCCGACCTCAACGTGCTCGCCGTGCGCGAGGAAATCGCAGGCGCGCTGAGCCTCGGCCACGAGGAGGGCGTTGTCGACCGCGAGGACCGCGACCGCATCTTGGGCGCGCTCGATCTGGGCGACCGCACGGTCGAGGAGGTGATGCTTCACCGCTCGAACATCGCGATGATCGACGCGGGCCGCCCCGCGACCGAGATCCTGTCGCTGTGCCTCGAAAGCCCGCACACACGCCTGCCCCTCTACCGCGACGAGCCAGAGAACATTGTCGGCATCCTGCACGCCAAGGATCTGCTGCGCGCGATGCACAAGATGATGGGCGACGGCGCGGTCGAGACGTCAGAACTCGAAAACTTCGACATTATGGACGTCGCGATGACGCCCTATTTCATCCCTGAGACCACAACGCTCGACGATCAGATGCGGCAGTTCCTCAAGCGGCATACGCATTTTGCGCTGGTGGTCGACGAATACGGGGCGCTGCGCGGCCTGATCACGCTCGAGGACATCCTCGAGGAGATCGTGGGCGAGATCTCGGATGAGTTCGACGCCGAGCGCGAAGAGCCGATCGCGATGATGGAGGACGGCGCCTATGTGATCGACGGCTCCATGACGATCCGCGATCTCAACCGACGGCAGGACTGGAACCTGCCGGATGAAGAGGCCAACACCATCGCGGGTCTCGTAATCCACGAAGCGCAGATGATCCCGACGGAGGGGCAGGTCTTCAGCTTCCACGGCTTTCGTTTCGAGGTGATTGGCAAAGAAGAGAACCGGATTTCCACACTTCGCATTCGCCCGCTCGACAGTCTTTGAGGCCGACATTTGGCTCATAAAAAATGGCCGGTCCCCGTCAGGGAACCGGCTAGGTCCTGATAACCATGTCAGGCTGGGTTCAGGCGGCCCCTAGGCGGGGAATCGGGCGCGGCTGACGACGCAGCAGCTTCTTCACCTCCCCCGAGGTGGCAGGCGCGTTGAGCGTATCGCGCTCATGCGACAGGCGCAGCCAAGTGCCGTCGTCCTCAAGATAGGTCGAGGCACAGCGCGCGCGCAAAGGGGTCGAGCAACAGTCCCGCCAAGCAACGATGCTGTAGCTCAGTAGGACAGTATCACCACGTTCCATCATGGTTTGATCCTGGAATTCAACCGCTTCAAACTGGCGTGCCGGGCGTAGGCCCCGCAACGCGGCATCACGATCCTGAAGATCCGCAGGGAACGGAATCACCAGCTCTCCTCCTCCATCAAGATGGCGCTCGTAAAACTCGGCGCCGTCGAGCCAGTGTTTTTTTTCAAGGGTCCAGAGCGCTTCAGCCAGTGGCTCCATTCGGTTCCTCCCATGCATCATTTTCCAAACTCCCGTGTTGCAAACGTTACACGATTGTTTCCGTTCCGTCAGCATTTCTGCCGCTGAGGTTTTGTATAAAATCGTACACACCACCTGAGGGAGAATTTTTCATTGCTGTTCTGGTGGTTGCGTCACACTTAGATGCGGAACGCGGTTTCGGGGCTGTTCGGTGAAGACCTCCGTAACCCTTCGATGGCATGATACAGGTGTCGGGCAAATCGCCCGGCATCCTCCCTGTCAGACTTGCCGCGCCTTCGGGCGCGGTTTTTTTGGGTCTTTTCTATAGGTTTTGGGGGCTTACCGGTTGACGTCCCGTCAGACATCCCCTAGCGTCCGAGGCAATTAGTCGGCCAAGTCCGACAGGGAGAAACTGGAAAGGGGCCGTTTTGCGGCCCCTTTTCCTCATCCGCGAAACCTCGCCGGTCGCCGCGCCTTTCCCGCCTGACAGCCCCTCTGCATCGTGCTAGATCCGCGCCGACACTGAAAAACGGGATCGCCACATGCCGAACCGACTGACACTTCTGGCCAGCGCCGCCCTGCTGGCCCTTTCGACGCCGCTTGCCGCACAGGACACTGCCGCGCCCGAGACGCCCGAGGTCGCGGCCCCTGCCGCAGCCCCCGAGGCGCCCGCGCAGGCCGCCCCCGCAGAGGCACCTGCCGCCCCGGCCGAAGCCGAACCCGCGCAGGCACCGGCGGAAACCCCTGCCCCAGCCGAAACCGCCGAACCTGAGACACCCGCAGCGCCGGCCTCGCCCGATACGGCCGAACGTCCCGGCCAGCCCTATGTGGCCGAGACCCATGGGGACTGGGCGCTGCGCTGCATGCGCGCCGCCGAGGGCGAGACCGACCCGTGTCAGCTTTACCAGCTGCTCGAAGATGCCGATGGCAACGCCGTCGCCGAGGTCAGCCTTCTGCCGCTGGGTGCCGAGGCGCAGGCGGTTGCGGGCGTGACCGTCGTGGTTCCGCTGGAGACCTTGCTGACCGAGGCGCTGTCGCTGTCCATCGACGGTGGCGAAACCGCCCGCTACCCGTTCAGCTTTTGCAATCGTGCGGGCTGCGTGGCCCGCTTCGGCCTGTCGGACCAGCAGCTCGCCGCCTTCAAGCGTGGTCGCGCAGGCAACCTGCGGATCGTCCCCGCCGCCGCCCCCGATCAGGAGGTCGCGCTCACGGTGTCGCTGTCCGGCTTCACCGCAGGCTTCGATGCGGTGGTCGCCTCGACCAAGTAACGTCCCAGCCCGAAACCGATAAGGGCGCGGCCGTCACACGGCCGCGCCCTTATTCGTGGAAAGTCACCCGATTCAGGCCGCGCGCAGCGCCAGAACCGCGTTGAGTCCGCCAAAGGCGAAGGCGTTGGACAACACCGCATCGACCCGCGCCTCGCGCGCCACGTTCGGCACCACGTCGAGCGCGCATTCGGGGTCAGGCTCTTCATAGCCGATGGTCGGTGCGATCACCCCGTCGCGCAGCGCCATGATGCAGGCCAGAAGCTCCACGGCACCGGTGCCGCCGATCAGGTGGCCATGCATTGACTTGGTCGAGGAGATCATCAGCCGGTCCGCCGCCGCCCCGAAGACTTGCGAGACCGAAGCGCATTCGCTCTTGTCATTTGCTGCCGTGCCGGTGCCATGAGCGTTGATATAGCCCACCTGCTCGGGCATCAGGCCAGCATCCCTGAGCGCGACACGCATCGCCCGCTCCGCCCCTTGGGCCGAGGGCATGACGATGTCGGCGGCATCGGCCGTCATGCCAAAGCCCGCGACCTCGGCGAGGATCTCGGCCCCTCGCGCGCGCGCGCGTCCATATTCTTCAAACACAAAAACAGCTGCGCCCTCGCCCTGCACCATGCCGTTGCGATTGGCGCTGAACGGGCGGCAGGCATCCTTGGACATCACGCGCAGCCCCTCCCACGCCTTGATCCCGCCGAAACAGAGCATCGCCTCCGAGCCGCCGGTGAGCATGGCTTGGCACATGCCCGATCGGACCATCTGGAACGCCAGGCCCATCGCATGATTCGAACTTGCGCAGGCGGTGGCGACGGTGAAGCTTGGGCCGCGCAGATTGTACTCCATGCTGACATGGCTTGCGGCGGCGTTGTTCATGAGCTTGGGGACGACGAAGGGATGGACCCGGTTCTTACCCTCCTCATAGACGCTGCGGTAATTCTCGTCCCAAGTGTTCACACCGCCACCTGCGGTGCCGAGCACCACGCCCGACATCTCGCTGTCCGCATCGGAAAAAGTGATGCCCGACTGTGCCATGGCCTGCGCGGCCGCGAGCAGGGCGAACTGGGTGAAGCGATCGTAGAGCGCGATCTGCTGGCGATTGAAATGGGCCTGCTCGTCATAGCCCTTCACCTGCCCGCCGATGCGGATCGACAGGCGCTCGACGTCGCGCAACTCCAGCGGGCCGATGCCGCAGCGCCCCTCGCGCATGGCCTCCAGAGTGGAGGGCACGTCGTGGCCAAGGCTGTTTATCGTCCCTGCGCCGGTTATGACGACACGACGCGGGCCGGTCATGCCGGGGTGCGCTGCTCTAGTACCAACCGTTCGACCGCCGCGATGATCGCGGCGACCGAGGAGATGTCGAAATCGCTCTCCTCGGGCGCATTGGCGTTGAACGGCACCGAGATGTCGAAGGCCTCCTCGATGGCGAAGATGCTCTCGACCAATCCAAGGCTGTCGATCCCGAGATCAGCCGGGCTTTGCTCCGGCGTCACGTCACCCGGTTCGAGCATCGCCTGTTCGGCGATGATGGCGATCACCCTGTCACGCAAATCCATGTGCCCCGCGTCCCCTGCAGCTGCATGTTCACGACCGATCTAATCGCTGCGACGCCGCATTGGAACCACGAATGGCCGTTTTCAGCCCTTGCGGGATGCCGCAAGGTCACGCATCAGCCGCGGCAGCCGGCGCAGCGCCTTGTAGCTCTCGACCTGAGTGTCGATCTTGGTGGCCGGATAGCCCATCATCACCCGCCCCGCCGGCACGTTCGACAGCACGATCGAGCCGCCGGTGAGCACCACATCCGCGCCGATGGTCAGGTTGTCCGATACGCCCACCTTCCCGCCCAGCACCGAGCGATCGCCGATCGTCACCGACCCCGCGAGGCCGACGTGGCCGCACAAGAGGCAGTGGTCGCCGATGACGCAGTTGTGGCCGACCTGCACGAGGTTGTCGATCTTGGAGCCATTGCCGACACGCGTGGGCCGGATCGTGCCTGCATCGACCGTCGCGCAGGCGCCGATCTCGACATCGTCGCCCAGCACCACGGAGCCGAGGCTGTGGATGCGGTGCCATGTCGGGTCGGCCTCGGCCGTGACGGTGCCCTGACCCAGCTCTGCGCGGGCGGTTTCCACATGGCTCGCGTCTTCGGTGACAAAAGAGAACCCGTCGCCGCCGATGACCGCGTTGGGCTGCACGATCAGTCGGTCGCCCGCGACCACATTCCGCCCCAGCCGCGCGCCGGAGTGGATGAGCGCGTCTTGGCCCAACCGCACGCCCGGCCCGATCGAGGCCTGCGCCATGATGCGGCTGCCCGCCCCGATGACGGCACCTGCGCCAATCACGGCCAATGGGCCAACAAACACGCCCTCGCCGATTTCGGCGGAGGCATCGACCACGGCCGAGGCATGAATGCCCGTCTCCGTTTCGGGGGGATCGAGAAGCTGCGTGAGTTTCGACATTGCGAGACGACCACGGGGGGCCACGACGGCGCCCTCAAGCCCCATCGCCTGCCAATCGGCCTCGGGCCAGACCAGAGCGGCCTTCGCGCGACCCTGCCCCAGCGCCTCGGCATAGCGCGGCGACATGGCAAGCGCGAGATCGGTCTCGCACGCCTGCCCCGGCTCCGCGGCACCTGTCACGCGCAGCGTGCCGTCACCCAGAACCTCGGCACCGAGCGCCTTGGCGATCTCGCTCAGAGTATAGTCCATCACGCTTCCCCTTGTGTCGGGCCCTTGTATCGGGGCCGATCTAGCTTGCGGGACGCGAGATCGCCACCCCCTCACGGGCCAGCGCCGCCCAGATCGCCGCATCGCGCCCATAGACGTCCCGGCGAAACTGCAGCCTACCTTCGGCATCGGTAAAAGCGGTGCGGTAGTCGAGATGCACGGGTACCGGCGTCACGAGGTCGACCCGCTGCTCGCGACCCGTGGCCAAGCGCGACTGGAAGAAGCTGACCGGGTCGTCCTCCTGCGCCGAGAGCAGGGCATAGGCGAAGTCGAACGGATCGTTGAGGCGCACACAGCCGTGACTGAAGGCGCGCGCCTCGCGATCGAACAGCGACTTGGCCGGGGTGTCGTGCAGGTAGATGTTGTAGCGGTTAGGAAACAAGAATTTCACCAGACCGAGCGCGTTCGAATTCGACGGGGGCTGGCGCATCGAATAGGGGAAGCTGCGCTCGTCATAGCGCGAGAAGTCGATCGAGCCTCTGTTCACTTCCCGGCCCGAACGATCGGTGATCAGGATCTGGCTCGCGGCATTGCGGTTGCGCTTGAGCTGCGGAAGGTACTCGTTCACCACGATCGAGCGCGGCACGTACCAGCTCGGGTTGATGACCATACGCTCCATGATGTCCGAAAACTCGGGTGTCTGCCGGTCGAGCGCCTCGGCCCCGATCACCGAGCGGGTGCGGAACGTCTCGTGCCCGTCGTCGATGATGGTGGCGCTGAAGTCGGTGAGATTGACGAAAACGTGGCGCGCGCCGCGATCCATGTTGGTCCAGCGTTCGCGCTCCATCGCCACGAGCACGGATTGCAGGCGCTCTTCGGCGGAACGGTTCAGCTCGGCCAGCGTGCCGGGCCCGACCACCCCGTCGACCGCGAGACCGTTGCGGGTCTGGAACTCGCGCACGGCGGCTACCATGGTCTCGTCCATCACCGCCACCGAGGTTGGCGCGAGCAAGCCCATCGCGATAAGCCGGTCTCGCAGTGCGATCACCGCCTCGCCGCTGGCCCCAGCGGAGATCTTGCCGGACGGCACGCGCGCGCCCCAGCCTCCAGCATCAAGGCTGCGCTGCAACTCGGCGCGCGCCCTGAGCAGCCGCCCGTATTCGGGGGCGGTGGGAGCAAGGCTGCGCAGGAAGGCCACCGGCTCGGCCTCGAGAAAGCCCGCGAGGGTTTCGGCCGGATCGCGAAGCGGCACCTCGCGGTGGATCAGCGGCACGACCTTGCCGGGCTCGAGCATCCCGGTCTGCACGTCCCGCGCATAGCGCAGGAAGACCTTGGTCATCTCGACATCCATACGAGCGCGATCCTCGGCGCTCTGCGCCGCGCGAAGCTTCGCGACGAGGGTCTCGGGATCGTAGCGCGATACCGGAAGCCCATGCGCCTGCGCCCCCGTCAGCGCCGAGAGCAGAGCGTTGCGGCGGGCGACGGCAGCCGCATCGCTGCCGGTCCAGATCCCGGCAAAGCCACGAGCCCGGTAACCCTCGGACAGGCCAGACTGTCCCGCAACGGTTTCGGCCACAGCTTGGCGGAAGGGCGACACCTCGGCCAGGGTCTCGGCCTGGGACATGGCCGGGAGCAGCAGCGACAACGCCGTGACTGCGGATCGCAACAGGGGGCTCTGGCGGAGGGCGTGGCTGGGACGGGACATGTGCAGCATGGGACACCGTTGGTCAGAGGGATCCGGCGGGATCGCGTGGCGGTCATAAACGCCGGCGTTCTGCGCGGCCATCGAACGATGTCACCCGGGACGGGGATTGAGCTTGTAACGCGGCATATGGGTCACAAAACCCCGCGCATGAGGGATAATGCGCCGACCGTTGCGCAAGTTCCCGCCGATTTGCAGTTTCTTCACCCTGTTATCCGATAACCGGACTTGGTCGAGTCGTCCGCCCGTGCGATAGAGGGTCTGCATCTGGGGACGGATGGCAAAAACGCCCGTGAAAATGCGGGCCACAGGTAAGCGACGGGACAGGCGCTCACATGATGAATAATCTTCGCTCGGCGGGCATGACTCGCCGCGGTCTCCTTGGCGCGTTCGCCGCCACGGCAGTTACCGCAGCACCGACCTACTCGAATGCGGCAGGCTTTCTCAGGCGCGCCGGCGACGTGCGCCGCCTAAGCATGTACTCGGAACGGACCGGTGAGAAACTCGACACGATCTACTGGATCGAGGGCGAATACATTGCCGAGGCGATCCGCGAGATCAACGTTTTCATGCGCGACTGGCGCAACAACCAGCTGATGGATATCGACACCCGCACCGTCGACATCATGGCGGCCTCGCACCAGCTTCTCGAAGTGAACGAGCCCTACATGCTGCTGTCGGGCTACCGTTCGCCGGCCACCAACGCGATGCTGCGCCGCAACTCTTCGGGCGTCGCCAAGAATTCTCTGCACCTCAAGGGCCAAGCGGCCGACCTGCGTCTCTCGCACCGCTCGGTGGGCCAGATGGCGCGCGCCGCTGCAGCCTGCAAAGCCGGCGGCGTCGGCAAGTATTCCGGCTCCAACTTCGTCCACATGGACTGCGGCCCGGTCCGTAGCTGGGGAAGCTGAGCCGACCAAGAACTGCTGAAACCTGCTGCACAGGTTGAAACGGGCGCCCCATGTTGGGGTGCCTTTTTCGTTGGAGGCAAGGCAAACGCCTAAATGGCAATGATCCTCCTGACCTGACACCCGGTGATGGGTGAAGCCAGCTCGGAGCTGCAGGACGCCCCTCGCGCCACCCCCAAACGAGAAAGGCCGCCCCGAAGGGCGGCCTTTGCGAATATGCCTTGCGGCGAGAGGCTTACGCCTCGTCGTCGAGCGCCTCGACAGCCTTCTGGAGGTCCTCTTTGGAGACCTCTTTCTCATCGACCTTGGCCTGCTCGAAGATGTGGTCGATGACCTTGTCTTCGAAGATCGGGGCTTGGATCTGCTGGCGCATCTGCGGGTTCTGCTGGACGAACTCGAAGAATTGACGCTCCTGACCGCGATACTGACGTGCCTGGTTGAGGATCGCCTGGGTCAGCTCTTGATCGGTGACCTTGATCTCGGCCTTCTGACCGATCTCGGCAAGCAGCAGGCCCAGCTTCACGCGGCGCTCGGCGAGCTTGTTGTGCTCGTCGGTCGGCTTGATCTCACCGTGATCGTGGCCGTGATCCTCGGGGTGATCCTCGTGGTAGAGCTGGTGCGCGATCTGGCTCGCTTCGGCCTCGACGAGGCTCGGCGGCAGGTCGAACGACACCTTCTCATCGAGGATGTCGAGCAGCTTGCGCTTGGCAACCGCGCGCGACGCACCCGAATACTCGGCCTCGAGACGCTCGGCGATCTGCGACTTCAGCGAAGCGAGATCCTCGGCGCCGAACTTTTTGGCCAGCTCGTCGTCGATCTCGGCTTTCTGCGGGGCCTTCACCGCCTTGACCTTGCACTCGAACACGGCGGCTTTGCCGGCGAGGTTCGGGGCCTGATAGTCCTCGGGGAAGTTGACCTCGACGTTCTTCTCGTCGCCGGCCTTCACGCCCTTGAGGCCATCTTCGAAGCCCGGGATGAAGGAGTTGGAGCCGAGCACCAGCGGGTAGTCCTCGGCAGCGCCGCCCTCGAAGGCCTCGCCGTCGATCTTGCCGAGGAAGTCGATGGTGACCTGATCGCCCTCGTCGGCAGCGCCGTCCTTGTCTTCGAAGTTCTGCGCGGTCTCGGCGAGGTTGCCCAGAGCTTCGTCGATCGCGGCGTCATCGGCCACGACCTTCAGGCGCTCGATCGAGATGTCCGAGAAATCGGTCTCGGGGATCTCGGGCAGCTTTTCGTAGGCCACGGTGACCTCGACGTCGTCGCCTTCTTTCCACTCGTCGTTCGCCATCTTCACCTCGGGCTGCATCGCCGGGCGATCGCCGCTCTCTTCGAGGTGGCTCGACAGCGCGCCGTCGATGCTTTCCTGCATGGCTTCGCCAAGCACGCGCGGGCCGAACTGCTTTTTCAGCAGCGACAGCGGCACCTTGCCCTTGCGGAAGCCCTTCATGGCGACCTCGGGCTGGGCTTCGACCAGCTTTTCCTGCACCTTGGCGTCCAGTTCGGCGGCGGGCAGCGTGATGGTGTAGCCGCGCTTGAGGCCGTCGTTGAGGGTCTCGGTGACCTGCATCTGTCGTCCTTTTCTCAATCGTGTTTCTTGGTGCGGGTGAAGGGACTCGAACCCCCACGCCTTGCGGCGCCAGAACCTAAATCTGGTGCGTCTACCAGTTTCGCCACACCCGCATGTCTCTTTGGGGGGCGCGAAACACCCCCCGGAATTCTCGGCGCTGTCTAGCAAAGCCCGAGAGCCTGCGCCACGGGAAAAAATCGGCCTGCCGCAGCGGCGTCAAAGCCCCATGTCGCGCATCAGTCCCGGCAGCAGGTCGGGCAGGTCCTCGGCGATCAACCCCGGGCCGAACCGGCGCGCCGCCTCTACATGCAACCAAGCCGCGTCCCGCCCCGCCTCATACGCCCCCCAGCCCCGCGCCATGAGGCCCAAGGCCAGTCCCGCCAGCACGTCGCCCGCCCCCGCGGTGGCGAGCCATGGTGCCGCGCGCCCATAGACGCCCGCATTGACGCAAACGCGCCCATCGGTGGCGGCGATGACCGTGTCTGGCCCCTTGAGCAACACCGCGCAGCCTGCGCGCGCGGCAGCCTCCCGTGCGGCCTCGATACGCGAATAGGCCGGACCGCGCGTGACGGGGCCGTTCATGCGATCGACGAGGTCGGGGAACAGCCGGGCGAATTCGCCCCCATGCGGGGTGAGTAGACACGTGTCATGGAGCGCCATGCGCAGTGCCTCATCCCCCGCGACGAGCGTCAGCGCATCGGCGTCGAGCACCGTCGCACGCCGCGCCGCAAGCGCTCGGCCAACGAGGTCGCACTCTCGCTCGCGGGTTCCCAAACCGGGCCCGAGCAGCAGCGCGTTCAGCCGCGCATCATCCAAAATCGCATCCAACACCCCGGCGTCGCGCAGCGGGCGCAGCATGATCGCGTCGAGCCGCGCCGCGTTCTCCTGCAATGCGGCGGGCGGGCAGGCCATGGTCACCAGCCCCGCGCCGACCCGTAGCGCCGCGCGCGCCGCCATGCGGGCCGCACCGCCGCGCCCGACCCCGCCCGCCATAACCAAGCCGTGGCCATGGCCGTATTTATGACCCGCCGTCTTGGCAAGACCGGCGGGTTGCCCCGCGAGCGTCACACCGCCCTGCCCGCTGGCCAAGCCAATATCACGAATGTCGAGCGCGCCGCATCGCCCCGGGCCTTCGGCCAGCACATGGCCGCGCTTGGGCGCGTGAAAACTCACCGTCAGATCGGCTTTGATACAGGTCTCGCCGATCACTCGCCCGCTGTCGGAACAAAGCCCGGAGGGCAGATCGATCGCCAACACGCGCTTTGGTCGTACGTCCCGCACTGCCGCCACCTCAGGCCCGAGCGGGCGTGACAACCCCAGACCGAACAGCGCGTCGATCACCAGATCGGCTCGGCGCGCCGACGCCGCCGCCTCGTCCCATCCTTCGATCGTTCCGACCGCAGACCACTTGTCAGCCTGCGCGCCAGCATCCGGGTGCGTTGCGGGGGCCAGCGCGTGCAGGCGCACCGTCCAGCCCCGCGCGCGCAAGAGCCGCGCCACGACATAGCCGTCGCCGCCATTGCCCCCCGGGCCACACAGCACACAGGCCTGCGTGTCAGAGGACAACTCCGGCCAAAACGCCGTCAGCGCGTCGACCACTGCAGCACCGGCGCGCTCCATCAGCACCACCCCCGGTGTGCCCGCCGCGATCGCCCGGGCCTCTGCGTCGCGCATTTCCTCGGCACTCAGAAGCGCCGCCCCATCGAGACTGCCCATGTAAAGGGCGCTCGATTGGGGTTCAGCGGTGCCTGAGTTTTCAAACTGCATCGAATCCACACATTCTGCACAATTTTTAATCATAGCGTCGGAATTTCAGCGTCTGGCCGTCGCCGCTCCGGGGCCGGTGATTGAGGTGGCCGAGCGGGCATGGTTTCACGCCTCAGAACGCGGATGCAAGGGAGTCGCGCGACATGAAGAAGATCGAGGCGATCATCAAGCCGTTCAAGCTCGACGAGGTGAAGGAAGCGCTCCAGGAAGCTGGCGTGCAGGGTCTTTCGGTCGTCGAGGTCAAGGGCTTCGGCCGCCAGAAGGGCCACACCGAACTCTACCGCGGGGCCGAATACGTGGTCGACTTCCTGCCCAAGGTGAAGATCGAGGTGGTGCTGCCCGACGATCAGGTCGAGCGCGCGATCGCGGCGATCGTCGACGCGGCCAAGACCGACAAGATCGGCGATGGGAAGATCTTCGTGTCGCCCGTCGAACAGGCGATCCGCATCCGCACCGGAGAATTCGGCGACGACGCGATCTGATCGCGGCGCGCAAGGGGCCCAAAGCCCCTTTTCACGAACATGAGACAAACAAGGAAAGCATTCAGATGGACAGCTCTACGCTTCTGAAGATGATCAAGGACGAGGAAGTCGAGTACGTCGACATCCGCTTCACCGACCCCAAGGGCAAGCTCCAGCACGTCACCGTGGTCTCCGACCTCGTGGACGAGGACTTCCTCGAGGAAGGCTTCATGTTCGACGGCTCGTCGATCGCTGGCTGGAAGTCGATCGACCAGTCCGACATGAAGCTGATGCCGGCCTTCGACAGCGCCTATCTCGACCCGTTCTACGCCGAGAAGACGCTGTGCATCCATTGCACCGTGGTCGAGCCCGACACCGGCGAGCCCTATGACCGCGACCCGCGCGGCACCGCGCTGAAAGCCGAGGCCTACCTCAAGTCTTCGGGCATCGGCGACACCGCCTACATGGGCCCCGAGGCCGAGTTCTTCATCTTCGACGACGTGCGTTTCGCCGTCACCTCGAACAAGGTCTCCTTCTCGGTCGACGCGATCGACGGCGCCTGGAACACCGACACCGAGTACGAGGTCGGCAACACCGGCCACCGTCCGGGCGTCAAAGGCGGCTACTTCCCGGTCAACCCGATCGACGACGCGCAGGACATGCGTGGCGAGATGCTCTCGACCATGAAGCGCATGGGCATGAAGGTCGACAAGCACCACCACGAGGTGGCGTCGTGCCAGCACGAGCTGGGCCTGATCTTCGGCACGCTGACCAAGCAGGCCGACGAGATCCAGAAGTACAAGTACGTGATCCACAACGTGGCCCAAGCCTACGGCAAGTCGGCGACCTTCATGCCGAAGCCGATCTCGGGCGACAACGGCTCGGGCATGCACGTCAACATGTCGATCTGGAAGGACGGCAAGCCGCTCTTCGCCGGCGACAAGTATGCCGATCTCAGCCAGGAAGCGCTCTACTTCATCGGCGGCATCCTGAAGCACGCCAAGGCGCTCAACGCGATCACCAACCCGACCACCAACAGCTACAAGCGCCTGATCCCGGGCTTCGAAGCCCCGGTGCTGCGCGCCTATTCGGCCCGCAACCGCTCGGGCTGCGTCCGGATCCCGTGGTCCGAGAGCCCGAAGGCCAAGCGCGTCGAAGCCCGTTTCCCCGATCCGGCTGCGAACCCCTACCTCGCCTTCTCGGCGCTGCTGATGGCCGGCCTCGACGGCATCAAGAACAAGATCGATCCGGGCCCGGCCTCGGACAAGGATCTCTACGACCTGCCCCCCGAGGAGCTGGCCGAGATCCCGACCGTCTGCGGCAGCCTGCGCGAAGCGCTCGAAGAGCTGGAGAAGGACCACGAGTTCCTGCTCGCCGGTGACGTGTTCACCCGTGATCAGCTCGAGGGCTACATGGCGCTTCGTTGGGAAGAGGTCTACGCCTACGAGCACACGCCGCACCCGGTCGAGTACAAGCTCTACTACTCCTGCTGATCGCAGAAGCGGCCACGATCTGGTCATGCGGGGCGCCCAAGGGCGCCCCGTTTTCATTGCGTCACCCGGCATTTCTCATGGATCGGGGCACGAGCGCGGGATCGACGAAGTGGCCAAATTGCGGCGCTCGCGGGGCCGATCCCGTCGAGCGACCACGCTTATTCCCTGCTTCGCGCTTAACGGGAACACAATCGTTAACCTAATTGAAAGGACCACTCACCGGCCAACGAGCCGACCCCATTCGGAGACCGGTCAATGTCAGACCCGATCACCAGCACCATCGCACAACTGCTGTTTCGCGGCATCCCTGCGCTCGACTTTCCCAATCTCGTCGATGATTTGTGTACATCGCTCCGGGAAGGTCCTGCCGGCGACTGCGGTCTCCATTGGGATCATGACGACGTCGCGATTTTCGATCTCGACAACGCCCGCATCATCCTTGGCTGGTCGCAGCCCCTGCCCGGTCGCTATGCCGCCTGCCTGACGATCGGCGTCGGCGCGGGCGAGAGCGGCGATTGCCAGATCGGTATCGCCAGCCATCAGGGCACAATCACCCGCCTGCTCGCGGATCGAATCAACGATCGCTACATGTCCGATCGGATGCTGTGGCAGACGAGCACCGAAACCCCCACCGCCGAGATGATCGACGCGATGATCGAGGCGCTGCCGGGCCTTGATCCGACCCGCCTCGGCCCGCACACCAACGCGCGCGAGTTCGATCGGATGTTGGCGCGCTACGACGCAGAAACCGCGGAGCAGGTGTCCGAACTGGCCCCCGAGGTGCCCCAGCGACGCCCCCGGCCCACACGGCCCCAAGTGCCGAGCTACCGCACTGAGCGGCCCAAGCGGCGCGCATCGAACGACGTCGCGAGCGTGGCCAACGACAGCCCCGCGACGGCGCACCCGATGGTCTCGGAGATGCGCGATATCCGCGCCGCCTTGGCAGAAGCCAAGGCCGTGTCGCAGCCTAAAAAAGGCCCCTTGCAGGTTCTGGGCCTGCGCCTATGGCGCGACCGCTCCGGCACCGGGCAGATCGCGCTTCTCGCCACCGGTATCGCGGCCGTGGTCGGAGTGCAGGCACTCCTACCGACCTTCGCCTTCGCGGGCCTGTAAATCACGCGCCGATCCCGCTCGGGATCGGCCCGTCACTGCCGCGGCGTCATCTCGCGACCTTGTGCGACGCGGCCCATCGACCTATGACCCCGGCGAACCCTCCTTGACCGAGAGAGCGCCGATGATCCCCCGCTATTCCCGCCCCGAGATGACCGCCATCTGGGAGCCCGCCACCAAGTTCCGCATCTGGTACGAGATCGAAGCCCATGCCGGCGACGCGATGGCCGATCTCGGCGTGATCCCGCGCGAGAACGCTGACGCGGTCTGGAAGGCCAAGGACGTGGAATTCGATGTCGCCCGCATCGATGAGATCGAGGCCGTCACCAAGCACGACGTCATCGCCTTCCTCACGCATCTCGCCGAGCATGTGGGCGCGGATCAGGCGCGTTTCGTGCATCAGGGCATGACCTCGTCCGACGTGCTCGACACCACCTTCAACGTGCAGCTGACCCGTGCCGCCGATCTTCTGATCGCCGACATGGAGCGGGTGCTGGCCGCCCTCAAGGCGCGTGCCATCGAGCACAAGGACACGGTCCGCATCGGCCGCTCCCACGGCATCCACGCCGAGCCGACGACCATGGGCCTGACCTTCGCGCGCTTTTACGCCGAGATGGACCGCGGTCTGGCCCGTCTGCGCAACGCTCGCGAGGAGATCGCCACGGGCGCGATCTCTGGCGCCGTCGGCACCTATGCCAACGTCGATCCGCGCGTCGAGGAGCATGTCTGCGCGAAGATGGGTCTGCGCCCCGAGACCATCTCCACCCAAGTGATCCCGCGCGACCGTCACGCGATGTTCTTTGCGACCCTCGGCGTCATCGCCTCGTCGATGGAGAACATCGCCACCGAGGTGCGCCACATGCAGCGCACCGAGGTTCTGGAAGCCGAGGAGTTTTTCTCCAAGGGCCAGAAGGGCTCGTCCGCGATGCCGCACAAGCGCAACCCGGTGCTGACCGAGAACCTGACCGGTCTGGCGCGGCTCGTGCGCATGTCGGTGACGCCCGCGCTCGAGAACGTGACGCTCTGGCACGAGCGCGACATCTCGCACAGCTCGGTCGAGCGGGCGATTGGCCCCGACACCACGGTGACGCTCGACTTCGCGTTGAACCGCTTGGCGGGGATGATCGAAAAGCTGGTGATCTACCCGCAGAACATGCTCGACAACATGAACAAGTTCCGCGGTCTGGTGATGAGCCAGCGGGTGCTTCTGGCGCTGACGCAGGCAGGTGTGAGCCGCGAGGACGCCTACCGCCTCGTGCAGCGCAATGCGATGCGGGTCTGGGAACAGGGCGCGGATTTCAAGACCGAGCTTCTGGCGGACGCCGAGGTCACCGCGGCGCTGTCGCCCGCGGAGATCGAAGAGAAGTTCGACCTCGCCTACCACACCAAGCACGTCGACACGATCTTCGCCCGCGTCTTCGGCTGAACATTCAAGGCGGGCCCCAAGCGGGCCCGCCGCCCCCTTCAAATCAACCCGAATCCCGCGGCCAGGGTTGCCGCCTGAGTCGCGGTGTTGGCGCCAAGCTTGGTGCGGGCGTTTTTCAGCCGCTGCTTGATCGCCCCTTCGGTCACACCCAGCGCATGGGCGATCTGCTTGAGCCGGTAGCCGTTCTTGACCATGCGCAGCACCTCGATTTCGGCCTGCGTCAGGTTGCTCGGTGGAGCCGCCTCGGAATGCAGCGCTTCCAGCATCTCCACGACGACCCCGAGTTCGCGGTCGCTGAACTCCCGATCCTCGCGTAGGTAAAGCCCGTAGGAGCGCGCGCCGCTTGAATCAGTGGCCGCGGCGACGGCCCCATAGCGCAGACGCAGGCGCCGCGCCTTCACAAAAACACCCTGCGGGTCCTCCAGCGCGCTCCAGCGCGCCGCGCCTTCGTTGGAATAGGCCCAACGGATCGCCGGATCATCGAGAATTAGTCGCTCAGAGGTATAAATATCGACCCAAGCTTTCGGCAGATGGTTGTATTCTTCGAGCGGGAATGCAAAGCCGACCCGCAGCGCGATATAGTAGCCGACCGGGGCGAGGCGTCCCAGCAGCTCAGTATCGAGAGGAGTCGTCACAAGACGGGTCCTGCTCGGGATGGGTCAATCTGCGATCGTTCACTCATGGCGCCAACTTTGATCTTTGCCCCCCGGACATCGTCCTGACGGGTGCGATTTGCGAACGCTGAGGTGAAACCGCCAGATGACATTGCTTAATGATATCAGTATCGGCCATAGTTTGGCTCATCTCAAGCAGATTGCACCCGGTGGCTTTGCCATCGGACTGCATATTCATTTCGCCGCGCCGAAGTTGATGTTCAACTGCTACCCCCCGGAATGGGTTTCCACCTATGCCAAGCAGGGTTTGCTGCTGCGCGATCCGACGGTGCGCTGGGCAATGACGAACGAGGGTGTGTGCCCTTGGCAGGACATCGATCCGAGCGAGGATCCACTTGGCGTCATGACGCAGGCCGCAGGCTTCGGGCTGCGTCATGGCGTCAGCATCTCGATGGTGGACGGCGCGCGCAGCCTCGGGGGGCTTGCGCATCCCGATCGCCCCTTCGAGGCAGCGGAGATCGCCGAGGCGCGCGCAGAACTGGCGCGGCTGCACGAGCTGACCCGCGATGTCGAAACGCTCGGTCCCGCGATGCGCGCCCGGCTCGGAGAACTGTCGATCGAGGTGGTGACCAGCTAGGGCGGGAACCTGTTGTTTACCCTGTTGCCCTAAGCCTGCCTGCAGCATCGCAGCCCAGGGAGGCCGGGACCCGTGTCAGCACCTCAGCCCATCAACAAGACCGGCATGGAGCCGGTTGCACCCGGCCAGATGAGCCGCCGTCGCAAGGCGGCCATGGTGGTTCAGCTGATGATCGCCGAAGGGCGCAAGCTCGATCTGGCCGCCCTGCCTGAAGAGGTGCAGATCAGCCTGACGCGCGAGCTTGGCGCGCTGCGGCTGGTGGACCGGGCCACGCTCTCGGCCGTGGCTTCCGAATTTGCCGACCGGATCGAGGGGCTCGGCCTCGCCGCACCGGGCGGAATTGACCGAGCGTTGCAGGCGCTCGATGGACGGATCAGCCCGGCCACCGCCGCACGATTGCGCGCCGAAGCCGGACCGCCGCGCGGGGATGACCCCTGGGCGCGGCTCACCGCGCTCTCCTGCCCTGCGCTGGTGCCACTGATGACCTCCGAATCCGCCGAAATCGCCGCCGTGGCCCTGTCGAAGCTGCCGGTTGCCAAGGCGGCGGAGCTCCTGGGGTTGTTGCCGAGCGAGCGGGCACGCCGGATCACGCATGCCATGTCGCAGACCTCCGCCATCGCCCCCGACACGGTCGAGCGGATCGGCGCGGCCTTGGCGGCCGAGCATTGCGTCGAGGTGCCCCAGGCCTTCACCAACCCGGCGCCGGACCGGCTGGGCGAGATTCTCAATTCGAGCGGTAGCGCCACGCGCGATGCCGTGCTGGGCGGCCTCGACGACGACGATCCCGATTTCGCGGCCGACGTGCGGCGGGCCATCTTCACCTTCGCCGACCTCCCCGCTCGCCTTGCCGCGACAGACGCGCCTACGGTCCTGCGTCGGATCGAACAACCGGTGCTGATCACCGCACTTACCGCGGCACAGGCGGAAGGCGGCAGTCTAGACGCCGCGGCCACGCATCTGCTCGACAACATCTCGCAGCGGATGGCCCAAGGGCTGCGCGACGAGATTGCCGAGCGTGGTACCGTGCGACGGCTTGAGGGGGAAACCGCGATGAGCGAGGTCGTGACGGCGGTCCGCGCGGCGGCGGATGCCGGGGAAATTACCCTCGTCACGCCACAGGACGACGAGGAAGGGGTCGCCTGACCCTTGGCTTGGCATCCCTGACGCTCCACCTTATGGCCGGGGCGCGGCTTGGCGGAGAACGGGTTTTGGCAGAGGATAGGACGATGACGGCCCGCGGCCGTGGCACGGCGGACCGGGCGGTCGATCTGGCCTTGCGCGCTGCGATCGGTGTCGCGCGCAGCCTGCCTTACGAAAGGCGGGTGGCGGCGATGGGTGCCTTGACCGCCCGAACTCTCGGCCCGCTTGCGGGCTATCGCCGCAGGGCCTCGGCCAATCTCGGGCTGATCTTTCCCGACATGCCCGCCGCGCGCCGCGCCGCGTTGTCCCGTGCCGTCTGCGACAACCTCGGACGCACCCTGATCGAAAACTACTCGGGCGCGGAGTTCGCGCATGCCCTACCCGACACGCTGCACGAGGACGCCGGGTTGGAGACCATCGCCCACGCGCGCGCCGAGCGCAGACCGGTGATCTTCGTGACGGGTCATTTCGGCAATCACGAGGCGCCGCGCCGGGTGCTGACGGCGATGGGCTACGAGATCGGCGGTCTCTATCGGCCGATGTCCAACGGCTTTGTCAACGATCACTACGCCGCCACCATGCAGGACGTGTCAGGCCCGGTCTTTGCAAAGGGCCGGCGCGGGCTCACGGGGTTTTTGCGGCATCTGAAGTCGGGCGGCATGGCGACGATCCTGTTCGACCTGCACGACCGGAGCGGCGTCGAGATCGACTTTCTCGGACGGCCCGCCCGCACGGCGCTCACGGCGGCCGAACTGGCGCTGCGCTTCGACGCCCCCTTGGTGCCCTATTTCGGCATTCGCCACCCCGACGGCATCGGCTTCGATATCGCCCTCGAAGCTCCGATCCCCCGGGGGTCGCCTGTCGAGATGATGCGCGAAGCGACCCGGCGGCTCGAGGTGCGCATCGAGCGCGATCCGGGGCAGTGGTTCTGGGTGCACAACCGCTGGAAAGCGGCCCGTGCCGCCCGCTAGGGCAGCCGCGCCGCCGCGAGGATCGCACCGGGCCCCTCTTCCTGCACGATCACAGCGCCCGGCAGTTCGCCGTCGAGCGGCGCGGTGATCTCCAGCGCTTCCTCTCCAGTCCAGCGCACCAGCATTTCCCAGGACGTTACGATGTTGGCGTAGACCAACCGCTGGCCCGCGTTCTCGCCGCGTTCGATGGCAACGCTGGCCTCGGGGCGATAACGCACCAGCTGCACCATGACTGGCACCGCCCGCGCATCGCGCCGTTGGGCTCGGATTCGCAGCGTCTCACCCTCGCGTGCGACGGAAAGGGTGATGCGCTCGGGCGCCTCGGCGCGGTCCATCACCGCCTGCATCACCTTCATCGGCTTGGCCCCGACGATCCGCTCGACCCCGCCCACGACGAATTGCGGCGTATAGACCATCCGCTCACCGACTGCGGAAGCATAGCGTTTCTGGCGCTTGGTAAAGCCGGGCTGGGCAAAGCTGTCGGCCCAGCCGATGTAGTCCCAGTAGTCGACGTGCAACCCTAGGGCGATCACATCGTCACGCTGGGCGAGATTGCGCACCATTTCGTCGGCGGGCGGGCAACTCGAGCAGCCCTGCGAGGTGAAAAGCTCGACCACCACGGGGGACTCGGCGAGCGCCGGGCTCAGGGCAAGACAGCCCGCCATGCTCAGTGCCGCCAAATATTCGCGCATTCATGCTCTCCACCGGGATTGTCCCATCGGTCTAAGCTGTTCGGCATTGCAACACCAATCAACCCGCCGCGAGAGACGCGTGCGTTTCGCGCGATCACCAGGGATCTGGACATTTGTGTGCCGTTGTATACATAGCGGGCAACGGCCTTGATCGCCTGCTGCCCTTGCGGCAGAAGCGGGGCCAGACCCACAGCTCGCAGCCAGAAGGGACACTTCATGCCGATTCAAGTTGGCCAGGACAGCGCCAAGACCCGCCGCAAGATCACGGTCGGATCGCAGAGCCTGTCGTATTACTCGATCCCCGCCGCCACCGAGGCCGGTCTCGGCGACTTCACCCGCCTGCCCTCGGCCCTCAAGGTCGTGCTGGAAAACCTGCTGCGCTTCGAAGACGGCGGGTTTTCGGTCTCGACCGATGACATCAAGGCCTTTGCCGAGTGGGGCGCCAACGGCGGCAAGAACCCCCGCGAGATCGCTTACCGCCCCGCGCGCGTGCTGATGCAGGACTTCACCGGCGTGCCCGCCGTGGTCGATCTCGCTGCGATGCGCGACGGCATCAAGGCGCTGGGCGGCGACGCGCAGCTGATCAACCCGCTGAACCCGGTCGATCTCGTGATCGACCACTCGGTGATGATCGACGAGTTCGGCAACCCGCGCGCGTTCCAGATGAACGTCGACCGCGAGTACGAGCGCAACATCGAGCGCTACCAGTTCCTGAAATGGGGCCAGAAGGCGTTCGAGAACTTCCGCGTCGTGCCGCCGGGCACCGGCATCTGCCACCAGGTGAACCTCGAATACCTCGCGCAGGTGGTCTGGACCGACAAGGACCAGAACGGCGAGGAAGTCGCCTACCCCGATACCCTCGTCGGCACCGACAGCCATACCACTATGGTCAACGGCGCGGCCGTTCTGGGCTGGGGCGTGGGCGGCATCGAGGCCGAGGCCGCGATGCTGGGTCAGCCGATCTCGATGCTGATCCCCGAGGTCGTGGGCTTCAAGCTCACCGGCAAGATGCTCGAGGGCACCACCGCCACCGACCTCGTGCTGCGCGTCGTGCAGATGCTTCGCGAAAAGGGCGTCGTGGGCAAGTTCGTCGAATTCTACGGCGACGGCCTCGACAACGTGCCGCTCGCGGACCGTGCCACCATCGGCAACATGGCCCCGGAATACGGCGCGACCTGCGGCTTTTTCCCGATCGACGCCGAGACGCTGCGCTACATGGAGCAGACCGGCCGCGACAAGGACCGCATCGCATTGGTCGAAGCCTATGCCAAGGAGAACGGCATGTGGCGCGATCCGGGCTACGAGCCGGTCTACACCGACACGCTCGAGCTCGACATGGGCACCGTCGTCCCCGCCATCTCCGGCCCCAAGCGCCCGCAGGACCACATCGCGCTCGACGTGGCCGGCAAGGCGTTCGGTGAGTATGTGAAGGGCCAGCGCGAGGGCAAGGATACCTCGGCCAATTCCGAGATCCGCTGGGAAGGCGAAGGCGGCCAGCCCGAGCCGGTCGACATCCCGGGCGACGAGGGCCACCACAAGCGCGGCTTCGTCTCCACCGATGACGGACATTACCAGCTGCACGACGGCTCGATCGTGATCGCCTCGATCACCTCCTGCACCAACACGTCGAACCCCTATGTGATGATCGGCGCTGGCCTCGTCGCCCGCAAAGCACGTGAGCTGGGCCTCGACCGCAAGCCTTGGGTTAAGACCTCGCTGGCGCCCGGCTCCCAAGTCGTGTCGCATTATTTGGAGGCCGCCGGCCTGCAGGAAGATCTCGATGCGATCGGCTTCAACCTCGTGGGCTATGGCTGCACGACCTGCATCGGCAACTCGGGCCCGCTCGAAGCGGAGATCTCGAAGGCGATCAACGACAACGACCTGATCGCGACCTCGGTGCTATCGGGCAACCGCAACTTCGAGGGCCGGATTTCCCCCGACGTGCGCGCCAACTACCTCGCCTCGCCGCCGCTCGTGGTGGCCTATGCGCTGGTGGGCGACATGAACGTCGACATCACCCGCGAGCCGCTGGGTCAGGACAAGAACGGCAACGACGTCTATCTCAAGGATATCTGGCCCAGCCAGGCCGAGATCGCCGAGCTGGTGCAGAAGACCGTAACCCGCGAGGCGTTCCAGTCCAAGTATGCCGACGTCTTCAAGGGCGACGAGAAGTGGCAGGAGGTCGACACCGTCGACAGCGAGACCTACAACTGGCCGCCGCAGTCGACCTATGTGCAGAACCCGCCCTACTTCCAGAACATGTCCAAGGAGCCGGGCGAGATCCATGACATCGAGGACGCCCGCGTGCTGGCGATCCTCGGCGACATGGTCACGACCGACCACATCTCGCCGGCAGGTTCGTTCAAGGACACGACCCCCGCTGGCAAGTACCTGGTCGAGCGTCAGGTTCCGGTGCGCGAGTTCAACTCCTACGGTTCGCGCCGCGGCAACCACGAAGTGATGATGCGCGGCACCTTCGCCAACATCCGCATCCGCAACGAGATGCTCGACGGCGTCGAGGGCGGCTACACCAAGGGCCCCGATGGCAGCCAGATGGCGATCTATGACGCCGCCATGGCGTGGCAGGAGCAGGGCAAGCCGCTGGTGATCTTCGGTGGTGAGCAGTACGGCGCAGGCTCGTCGCGCGACTGGGCCGCGAAGGGCACCGCCCTTCTAGGTGTGAAGGCGGTCATCGCCGAAAACTTCGAGCGCATCCACCGCTCGAACCTTGTCGGCATGGGCGTGATCCCGTTCGAGTTCGCCGAAGGCGACACCCGCAAATCGCTCGGCCTCACCGGCGAGGAGAGCGTCTCGATCAAGGGCCTGTCGGACGTGAAGCCGCTGCAGAACGTGACCGCGACGATCACCATGGCCGATGGCTCGACCAAGGAGATCACGCTGCGCTGCCGGATCGATACGGCGGTCGAGATCGACTACATCAAGAACGGCGGTGTGCTGCACTACGTGCTGCGCAACCTCGCGCAATCCGCCGCCTGATCTTCGGATACGAGCGCTGAAACAAAAACCGCCCCGGCCTATGGCCGGGGCGGTTTCCTGTTGAGTTACAGGCCTATGGAAAGAGATCGCGTGTTTCGTTCCGTTCGCCAAGACCCCGTCGAACATGGCTGCGCAGACGGACTACTGCCCTGCAAACGCTGCTCTGGTGCGCCATGACGTTATAATATGGATTGGTGGAGAAGGCCGGTCGGCTCAGTTCGCCGCCTCTTCGAGCGCCGGCTTCAACCGCTCGGTGATCGCACGTTGGGTGACCGGACCTGCCATGCGCGAGATGATGCGGCCCTGCCCGTCGACAACGAAGGTTTCCGGCACGCCGTAGACGCCCCAGTCGCGCGCGACGCGGCCATCGTCGGTGCCGATCGCTGTATACGGGTCGCCCAACTCTTCGAGGAAGGCGTTCGCGTTGGCAGCGTCGTCCTTGTAGTTGATGCCGTAAATCGGCAGCCCTTCTTCAGCCAGCGCCTCGAAGTTCGGATGCTCGACCCGGCAGGGCGCGCACCAGCTGGCCCAGAAGTTCACCAGTTTCACCTCACCATCCGCGAGCACCGCGGGATCAAAGGGGCTGCGCCCCGGCAAGGTGCCAGTCTCGGTAAGTGGGGCTGCTTGCCCGATCAGAGCCGAGGGCAGTTCGTCGGGATTGTCGCGCAGCATGCCGGCGGCAAAGAGCCCTGCAAGGGCCGCGAAGATCGCGGGCGGCAGGATGATGAGCGGTGAGAACCTAGCCATGATCGCGCTCGGCCCTTTCAAGTTCGGCCCGGACCTTGCGGTCACGCGCGAGGCTCCACCAGACGAGACCGCCCAGCAGTGCGAGGCTGAGGCCCCACGCCGAGATCACCTCGGCTGCGTATTTGCCCAGATCCATCATGCGCGCACCGGCTCGCCGCGACGCGCGCGCGCGCGCAGGGCAGAGATGCGACGCGCGCGGATTTCTGTGCCGGTGCGCAGCAGCACGAGGGCCACGAACAGCAGCACGAACCCCGCCATGCAGACCAGCAGCGGCAACCAGAACACGTCGGCCACGTTCTCCTGCTTGTCGAGCGAAAGCGATGCGCCCTGATGCAAGCCTTGGTTCCAGAAGTTCACGGCGTAGCGCGACAGGATCGCAAAGACCGATCCGACGAGGCAGAGCACCGAGGTCAGGTCGGCGGCACTGTCGGGATCGGGAATTGCGGCCCAAAGCGCGATGTAGCCCAGATAGAACAGGAACAGGATCAGGAATGAGGTCAGACGCGGGTCCCACGCCCACCAGGTGCCCCACATCGGCTGACCCCAGATCGCCCCGGTGATGAGCGCGATCAGCGTCATCACCATGCCGATCGGCGCGGCCGCGCGGGCCGCCAGAGCAGAGACGTGATGTCGGCGGATCAGCCAGATCAGCGAGGCCACGAGCATCATCAGCCACGCGTTGATCGCCATCAGCGCCGAGGGCACATGCAGGTAGATGATCTTGACCGAGGAGCCGAAGCGCTCGGCCTCGGGCGTGAAGAAAAAGCCCCAGACCAGACCGACACCAAGCACGGCGGCAGAGAGCCACATGAGCCACGGCACCCAAGGGGCGGTGGTGTCGAGGAATTTCCTCGGATTGGCGTAAGTCCAGATCGACATGGCTTTTCCTATCCCGGCGCGCGTCGCGGCTCAATGGCCCTGAGTGTCAACGCAGCGTGACCCTCAGGGCTGCGGCCGTGGCAAATGGCAGCAAGGCGGCGCAGCCTAGCCCGATTCCGGCCAAGAGCAGCAGAGGCGTGGTGGCGGGCAACCCCTCGGCCCCGCGCCGCGCGGCTTCGGCCCCGAAGATCAGCACCGGCACATAGAGAGGCAGCACGATGAGCGACAACAAGAGCCCGCCTCGGCGCAGGCCCACGGTGAGCGCCGCGCCGAAGGTACCGATGAGCGAGAGTGCGGGCGTGCCGAGAGCGAGCGAAACGAGCAGCCATGGCATCGCCGTCCCCGGCAGGTGCAGCAGGATGCCCAGAAGCGGGGCTGCAACGACGAGCGGCAGGCCGGTGGTGATCCAATGGGCGAGCGCCTTGGCCAGGGCCAACATCTCTAGAGGTAGCGGCGCGGTGGCCAGCAGCGGCAGCGAGCCGTCCTCGTGGTCGAGCGCGAAGATGCGATCGAGCGACAGCAGAGCGGCGAGCAGCGCCGCGACCCACAGGATGCCCGGCGCGATGCGCGCGAGGATCGCGGTTTCGGGGCCGACCCCGAAGGGCACCAGCACCACGACGATCAGAAAGAACGCCAGCCCAAGGCCAAATCCGCCGCCCGCGCGTACCGCTAGGCGCAGGTCGCGCGAGAGCAATGCCCTCACAGGAACGCCTCGTCAGAGCCGCCCCGCGCCTCGGGGGCCGCGCGGTAGGGCGTAAGATCCATCTCGGGCAGATCGAGGCCGAGGTCGATATGGGTGGCGATCACGGCGATGCCGCCGCGCGCGAGGTGGTGATCGCGCAGGAATGTGGCAAAGCGTTTGACGGAGAAGGCGTCGAGCGAAACGGTGGGTTCGTCGAGCAGCAGGACCTCGCGGGAGATGACCGCAAGCCGCGCGAGACCGAGACGGCGTCCCTGCCCGGCCGACAGCGTGCCCGCGGGACGGTCGCGCAGATCGGTAAGGTCGAAGAGGTCGAACACCTCCTCGGACAGATCGCTGCGGTAAAGATCGGCCCAGAACTGCAAGGTTTCGGTCACGGTCAGAGCGGGCTTGATCCCGTCGGCATGGGAGGCATAGCCCGCCCGCTCGCCCGCTCCCTCGACCCTGCCCGAGAGCGGTGGCTGAAGCCCTGCGACAGTGCGCAAAAGCGTCGTCTTGCCGATACCGTTGGCCCCGCGCAGCACCAGACCCTGCCCCGGTGCGAGGCGGAACGACACGTCCGTGAGCACCGGCATGCCGCCGCGCTCCACGCCAAGGTCGGTGACAACGAGGTCGGTCAGACCGGCAGCAGCGCGACCGCGACGCGCCGCCCTTCCGACAAGAGCACGTTGTAGGTGCGGCAGGCGGCAGGGGTCGCCATGGTCTCGACGCCGATGCCCACCTCTTCGAGCCGGTCCCGGAAGGCGCGCGGCGCATGGGCGATCTCGGCCCCCGTACCGACGAAGAGCACGTCGATGCGTCCCGCCAGCGCGAGGACGGCGTCGAGATCCTCGTAGCCACCCCAGCTCTTGAGCCCTGTGGGCGCCAGCGTCACCGGCCCCTCGACCACCTTGCCGCCGATCCGAAAAAAGCCCGGACCATAGCCGTCGATGGGCATCGAGTCGTCGTAGTCGATCTCGGTCAGCCGCATTGGCATGCCCCCTGTTCACCATTCTGCAAATGCCCCGATCCGACGGATTGACCGGATCAGGCGTCGATGTTCGCGAACTGCGTCCCCGCCTTGGGGTCGTTCTTCTTGTCCCAATCGCGCTTCACGCCGAGCATGAGCACGATGTTCTTGGCGACATAGATTGACGAATAAGTGCCAACGATAACGCCCCAGAAGATCGCAAAGACAAAGCCGCGGATCACGTCGCCGCCCAGAACCAAGAGTGCCAGCAGCGCCAAGAGCGTGGTGCCCGAAGTCATCACCGTGCGGCTCAGCGTTTCGTTGGCCGAAAGGTTGAGCAGGTCGCGCAGCGGCATGGTCTTGAACTTGCGCAGGTTTTCACGCGCCCGGTCGAAGACCACCACGGTGTCGTTGATCGAGTAGCCGACGATGGTCAGCAAGGCTGCAATGATCGCGAGGTCGAACTTGATCTGGAAGGCCGCAAAGATGCCGATGGTCAGCGTGACGTCATGCACCAGCGCCGCGATGGCGCCGACCGCGAACTGCCACTCGAACCGCAGCCAGATGTAGAACAGGATCGCGACAAGCGAGCCCAGCACGGCAAAGATCGCCGACTGGATCAGCTCGCCCGAGACCTTGGGGCCGACGCTCTCCACGCTCGGAAAGGTCAGTGTCGGGTCGACGGTCTGCAGCGCGGCCTCGACCTCGGCGATGGTCTCGGCGGTGACGCTTTCGACCCCCTCCTGCGCTTGGATGCGCACCGAGGCGACGTTCTTGTCATCCCCGAAGGAAGGATCGAACACCTCGGTGATCACCACGTCGCCAAGCTCCAGCGGGGCGATGGCGTCGCGGTAGGCAGCGACGTTGATGGCGCTCTCGGACTCGGTGCGGATCGTGGTGCCGCCCTTGAAGTCGATGCCGAAGTTCAGCCCCATGGCGAAGAACAGCACGATGCTGATTATCATCGCCACGATCGAGGCGCCGAAGGTGATCTTCGCGGCGCGGAAGAAGTCGATCTTGGTGTCGTCGGGAACGATGCGCAGCCGCATGTCAGACCTCGATGGTTTTGGGGCGGCGGCGCTCGAACCACATCACGATCAACAGACGCGTCACGAAGATCGCGGTGAAGACCGAGGTGAGGATGCCGAGACCGAGGGTGATGGCAAAGCCACGCACCGGACCGGAGCCCACGAGAAACAGGATGAGCGCGGTGATCAAAGTGGTCACGTTGCCGTCGAGGATGGCGGAGAGGGCCTTTTCGTAGCCCAGATCGATGGCGCGGGCCGGACCGCGCGCAGTTTTGAGCTCTTCGCGGATACGCTCGTAGACCAGCACGTTCGCGTCCACCGCCATGCCGACGGTGAGCACGATGCCCGCGATGCCGGGCAGTGTCAGCGTCGCGCCCAGGATCGACAGCACCGCAAAGATCAGCACCATGTTGAAGGTGAGAGCCACGGTGGCGAAGACGCCGAACAGGCCATAGCTCGCAATCATGAAGACCACGACGCCGAGCGCGCCGACGATAGCGGCCAGCTTGCCCGCCTCGATGCTGTCGGCGCCGAGCTCGGGGCCGATGGTCCGTTCTTCGAGGAAGGTGAGCCCGGCAGGCAGCGCGCCCGCGCGCAGCAGCACGGCGAGCTGCGTCGATTCCTCGACCGTGAAGTTGCCGGTGATGATGCCCGAGCCGCCGGGAATGTGGCTCTGGATGACGGGGGCGGAGATCACCTCCTCGTCGAGCACGATGGCAAAGGGCGAACCGATGTTCTCTGCGGTATAGTCGCCGAAGGCCCGCGCGCCGGTCGGGTTGAAGCGAAAGTTCACCGCCGGGCGACCGTTCTGGTCGAAAGCGGGCTGCGCGTCGACCAGTTCCTCGCCCGAGACGACCGGGTTGCGCTCGAGGATGTAATACACCCCCTGCTCGTCGAGCGAGGGCAGGATTTCGTTGTTGGGGCCGGGGTTCTCGTCGGCGTTGGAGGACCGCGAGACGACCGGCTGGAAGGTCAGCTGCGCGGTGGTGCCGATGATCTCCTTGACCTCCTCGGCCGATCCGACGCCCGGCACCTCGATCAGGATGCGATCCTCGCCCTGACGTTGGATCGTCGGCTCGCGGGTGCCGACCTCGTCGATCCGGCGACGCACGATCTCAAGCGCCTGGCGGATCGTACGGTCGTCGGTGGCGGCACGCTCGGCTTCGCTCAGGGTGACGACGATCTCGGCGCCTTCGGCGCGCACGTCGATATCGTTGGTGCCGGCGCCGGTCAGGCTCGTCACCGGGGTGGCGAGGCCGCGCACGATGTCGAGCGCAGCCGCCGCCTGCGCGGCCTCCGAGATGCGCACGCGCAGTTCGGAGGGGTCACCCTCTTCGCGGGTGACGAAGCCGACGGTGTCGCGCTCGGCCGCGAGCGCGTCGCGCACCTCCGGCCACATCGCCTCCATGCGCGCGGCATAGACCTCTTCGACCTGCACCTCGGCGAGCAGATGCGCACCGCCGCGCAGATCTAGCCCGAGGTTCACGAGGCCCGAGGGCATCCATTCGGGCCAAAGGCTGGCGTCGGCTTGCAACTCGGCGTCGGTCAGGCCGGTCTCTATCACGGCGCGGGCGTCGTTCGCGGTCTCGACCCGATCGTAGAACAGGTTCGGCAGCGCGAAGAAAAGCCCGCCCAGGCAGACGAGCCAGATCAGGATCCGGCGCCAGGTGGGGATGTGCATCATCGTCTTGGTCCTCTGGCCCGGGGCCGGATCTGGGGGATCAGGCCTTGGCCGGTTCGGTCTTGGAGGTCACGGTGGCGATGGTCGAGCGTACCACGCGGACGTTCACGCCCTGAGCGATCTCGACCTCGACCTCGTTGTTGTCATCACGGACCTTGACCACTTTGCCGATCAACCCGCCTTGGGTGATCACCTGGTCGCCACGGCGCAGCGCCGCCACCATCTTCTGGTGCTCTTTCAGCTTCTTCTGCTGCGGGCGGATCAGGAAGAACCACATGATCGCAAAGATCAGGATCAGTGGGATGAGGGATTCGATGCCTTGCATGGCGGTCCTTTATGTCGGTCCGGGGCGTGGTCTCACGCCTTTGAAAAAGTCGCGGCACCCTACTGCCGGGGTTGATGATTGGCAACCGCGCCCCCCGGCGGGAACGCACGCCGGTTTGGCGGTTCACAAGCGCTGCCGTTTCGGTCCATATGGGCGCGGCCCCCGGGCCGTGAAACCCCCTATGACGGACGAGACAATGCACGACATCCGCGCCATCCGCGACAACCCCGACGCCTTCGACGCCGCCCTGGCCCGCCGTGGGATGTCTGGCGTGTCGTCGCAGATCCTGGCGCTTGATGACGCGCGCCGGGCCAAGATCCACGCCGCCGAGACCGCCAAGGCCGATCAGAACCGGGCCTCCAAGGAGGTTGGCGCGGCGAAGGGACGCGGCGATGAGGCCGGATTCGAGCGCCTGCGTGCGCTGGTGGCCGAAAAGAAGGCCGAGATCGCGCGGCTGAACGACGAGGCGCAGGCCGAGGACGCGGCCCTGCGCGAGTTGCTGCTGACGATCCCCAACCTGCCCTATGAGGATGTACCCGCCGGTCAGGACGAAGACGACAACGTCGAGATGAAGCGCCACGGCACGCCGCGGCAGTTCAACTATGCCCCGAAGGAGCATTTCGAGCTTCCGGCGGTCAAGGACGGCATGGACTTCGAAGTGGCCGCCAAGCTCTCTGGCTCGCGCTTCGTAGTGCTGTCGGGCGGCGTCGCCCGGCTGCACAGGGCGCTGGCGCAATTCATGCTCGACACTCACGTCGAAGAGCATGGCCTCACCGAGACCATGACCCCGGTTCTGGTCAAAGAGGAGGCGATGATCGGCACCGGTCAGTTGCCGAAATTCGGCGAGGACAGCTACCAGACCACCACCGGCTGGTGGCTGATCCCGACGGCGGAGGTGACGCTGACCAACCTCGTGGCCGATTGCGTGGTCGATGAAAGCTACCTTCCCCGCCGCTACGTGGCCGACACGCAGTGCTTCCGCTCCGAGGCAGGCAGCGCCGGGCGCGACACCTCGGGCATGCTGCGCCAGCACCAGTTCGAGAAGGTCGAGATGGTCTCAGTGGTCCATCCCGACCAGTCCGAGGCCGAGCACAAGCGGATGACGGGCTGCGCCGAGGCGATCCTCGAGAAGCTGGGCTTGCCCTACCGCACGATGCTCCTGTGTGCAGGCGACATGGGGGCTGGCGCGCGACGAACCCATGACATCGAGGTCTGGTTACCGGGTCAGGACCGTTACCGCGAGATCAGCTCGATCTCGACCTGTGGCGACTATCAGGCGCGGCGCATGAACGCCCGCTTCCGCCCAGAGGGCGGCGGCAAGCCCGAGTTCCTGCACACGCTCAATGGTTCGGGCCTCGCCGTGGGCCGGACACTGATCGCGGTGCTCGAGAACGGTCAGGAAGAGGACGGTTCCGTGACGATCCCCGAAGCGCTGCACGGCTACCTCGGTGGCCGCACCAAGCTTTCGGCCTCGGGTGAGCTGATCCGCGACTGAACGTCACGGCTGAGGAATTTCGCGCCGCCCGGTTGAACCGCCGGGCGGCGCGGTGCGTAGTGGGGTTATGAAAACCCTCATTGCATGGGGCGTGCTCGCCCTCTCCGCCGCCTTTGCGGCTGCCCCGCTGGTGACATCGCCTTTCACGGGCTTTACCGCCGACCAACTCCCGGTGCCACAGATCGACCCGCCGGTTCAGCCCGCGGGCTGGGCCTTCTCGATCTGGGGGCTGATCTATCTCTGGCTCATCGTCTCCGCCGTCTTCGGCGCATGGAAGCGCGGCGAGGCCGAGGATTGGCACCGCGCGCGCCTGCCACTGTTGGTCGCGCTGGGCGTCGGGGTGCCGTGGCTCGCCATCGCCAACGCGAGCGCGATCTGGGCGACGATCACCATCTTCGTGATGGCTGCAGGCGCGATCGGGGCGTTCCTTCTGGCGGCAGAGCGCGACGTCTGGCTCGCCCGCGTGCCCTATGGCATTTTCGCGGGCTGGCTCTCGGCGGCGAGCTTCGTGTCTCTGGGCTCCACGGCGGCGGGCTACGGCCTCGTGATGGGGCAGACCGGCTGGGCGATCCTCTGTGTGATCCTTGCGACGCTGCTGGCGCTGCTCGTGCAATCGCGCCGCCCGCGCGCGGCGTCCTACGGGCTGACGGTGGTCTGGGCGCTGATGGCGATCGTGGTGGCCAACGGGTTGAACATGCCGGGCCTTGTCGCCCTGGCAAGCCTGATGGCGATCCTCGGTGCGCTGGCCTTGGCACGCCGGGTCACGTCCTGAAGCTGTGAGCCAAACCGCCATCGCGGCATCCGCTTGGCCGGGCAGCTCTAGATTAAGGTCATTTCACAAATAAAAAGAGCGCCTTGCGGCGCTCTTCTAAAGTCAGTCCTTCATGTGCTTTCGCAACTTGGAGGGCTGGGCTTTCTTGCGGTTCTGGAACGGGTTCTTCTTGCCCTGATCGCGCAAGAACAACCGGATCGGCGTTCCAGGCATATCAAAGTCGTTCCGCAACCCATTGACGAGGTAGCGAGAATAACTCTCGGGCACCGAGTCCGGGTGCGAGGTCATCACGACGAAGGCGGGGGGCCGCGTCTTGACCTGCGTGGCGTAGCGCATCTTGATGCGGCGGCCGCCCGGCGCGGGCGGCGGGTGCTGCTCCAACATGCCAACGAGCCAACGGTTGAGCTGCGCGGTGGAAATGCGGCTGTTCCAAACGGCGTGGGCGCGCAGGATCGCGTCATGCAGGCGGTCGAGGCCGCGCCCGGTCTTGGCCGAGACGGTGACCAGCGGCGCGCCGCGCAACTGCGGCAACAGACGCTCGAAGCTCTCTTTCAGAACCTTGAGCTTGTCTTGCTTCTCGTCCTCGAGGTCCCACTTGTTGACCGCGATGACCACGGCCCGCCCCTCACGCTCGGCAAGATCGGCGATGCGCAGATCCTGCTGCTCGAAGGGGATGTCCACGTCGAGCAGGACAACCACGACCTCGGCGAACTTCACCGCGCGCAGACCATCGGAGACCGACAGTTTCTCGAGCTTTTCCTGAACCTTGGCACGCTTGCGCATGCCGGCGGTGTCAAAGATGCGGAACGGGGTGTCGTTCCACTCGATGGCAAGCGAGATGGCATCGCGGGTGATCCCGGCTTCGGGGCCGGTCAACAAACGCTCTTCGCCCAAGATCTTGTTGATCAGCGTCGACTTGCCCGCGTTGGGGCGACCCACCACGGCGACCTGCAGCGGGCGCTCCTTGGTCGGGGCAAAGGGCGCATCCTCGTCGGTTAGCCCCTCTTCGTCGACGTCGATGTCCATCACCGGGGCGTTCTCTTCGGCGCGCGCCTCGAACTCACCCGCGAGCGGCTCGAGCATCGACAAAAGCTCGCTCATCCCTTCGCCATGCTCGGCAGACAAGCCCAGGGGCTCGCCGAGGCCCAAGGAATAGGCTTCGATAAGCCCGCCCTGACCCGCGCGCCCCTCGGCCTTGTTGGCCGCGAGGATCACGTGCTTGGCACGCTTGCGCAGGATATCTGCGAAGATCTCGTCGGCGGGCAAGACGCCCGCGCGAGCGTCGATCATGAACAGGCAAACGTCGGCCATGTCGACGGCGCGCTCGGTCAGGCGGCGCATGCGCCCCTGCAAGCTTTCGTCGGTGGCGATCTCGAGTCCGGCGGTGTCGATCACGGTAAAGCGCAGCGGGCCCAGACGTGCCGGACCCTCGCGCAGGTCGCGGGTCACACCGGGCTGGTCGTCCACCAACGCCAGCTTGCGGCCGACGAGGCGGTTGAACAGCGTGGACTTGCCGACATTGGGCCGTCCGACGATGGCGAGGGTGAAGCTCATCTCAGGGTCTTTCGCGTACGGAATTGCGCCCCATACACCGATTGTGCGTCAACGGAAAGCGGCAAGCGCGCCATCGGTGGTGACGACGTAGAGCACACCGCCCGCGACGATCGGAGCCGAGGCCGCGCCGCCTTCGAGCGGCAGCTCGGCCAGAAGGCGCCCCGACACCGGATCGACCTGACGGATCACCCCGTCGGAGGAGGCCACGAGCAGTCGGCCACCGGCGAGGATAGGGCCATAATGGGCAATGGAGCGGCTGCGGCGCAAGAAACCCGCCGTTTCGCCTTGGGGAAGATCGGTGCGCCACAGGGTCGTGCCGGTCGCGGCATCAAGCCGCAGGATCTGGCCGATGTCGTTGATCACGAACAGCGCGTTGCCTGCGGGAACCACGGGGCCAAGCGCGCCGTCGGCGGCGGTCCAGATCGTTTCGCCGGTAAAGCTGTCGAGCGCCGCCAGCCGCCCCGAGGCGTTGCCGACATAGACGCGACCGTCCTCGATCACCGGATCACCGGAGATGCCGCTGACGGTCAGCGCCGCGGCCTGGCCGGGGCGGCGACCGGCCACCACAGAAGACCACCGCGACCGCCCGCCTTCGGGAAACACGCCGACGACTTCACCGGAGGCGAAGGGGAAAACCGCGAGATCGCCGCTCACCGCCGGTCCCGCGCCGCCGTCAAATCGAGAGACATCCTCGACGCCCGACACCTGCCACTGCACACGGCCAGAGCGCGCGTCGAGCGCGAGACCCTTGCCGTCCCGCGACACCACATAGACCATGTCGCCCACGACCGCCGGAGCGCCCGCACCGGGCGCTCCGAGATCCTGGGTCCACAATCGCGCGCCGCTTGCCGCGTCGAGCGCCACGAGTTCGCCATAGCCGGTGGTCGCATAGACCCGTGCGCCATCGGTGGCCAAGCCTCCGCCCGAGGCGTCGGTGGCCGCGTCGCGAGCGGGGATCAAGCTTTGACGCCACAGTGGCGCACCGCCGGTGGTGAAGGCCGAGACGCCGGTTTGCGCATCCATGGCAAAGACGCGACCCGCGGCAACCACCGGTTCTGCAGTGATGCGCGCCCGGCGGGTTTCGGCGGCGCCCAGTCCAACGCGGAACAAGGGGGCGAGATTGGCCCCGAGGGCCGGGTGCGCGATATCATGATCCGCTCCACCGCCGCGTTGCGGCCAGTCGGCGTTCGGCACGGGGGCGATGAGCGCCAGCGGTGCGGCGGTGCCGCCCGCGGCGGCAGCGCCGCCCGGAAGCGACACGCCAATGCGAGTGCCGGGTAGCCGTTCGTCTGGCTGGCCGCAGGCCGCAAGGAGGGCCAAAGCCCCTGCTCCGATCACTCCGCTGCGCCGCATGACTGCCCCTCGCGTTGTATTTTTTCGCTGTGCGACCTGTACCGGCCGCTTGTTCGTCACTGCGTGTCCGCCGTCCCGGCCACTGTTTCGGGCGTCGCGCCCAGCGCAACCATCAGGCTTGCCGCGCGATCGCGCAAGTCCGTCGACGACTCGGCGTCTTCAAGGATCGCGCGCAGTTGATCAAGCGCGGCTTCGCGCTCACCCATGCCGAGACGCACGAGGGCGATCTGCTCCAGCGCCAGCATCCGGAACGGTGCGCCCGGCACCGACAGTGCCTCGAGCGCAAGGAGCCGGTCCTCGGGCGTGCGGCCCGCGTCGATCAGCACGGATTTGAGCGCCGCAAGATCGCGGTAGATCTCGGGGACCTCGCCACTGGCGGCCAGCGCGTCGAGCGTGGCCACCGCCGCCACGGCCTCTCCCGCCGCGACCTGCTCGGCCGCGAGGGTGAAGGCGGGCACGACCGCATCCGGGGTCTCCTGCACGATCTGCGACAGGGCCGCGACGCGTGCCTCGGCGTCGGTTTCGGCCTGTGCGGCCAAAAGCGCGTCGCCGCGGGCCTGGGCCTCGGCCGCGATGCGCGACTGACGCCATTCATAGCCCGCCGCGCCGCCCACGATCACCAGAACAAGGAGAATGCCGATCCAGCCATAGCGCCGCAGAAAACCAAAGAGCCGCTCGCGGCGGACCTCTTCGCTGACCTCGTCGATGAAGCTGTCGGGATTGCTCACGCGCTGGTCTCCCCCTTTGGGTTGCGCCGTGGCGCCCTGTTGGATGCGCACCGGTTTCGGTGCCGTATTCGATCGCGCCCGTCTTATCGTGAAGCCGGGCGCAGGGACAAGACCCGCCCGCCGCCTTCGCGTGGTGCCGCCAAGTCGTGCGGTATGACGCGAGAGACGGCACAAGCGTGGCGTCGTGTCGCGCGCGCTGCGTGAGAGCTTGAGAGCGAGGCCCGTGCGGCGTAGTCTGAACTGAACGGTTCAGGCATCTCGGGCGGGACAATCGGCCCTGCGTCGATCCGCGTTCGTGATAGGATTGACCCGCTCAGGATGGGCCCGAGGGCCGAAGAGGACGTCTTATGAAACTGATCCCCGTCGTCACCGCGATCCTGGTGGCCTCCTTTCTGTATCTTCTGATTATCGATCGTGATCGGCTCCAGGCGATCGCGCAGATCGAGGGCGCCACCGAAACCGGCGATCAGAGCGAACAGACGGAGGCCCGCGTCGCCGGTGTCGGCGTCGTGGCGGTGCGCTCCACCGCGCAGGAGGTCGACGACGCGGTGGTGTTGCGCGGGCGCACCGAGGCCGCGCGTCAAGTGGAAGTGCGCGCCGAAACCGCAGGCCGGGTGATCTCCGAGCCGCTGCGCAAGGGCGCCTTCGTCGAGACCGGCGATCTGCTTTGCGAACTCGACCCCGGCACGCGGGAGATCGAGCTCTCCGAGACCAAGGCGCGGCTCTCGGAGGCCGAAAGCCGGGTGCCCACCGCGCAGGCGACGCAGGCCGAGGCGCAGGCCCGGTTGCGCGAGGCCGAAATCAACCTCAGCAACGCCAAGCGTCTCAGCCAAGGCGGCTACCAGAGCGAAACCTCGGTGATCAGCGCCGAGGCCGCGATGGAAGCGGCAGCCGCGCAGGTGCAGAGCGCCGCCTCGGGCCTCGTCTCGGCGCAGGCCGGGATCGACGCGGCGCGCGCGGCCGTCGCCGCCGCCGAGCGCGAGATCGACAAGCTCTCGATCCGCGCGCCCTTCGACGGGTTGCTGGAAACCGACACCGCCGAGTTGGGTCTTCTCATGCAGACCGGCGCGCCCTGCGCCACCATCGTCCAGCTCGACCCGATCAAGCTCGTGGGCTTCGTGCCAGAGGTCGATGTCGACAAGATCCGCCTTGGGGCGCGCGCCCGCGGACGGCTGGCCTCCGGCCCGCCGCTGGCCGGCGAAGTGCGCTTCGTGTCACGCTCGGCGGACGAGACGACCCGCACGTTCCGCGTCGAGGTGGTGGTGCCCAATGCCGATCTCGTGATCCGCGACGGCCAGACCGCCGAGATCATGATCGAGACCAACGGCACGCAGGCGCATCTGCTGCCACAATCGGCGCTGACGCTCGACGACGAGGGTCGGCTCGGGGTGCGGCTCGTCGAGGGCGACGCCAGCGGTCCCGTGGCCCGTTTCGCCCCCGTCGCCCTGCTTCGCGACACCGCCCAAGGCGTGCTGGTGGCCGGGCTTGAGCCCGAGGCCGCCGTCATCGTCGTCGGTCAGGAATACGTGACCGATGGCGTGCGCGTATCGCCGAACTTTCGGGAGGCCGCGCAGTGACCGGTATCGTCGACTGGGCCGCGTCCCGGGCGCGGATGATCCTGGCCTTCATCGTGCTGAGCCTCGTGGCGGGAGGTGCGGCTTATGTCGGGCTGCCCAAGGAGGGCGAGCCCGACATCGAGATCCCCGCCCTGTTCGTCTCGGTCCCCTTCCCCGGCATCTCGGCCGAGGACAGCGAGCAGCTCTTGGTCAAGCCGATGGAGACCCGACTGTCGGATCTCGACGGCCTCAAGACCATGACCTCCACCGCCGCCGAGAGCTACGCGGGCGTGGCGCTCGAATTCGAGTTCGGCTGGGACAAGACCAAGATCATGGCCGACGTGCGCGACGCCATGAACGCCGCCGAAGCCGAGTTTCCCGACGGGGCCGACGCCTGGTCGGTCAACGAGATCAACTTTTCCGAATTTCCGATCATCATCGTCAACCTCACCGGCGCCCTGCCCGAGCGCACGCTGATCCGCGTCGCCAAATCCTTGCAGGACCGGCTCGAAGGTCTTGACGCCGTGCTTTCGGCCAACCTCACCGGCCAACGCGACGAGATGCTCGAGGTCGAGATCGACCCGCTTCGGCTCGAGGCCTACAACGTCACGGCAGCCGAACTGTTGCAGGTGGTGACCAGCAACAACCTGCTCATCGCGGCCGGTGAGATCGAGACCGCTCAGGGTGCCTTCTCGGTCAAGATCCCGTCGAGCTTCGACGATCCGCGCGACATCTACGAACTGCCGGTCAAGACCAACGGCGACCGGGTCGTGACACTGGGCGATCTGTCGACGATCCGCCTCACCTTCGAGGATCGGACGTCCACGGCGCGTTTCAACGGCGAAACGACCGTGGCGCTGCAAGTCGTGAAACGGCGCGGCTACAATCTGATCGACACGGCAGCCCTCGTACGCGAAACGGTTCAAGCCGAACAGGCTGGTTGGCCCGAAGATCTCAGAACGGCGATCGAGGTCGGTACTTCGAACGACCAGAGCCGACAGGTCGCCTCGATGGTGAGCCAGCTCGAAGGCTCGGTGCTGACCGCGATCGCTCTGGTGATGATTGTGGTGCTGGCCGCATTGGGACCGCGCCCGGCCCTTCTGGTGGGTTTTTCGATCCCGACCTCGTTCCTTTTGTGCTTCGCGCTTTTGGCGGTGATGGACATCACCATCTCGAACATCGTCATGTTCGGCCTCATCCTCGCGGTCGGCATGCTGGTCGACGGGGCCATCGTGGTGGTCGAATACGCCGACAAGCGCATCTCCGACGGTGTCGGGCCGATGCATGCCTATGTCGAGGCGGCAAAGCGGATGTTCTGGCCGGTGGTCTCCTCGACCGCGACGACGCTTTGCGCCTTTCTGCCGATGCTGTTCTGGCCCGGCGTGGCGGGACAGTTCATGGGCATGCTGCCGGTGACGCTGATCTTCGTGCTCTCGGCCTCGCTCGTCGTGGCGCTGATTTACCTGCCGGTTATGGGCGGCGTGCTGGGCCGGATGAGCCGCAGCTTCGGCCATGCCTCGGACACACTGCGCCGCCGCTTGCCTTGGGTGGTGCGCGCGGCATTGGTGCCCCCCGCCGCCGCGCTGATCTTCGTGGGGCTGATGCTGGCGCTCAACCCGGGCTACCTGTCGGGCGAGGCCCGCCCCGCCACGGGGCTGGTCGACGCGGCCCCCGGCCTCGTGCTGGCGCTTCTGGGGGCGATCGCCACCACCGTTACCGGCGGCGCGGCCAAGATCCGCCGCGCGCCAAGGCGGGTGCACGCGGGATACCGGCGCACGCTGTTCGGACGCGTCATCGCGCTGATCGCGGGCAACCCGATCATGCCGCTGGTGACGATCGGGGCCGTTGGCGCCTTCGTCTTTTCGACCTTCACCTACTTTGGCACCCACAACAACGGCGTGGAGTTCTTTGTCGAGACCGAGCCTGAGCAGGCAATCATCTACGTGCAGGCCCGCGGAAACCTCAGCCTCGCCGAGAAGGACGCGCTCGTGGCCGAGGCCGAAGCGGCGGTCGTGGGCTTTCCAGGCATCGGTTCGGTCTTTGCCTTCGCGGGCGCGGGCGGGCTCAATTCCAACACCGCCGGGGCCGGTGGCCCGGCCGATGCGGTGGGCCAATTGCAGGTCGAGTTGGTCCCTTGGGAAGACCGCGCCGCCTATGCGCGCGAGACGGGCCATGATCTGGCCGATCTCGACGGCAACGTGGTGTTCGAGCGCCTGCAGGCGCGGCTCAATGGCATTCCGGGCATCCGCATCGAGATCCTCGATCTCGCGCAAGGTCCCGGCGCGTCCAAACCGGTCAACCTGCGGCTCACCGGCGATGATTTCGAGGTGCTTCGCGCCGCCACCGCGCAGGCGCGCTCGCGGTTCGAGGAGATGCCGGGCCTGACCCTGATCGAGGACACGCTGCCACTGCCGGGCATCGACTGGCAGATCGACGTCGATGTCGAAAAGGCGGGGCGGTTCGGCGCGGATGTGGCCACGGTGGGCGCGATGGTGCAGCTCGTCACTCGCGGCATCATGCTCGACACCATGCGCGTCGACAGCTCGGACGAAGAGATCGAGATCCGGGTGCGCCTGCCCGAAGCGGACCGGGTGCTGTCCACTCTCGACAGCCTGCGCGTGCGCACGCCGTCAGGGCTGGTGCCGCTGTCGAACTTTGTCACCCGCCAGCCGGTGCAGAAGCTCGCGGAGATCAACCGTGTCGCGCAGCAGCGGTATTTCGAGGTCAAGGCGGACGTCACCCCCGGCCTTGTGAAGCTGACCAAGGGTGAGGACATCCGTATCATCGCCGACGCCGAGATCGACGACGCCCTGCAGGCGCGCATCGATGCGGGTGAAGTGACCCGCGCCTCGATCAACGCCAACGAGCGGATCGAGGCCCTGACCGAATGGCTCGAAACCGCCCCCCTCCCCGCCGGTATAGATTGGGAGTGGACCGGCGATCAGCAGGACCAGGCCGAGAGCCAGGCCTTCCTGCAATCGGCATTCGCGGGGGCGCTGGGGTTGATGTTCATCATCCTGCTGGCGCAGTTCAACAGCTTTTACAACGCGACGCTGGTGCTGCTTGCCGTCGTCATGTCGACCGCTGGCGTGCTGATCGGCATGCTGGTGATGGAGCAGACCTTCTCGATCATCATGACCGGCACCGGCATCGTGGCGCTGGCCGGGATCGTGGTGAACAACAACATCGTGCTGATCGACACCTATCAGGACTACGAGCGCTACATGCCGCGCACCGAGGCCGTGATCCGCACCGCCGAGGACCGCATCCGCCCCGTCTTCCTCACCACCGTCACGACGATGGCAGGCCTCGCGCCAATGATGTTCGGGCTCAGCCTCGACTTCTTCGGCGGCGGCTATACGATCGACAGCCCCACGGCGCTGTGGTGGAAGCAGCTCGCGACGGCGGTGGTCTTCGGTCTCGGCATCGCCACGATGCTGACGCTGGTCTTCACGCCGGCGATGCTGGCGCTCAGGATATGGGCCGCACGCTACGCGCACTGGATGTCTCGGCTCTTGGCGCGGCTTTCCATGGGGCGCGGCAGCCGGGCGGCGCGCGACTGGGCGCTCCGGCGCGAGGCGCGCCGCATCAAGACGCCCGAGATCATCTGGGAGGATGGCGACGGGCCGATGACTGTTCCAGCGTCGACGCTGCGCGCGGCAGAATAGGCTGCATCGAAAAGGGCCGCCCCGAAGGGCGGCCCTTATTGTCGTTCATCACTCCGTGGGAAAACGTCAGGCCGCCTGCGCGGTCTGCTCTCCCCGGCCAAGTGCCACAAGCGCGAGGCCCAGCGCCATCACCGCACAGCCCGCGATAACTGCGACCATCGGCAGCGCCGTGCCGTTGAAGAACGGCCCCGTGATCGCCACCATCAGGCCGCCGGTGAGCATCTGCAGCGTGCCGCCCAGCGAGGAGGCAAGACCCGCGATTTCGCCATGCGGGTCGAGCGCCATCACCTGGCTCGTCGGGATGACGAGACCGAGGCAGGCGTTGCCACACAGCAAGAGCCCCATTAGCACCGGCAGCGTCGCATAGCCCGCCGCCGTGATCGCCAGCAGCGTCAGGGCGAAGAAGGCAAAGCCCATCAGCGCCAGCCGCAGCATCCGCGTGAGACCGATGCGACGACCCAAGGTCGCGGCGAACTGGCTCGCGCCGAAAAAGCCGACGGCGTTGGTTGCGAAGGCAAGGCTGAACTGTAGCGGCGTCAGCCCGTATTGCTGGGTGTAGACAAAGCTGGCGGACGCGATGAACACGAAGAAGCTCGCCATGCCGAAGCCCGACACGAAGGTCAGCGCCATGAAGGTCGGATCGCGGAACAGTCGCTTGGCCGAGACCGCGAGCAGACGCGGGCGCACGGGGCGCCGCCGATCCACGGGCAGCGTTTCCTTGAGGCCGAAGGTCGTGAGCAGCAAGGCCAGCCCCGCGATGACCGCGAGCGCCCAGAAGATGCCGCGCCAGCTGGTGAAGGTCATCATGATGGCACCCGTGAGCGGCGCCAGCATCGGCGAGACCGAGATGACGAGCATGATCATCGCCACCAGACGCGTCGCCTCATGGCCGGTATACATGTCGCGCACCATGGCGCGTGGCACCACCATCAGCGCCGCACACCCAAGCCCTTGCAACGCGCGGAACGCCACGAGCCACGACAGGCTGGGCGCCAACGCGCAGCCGATGGTGGCGACGAGGAACACGCCGACGCCGATATAGACAGGTGTCTTGCGCCCCGCCGCATCGGCGAGCGGGCCGTAGAAGAGCTGCGCGAGGCCGAAGGCGAGGAAATAGGCGCTGATCGTTGCCTGCGCCGCGGCCTCGTCCACGTCCAGATCGGCGGCAAGACCCGGCAAACCGGGAAGATACATGTCGATCGTGAAGGGGCCCACGGCGGAGAGCAGGCCCAGCACCACGGCGGTGCGGAACATCGGGGATAACATAGGGCTGTCCTTGAACTCCGCGCGCGGCGCGCGGAACGGCGATTGGCCTGCACGCAGCAGGCGACTCGCGCGCAGACTAGACCGATCGGTTCAGCCGCGCAATCAGGCGGCCTCGGCCTCTTCGGACTGCTGGCGCGACCAGAGCTGCGCGTAGCGGCCTTCTTGCGCCAAAAGGTGCTCGTGAGAGCCGGATTCCACGACTTTTCCAGCCTCCAGCACCACGATCCGGTCGGCATCTGCAATTGTGGACAGTCGATGTGCGATGGTGATCACCGAACGCCCCTGCCCCATGGCGCGAAGCTGGCCTTGAATCTCGCGCTCGGTGTCGGTGTCGAGCGCGCTCGTCGCTTCGTCCAGAAGCAGGATCGGCGGGTCCTTGAGCAGTGTGCGGGCGATGCCGACGCGCTGCTTTTCGCCGCCCGACAGTTTCAGTCCACGCTCGCCCACGGTGGTGTCGTAGCCATCGGGCAGCGACATGATGAACTCATGGATCTGCGCGGCGCGGGCGACAGCCTCGATCTCCTCGCGCGTGGCTCCCTCGCGTCCATAGGCGATGTTGTAGAGGATCGTGTCGTTGAACAGCACCGTATCCTGCGGCACCACGCCGATCTGCGCGTGCAGGCTCTCTTGGGTGACCTCGCGCAGGTCCTGCCCATCGATGCGGATCGCGCCCCCAGTCACGTCGTAAAAGCGGAACAGCAGCCGCCCGATGGTCGATTTGCCCGCCCCGGACGAGCCGACGATGGCGACGGTTTCACCGGGCTTCACGGTGAAGGACACGCCCTTGAGGATGCCGCGCGCCACCTCGTAGTCGAAGCGCACGTCGTCGAAGACGATCTCGCCGCGTGGCACGTCGAGTGCCCGGGCACCCGGCGTATCGGTGACCTCGGGTGGCTGGTTCAGAAGCTCGAACATCTCGCCCATGTCGATCAGCGCCTGCCGGATCTCGCGGTAGACGGTGCCGAGGAAATTGAGCGGCATGGTGATCTGGATCATGTAAGCGTTGACCATCACGAAGTCGCCCACGGTCAGCTCACCGCGCTCCACCCCGACGGCGGCCATGACCATGACGATGACGAGGCCGGTGGTGATGATCAGCGACTGGCCAAAGTTGAGGAAGGCCAGCGAGTAGTTGGTGCGCACCGCGGCTTCGGCATATTTCTCCATCGCGCCGTCGTAGCGCATGGCCTCGCGGTTCTCGGCGCCGAAGTACTTGACCGTCTCGAAATTGAGCAGGCTGTCGATCGCCTTTTGATTGGCGTCGGTGTCCTGATCGTTCATCTGCTTGCGGATCTTCACCCGCCATTCCGTCACCTTGAAGGTGAAGGCGACGTAGACCACGATCGTGCCAAGAACGGCGACGAGGTACCACACGTCGAACAGGAAAAAGAGCACGATCGCGACGAGCAGCAGCTCGAGGATCAGAGGCCCGATGGAGAACAAAAGGAAGCGCAGCAGGAAATCGACGCCCTTGACGCCGCGCTCGATGATCCGGCTGAGGCCGCCGGTCTTGCGGCCGATGTGATAGCGCAGGCTCATCGCATGGATGTGCCGGAAGGTGCGCAACGCCAACTTGCGCAGCGCCCGCTGACCCACCGGCGTGAACACCACGTCGCGCAGCTGTTGAAAGCCGACGTTGGCGAGGCGTGCGAGCCCGTAGATCAGGGTCAGACCGGCAGCACCGAGCGCCAGAAGCATTGCTGCACTCTCGCCTTCGCCCGCCAGCGCATCGACGGCGGCCTTGTAGAACAGCGGTGTGGCGACGGCGATCAGCTTGGCGAAGACCAGAAGCGACACCGCCAGAACCACGCGGCGCTTCACCCATCCCTCGCCCTCGGGCCAGAGGTAGGGCATCACCTGTCGGATCGTGTCCCAACCCTGCACGGGCTGCCCCGAGAGGTTGGCGTCGGTCTTTGACAGGCGTCGCATCGGCGGGCTCCGGGGCTGGCGGCGGGCGGTTCAACCTAGGGCGCGGCCGCGCCGATGGCCAGACTGTGTCGGTCTGGGCCACGCCGCACGCTTGAGCCGCGCGGCCCCGCGTTCTACGACGGTGCGACACAACCCGGAGACCCCATCATGCCCGCATCCTCCTTTTCAGCCTCGGTCTGCGTCTTTTGCGGCTCGCGCCCCGGCCTGCGCGCCTCCTACGAGGCGGCAGCGGTCGAGACCGGCGAGATGCTGGCACGCAAGGGCTGGCGGCTGGTTTACGGCGCAGGCGATGTGGGGCTGATGGGGGCGGTGGCGCGCGCGGCGCAGGGCACGGGCGGCGCCAGCTTCGGTGTGATCCCGCGCCACCTCGTCGACGCCGAGGTCGGCAAGACCGATCTGGACACCTATGTCGTCACAGAGACCATGCACGAGCGCAAGAAGGTGATGTTCATGAACGCCGACGCGATCGTCATGCTGCCCGGCGGCGCGGGCTCCCTCGACGAATTCTTCGAAGTGCTGACTTGGCGCCAGCTTGGCTTGCATGACAAGCCGGTCCTGCTGCTCGATACCGATGGCTACTGGCAGCCCCTGCGCCAGCTCGTCAACCACGTGATCGACGAAGGCTTTGCGGATGATAGCCTCAAGCGCTTCATCCAGTATGTCCCCAATGTGAAGGCTCTCGAAAAGGCGCTTTCGGAGACCCTCTCAGAATGAAGGGACGCCCCTTTGGGCGCCCCTTCAGTTCGGTTCAGCCTGCGATTTCGGTCGCAATTGCCTTTTCGATCTCGGCCACCGGGTGGTTGGTAAGGGTCTTGGCGATCTCGGCCACGACCGTGTCGGTGACCTCCTTGTGCAACTCGGGGCGCAACACGCCCAGCACATGGGGGCTTGCCACGATCACCAGCTTTTCGAACCGGCCCTTGTGGACGTTTCGATAGAGAAAATCCGCGAGATCACCGGCAAAGCGATCCTTGGCGAGCTGGTGAAAGTCCGTCTCGGCCAAGCCGGAGACCTGGTTCGGACCGCCATCGGCGAGGCGACCGGCCTTGTCCGTGGCCTGCTCGCGATCCGGTGGGTTCTCCTGCTCCTCCTTGCGCACCACCCGCAGGTTGGGGTGCTGGGCGTCGGTCGTATTCTCGAGGATCAACGCCTTTTCACCATCGGCGACGAGAACCCATGTTCCGTTATCGATCTTGGCCATCAATCGCCGTCCTTCTCATCGCTCTTGCGCACGCGGGTGACGCCGGGATCGTCCTGCTCGGCGCGCTTGAGATCGTCGCGCGTTCCGACCTTGCGGGTCAGGTCGCCGCCCTCGCGGCCGGGCTGGTTGCCCGCCCCCGTCTTGTCCTCTTCGCTGACGTAAGCCTCGGTCTCGCGGGTTCCGTCCTTGGATCTTGCCCTCTCAGCCATCGAAGCCTCCTGTTTGTGTTCTAGGGACCAACGATCCATGGCTGCGGGAGTTCCGGGCGCGAACGCGCACAAAAAAGGCCCCCGCGGTGTCCCGCGGGGGCCGATGTCGAGACGTGCCCGGTCGCTTACATGCGCGAGGCGACGTTCTCCCAGTTCACGAGGTTGTCGAGGAAGTTCGTGATATAGGCCGGACGCTTGTTGCGGTAGTCGATGTAGTAGGAGTGCTCCCACACATCGAGACCCAGAAGCGCGGTCTGGCCGAAGCACAGCGGGTTCACACCGTTCTCGGTCTTGGTGACCTTGAGCGCGCCGCCTTCGTCCTTCACCAGCCAGGCCCAGCCCGAGCCGAACTGGCCTGCGCCAGCGGCGGCGAAGTCTTCCTTGAACTTGTCGACCGAGCCGAAGCTGTCGGTGATCGCCTTTTCAAGCTCACCGGGCATCTTGCTCTGATCGGGGGTCATCATTTCCCAGAACTGGTTGTGGTTCCACAGCTGGGAGATGTTGTTGAAGATACCGTTCTGGGCAACCGACGACTTGTCGTAGGTGCCACGGATGATCTCCTCCATCGACTTGCCGTCCCACTCGGTGCCGGCGATCAGCTTGTTGCCGTTGTCGACATAGGCCTTGTGGTGAAGGTCGTGGTGGTACTCGAGCGTCTCCTTCGACATGCCCTTGGAGGCCAGCGCGTCGTGAGCGTAGGGAAGGTCGGGAAGTTCGAAAGCCATGTCGGTCTCGCTTTTCTGCCAGTGGTGGATTTGCGCACATAACAGAACCCCTGACCGCCAAAGGTCAATGGGACAGGCAGGAAAATCCGAAGCGACCGGACAGGTCTAGAGCCAGTCGAGCCGTTCGCGAAAGGCACTGCGCTCGGGAAACTCGCGCGCATGGCGGTCGCACAGGCTGCGCGCCTCCTCGCGCCGCTTGAGCGGGCGACACAGGGTGATCAGCCGCTCGACCGGATCGGGGCGGCCGGGCGCGATCCTTGCGGCGCGTGTCAGCACCGCATAGGCGCCGTCGAGATCGCCCAGACGCCGCGCCGCCGTCGCTTCGAACATCAGCGCGTCGATGCTGTCGTCGACGAGGCGACGCTCCTGCGCAGCAAGGCTACGCAGCGCCTTGTGATCGCCGAGCTTGGCCAGCATCCGCATCGACGAAATCAGGGCCTCCGGCGTCATCTCGGAGACGGTGGCGCCGCTGCCCCTTGGCCCTTGCCCCACGTAGCGGTCGAGCACGTCCGACATGATCCGGTTCACCAGATCCGGCGACACATGGCGGTAGTCGCCCCGTGACCAAGCCACGGCAGGGTTGGACAGGGTGACGAACTCATAGGAGGGAAAATAATCGACGCCCCCGCGCCCGGCCACGAACTCTTCTATGGCGGCGCGCTGCACGGCCTTGGAATAGGCGTTGGCCACAAGCACATCCATGTCGCGAAACGTCGCCAGCAGCGGCACCGGCGAAACGGTGACGAGCATCTTCAGCGGCTTTTGGCGGTGGCGCAGCAGCAGCGCATGCAGCCGCTCTAACCCGTCGAGCACATCGGCATAGCTCAGCACCCGGAACTCGAACCGCTCCGGCTCGGCCTTCACCGCAGCCTGCGGCGGGGCCACGTTGAGATAGAGGCCAAGGCTGCGATCATACCATGTCTCGACATAGCCCAGCGTCACGATGACCACGTCGGCCTCGGCCACGCGGGCCATGGCGTCGAGATAGCGATGGCGGAAATCGAGGATCTGCTCGACCGGGAAATCGAGCCGCGCCATGCCCAGCTGCGCGTCGCTGAACTGGCCGCCACCGTTAGCATAAAGGATCTTCGCGCCGGGGAAGCTCTCGCGCTCCAGCGCCCAGCCCAGCTCGTTGAGCACCGAGTGGATGGAGTACTTGTTGAAGAAATTGGCGGCGTCTCCGAGACTTTCGCCAATTGGCCCCAACTCGAATTCACGGCTGATCACCCGACGCCCGGCCGCGTCGAGCGCGCGCTCGACATTGCGCGCAAAGCACGAGCCGATGGCAAAGATCGTGTCGTCATCCTCGATCGAAAAGCTGGGCTTGGCCGTCGGGGCGGCGAGCGGATAGAGCCGGTCGCCATCGCGCTCGGGCGATGGATATCGGCGCAACTGGTTGCCACGTGCGCGCGCAAGGGCCTCGGAGGCAGGAACGGCTTCGATATTGCGGTCCATGGCGCGGCTCCTTTGGCTTCGTAGCCGAGCCTAGCCACGGCTCTGCGTCCAGACAACATCAGGCCTGAGGCGAGAATGCGGCTCTTGGGGCAGTTGGACCTGCAGCACGCGACGATCCGGTTTAAGACGGGAACACCGAGACCCGAGAGGACGACCGATGCCCAGCGATGCGACACGACCGCCCAACCTGTCCGGCCCGATCTCCGCGCAGATCCGGCGGCTCGACCGAGCACTGGTGGTTCCACCAGCGCCGGGCAGGCCGAACCGGGCGGTGCAGCGGTCGGGGGTTCTCGACGACGCTGGCCGACCGGTTGCCGAGGCCATGACATGGCGCGGCATGTCCCCTGTGACCGTGGCGCCTGCGCCGCCTGAGGGACCAGTGGACGAGCTTGCGGGGCGTTGGCTGTTTCTCGGGCCGCTGTTCGGGCATTTCGGGCATTTCCTCGTCGAAAGCATCTCCCGGCTCTGGGCGCTGGACGCTCTTCGGGGCGAGATCGACGGCGTGCTTTACGTGCCCAAGTTCCAGCACCGGGTGCAGCATGTGGCCGAAACCTACCGCCCCTTTCTGGGGGCCTTGGGGGTCGATGTGCCGATGCACAGCCTCGAGCGGCCGACGCGGGTCGAGCGTCTGTGCGTTCCGGTCCAAGGGTTCGGCATGTTCGAGATGATCGAAGGGGCTCCGGAGTTCCGCGACTACATGCGCCGCCATGCCGGGCGCGACGTGGCGCCCAAAGGGGCGCACAAGATCTATATCTCGCGCAGCGCGTTGCCTGCGGGGCGCGGCTCGATCCTTGGCGAGGCGCGTCTCGAGGCTTGGCTGGAAGCCGATGGATACGAGGTGTTTCACCCGCAAAAGCACGATTATCTGACACAGATCGCCGCCTACAAGGCCGCGACGCATGTTGTAGCGGTGGACTGTTCGCCGCTGCATCTGCTGGCTCTGGTCGGGCATGCCGAGCAGAAGGTGGGGATCATCGCCCGCAGGCCCGGTGGTCTGGGCGAGCTCTTCGCCCGCCAAATCCGCGCCTTTACCGGCGCAGATGGGGTCGCGGTCGATGCGTTGCAGCGCAATTGGATCGAGCAGACGGCACAACGCCCCGATCGCACCAGTTGGGGCGAGGTGGATTATGCCGCGATTGGGGCGGTCATGACCCAATCGGGACTGGTGACGTCGAGCGCCGATTGGACGCCGCTCGACGCCACAGAGGTTCAATCCGAGATCGCGAGGCTCGCACCGTCGACGCGCAGCGGGCTGAAGGCCTTCGAAGGCTGACGCCGGTCAGGCACCGCGCCTGATCGGCATGAAAAAGGGCGGCGGCCTGACTGGCCGCCGCCCCTATTTTCATCGTCCGATCAGCGACCCGAACGCAGGAGTGCGTCTTACTGCACCACCTCGGCTTCGCCCTCGACCTCGATGGTCTCGGTGGCGTCGATTTCAGCCTCAGCCTCGGCCGCAGTGGCATCGATCTCGGCAGCGGTCTCATCGACCTCGGCTTCGACGGCGTCGCCCGCATCTTCGATGCTCTCGGCAGCGGACTCGGCACCAGCCTTTACGTTGATGTTGGTCTCTTCGCCGACCATGTCGGCGTTATCCACACCGTTGCCACCGGCAAAGAGCCAGTACAGCACGATCACGGCCACCACGAGACCGCCAACGATCAGCGCGATCGAGGTGCCACCCTTCTTCGGCGGCGGAGTGACGTTGTTGTTGTTGAAATTCGGGTCGGACATGCGTGATGCTCCGTTGATGTGTCATTTGACTGGCCAACGTCACCCGATGAGGCCGGTTCCGCGTTCCATCAAATTTTTGTGGTGCCGAGATCCATTGCCACAGGCGGTTTTGCCAATGCGTCCGGCGTATTTCGCCCTTTGCCGCGACGACCTGCCACCGGTCCGGGGCTTTCTCGGATCGCCTAGCCGCGGTAGGGAACAGGGGAATAGGAGTGTCGCATGCTGTTCTGGATCATCGCTGCCGGGTTGTCGGGGGTTGTCGCCGTGGCGCTGGCAGTACCATTGCGCCAGCATCGTGCGCTTGGGGGGACTGCGCCGGACGTCACCTTCTACCGAGGTCAGCTGGCCGAGATCGACACCGATCGCGCCCGGGGGCTGATCTCCGACGAGGAGGCCGAGCGCGCCCGGGCCGAAATCGCTCGCCGTCTCATCGCGGCCGATCGCACGCAGCAGGCGGAAACGTCGCAACAGCAGAGTTCGCGTGGCCCGGTTCTGCCCGCCGCGATCATAGGCGCGGTGCTGGTGATCGGCGGCGCGCTCGCGCTCTATGCCGATCTCGGAGCGCCCGGGGTCCGCGATCAGCCGCTGGGCGACAGGATTGAAGCGGCGCAGGCATTGCGCGCGGCGCGCCCTTCGCAAAGCGCTGCCGAGGCCGTGGCGCCCGCCACCCCCGCCAACGCGCCGCAGGATTACCTCGACATGGTCGCCCAGCTGCGCGCGGCAGTGCCTGAGCGTCCCGACGACCTGACCGGCTGGCAGCTCCTGTCGCGCCACGAGGCGGCCTTGGGCAACTATGCCGCCGCCGCGCGGGCGCAGGAACGCGTGATCGCGATCAAGGGAGAGACGGCTACCTTCGAGGATCGGCTGGCGCTCGTGGACCGAATGGTGGCGGCGACGGGCGGCCTTGTGACGCCCGAGGCCGAGGCGCATCTCGTGCAGCTTCTATCCGAGCGCTTGGATGCCGCAGGTCCGCTTTATTACATGGGTCTGATGCAGGCCCAGACCGAACGTCCCGATCTCGCCTTCCGCTATTGGAAGCGGGCCATTGAGCAGGGCGATCCGGCCTCGCCGCATGTCGAACTGGCGCGCGCGCAGATCGGTCGCGCCGCCGCCCTTGCGGGGGTGGACTACACGCTGCCCACCCTGCCCGGCCCTTCCGCCGCCGATGTCGCGGCCGCGCAGGACATGAGCGTGGAGGACCGCGACGGCATGATCCGCGGCATGGTCGAGGGGCTGTCGGACCGTCTGGCCGAGTCCGGCGGCTCGGCCTCCGAGTGGGCGCGGCTGATCCGGGCCTTGGGGGTCTTGGGCGAGCGTGACCGCGCCGCACAGATCTGGACCGAAGCGCAGGAGGTCTTTGCAGGCACCGGCGAACTGGACCAGATCCGCGCGGCAGCCCGCGACGCAGGGGTGGCGCAATGATCTTCGAGACCGCCGAAGACTTCGCCGCCGCTCTGCCGCGCGCGGGTGCGCTGGCCGGGCTCGATTTCGGCACCAAGACCATCGGCGTCGCCGTCTCCGATGGGCTGCGCTCGGTCGCCACCCCGCTCGAGACGGTGCAGCGCAAGAAGTTCACGCTCGACGCAGGGCGGCTGCTGGAGATCGCGCAGGGCCGGGCCATCTCCGGCTTTGTTCTGGGTCTGCCGCGCAACATGGATGGCTCCGAGGGTCCGCGCGCCCAGTCGACCCGCGCCTTCGCGCGCAACCTGTCGCGGCTCACCGAGATCCCAATCGGCTACTGGGACGAACGCCTCTCGACCGTCGCCGCCGAGCGCGCGCTGCTTGAATCGGATCATTCGCGCAAGCGCCGTGGCGAGTTGATCGACGCGGTGGCGGCGAGCTACATTCTGCAGGGCCTGCTCGACCGGCTAGGCTACATGGCGCGGTCATGAGCGACGAGGTCTGGCAGCGCGCCGAAATCGAGAGCCCCTGCGTGAAACTCTGCGCGATCCATCCCGAGACCAGACTGTGCCTGGGCTGCGCGCGCTCCATGGACGAGATCGCCGCCTGGGGCCGGATGGCACCTGCGGAGCGCGCCCGGATCATGGCCGAGTTGCCAAGTCGCGAGGCCGCGCCCAAGGGTCGGCGCGGCGGTCGCAAGGCGCGGCTGGAGCGTTAGATCAGCGCCTTGCGCAGCATGTTGAGCGCAACGAGGATCAAAAAGCCGCCGAACACCCGCTTGAGACGTTTCGCATCCGTGCGATGCGCCAGCGCGGCACCGATCGGGGCCGTCAGCAGCGTCATCGCGATGACGATGAGAAAGGCGGGCAGGTTCACCGAGCCCAAGGTCATCGGCGGCGCCACGCCCTTGGGCAGCGGCGTAAGCAGGAATCCCATGACCGATGGAAGCGCAATCAAGAGGCCAAAGCCCGCAGCCGTCGCCACGGCGCGGTGGATGGTCATGCCATAGAGCGTCATGATCGGCACGCCAAAGCTGCCGCCACCGATGCCCATGAGCACCGACAAGAACCCCACCACCGGCGACATCAGGCCCCGCGCGATCCCGCCCGGCATCGTGTCGCCAAGCCGCCAGTGGCTGCGCCCCAGCACCATGTAGAGCGACACGCAAAGCGCCAGCCCGCCGAAGATCAGCTGCAGCGTCGCAGTACGCAGCTGTGCGACGACCAGCACGCCCAGGAGAGCCCCCAACGCGATCCCCGGCGCCCAGCCGCGCAGCACCCACCAGTCGACCGCCCCCTTGCGGTTGTGGCTCAGAACCGATCGGGCCGAGGTGACGATGATCGTGGCAAGAGAGGTGGCGAGGCATATCTGCATGAGCTGCGGCGTCTCGTAGCCCAGCGCCGCGAAGGCATAGAAATAGGCGGGCACCAGAACGATGCCGCCGCCGACTCCCAAGAGCCCTGCGAGCACGCCCGCGAAGGCACCGATGGCGAGCAGCATCGCCCCCATGGAAAGAAGCAACATGGTATCAGGCATCTGGCGCTCCCGCTCGGTTAGCCACAGCGATGCCCGGCGGGGCAGACTTCGGCAAGAGGCGGCGTGCAGGCCTCAGGCCGCCTGTTGCAGATCCTCGACCCGGGCCAGCGCCTCGAGAACCAGCTCGGGCCCCGCGCCGGGCCGCGACGCGCCCTCCGACAACACCCGTCGCCAACCTCGCGCGCCGGGGCGTCCGGCGAACAACCCGAGCATGTGCCGCGTCACCTGATGCAGCCGTCCGCCCGCTGCGAGATGCGCCTCAATATAGGGCAGCATATCGCGCACTGCCTCCTCGGCGCGGGTCTGCGCCCCCTCGCCCCAGATACGCCGGTCGGCGTCGCACAGGATATCGGCGGGCGCATGATAGGCGACGCGGCCGATCATCACCCCGTCGAGACCGGCGTCGAGAAAGCCCTCGGCCTCTTTGAGCGTGCCGATGCCGCCATTGACCGACAGATGCAAATGCGGAAACGCGCGTTTCATCCGCAGAACCAGATCGTAGTCGAGCGGCGGCACGTCGCGGTTTTCCTTCGGGCTCAGCCCCTGCAACCAAGCCTTGCGGGCGTGGATCGTAAAGCGGCTGACGCCGGAGGCCGCGACGGTTTCGAGAAAGCGTGGCAGCACCTCCTCTGGCTCTTGATCGTCGACGCCGATGCGGCATTTCACGGTGACCTCGACCGGGCTGGCCGCGATCATCTCGGCGCAGCATTCGGCGACCAGTTCGGGCCGGGTCATCAAGACCGCGCCAAAGGCCCCCGACTGCACCCTGTCCGACGGACAGCCGCAGTTGAGGTTGATCTCGTCATACCCCCGCTCCGCCCCGAGCCGCGCCGCCGTGCGCAGCTCCTCAGGGTCCGAGCCGCCAAGCTGCAACGCCACCGGATGCTCCGCCACGCCAAAACCGAGCAGCTTGTCACGATCACCGTGGATCACTGCCGGGGCGGTGACCATTTCGGTGTAGAGCAGCGCCCGCCGCGACAGCAGCCGGTGCAGGTGGCGGCAGTGGCGATCGGTCCAGTCCATCATAGGGGCCACGGAAAGGCGGGCCGCCTTGGATATGTCCGACATGACTGTCTCCGTCGAATGGGCCCTACAGGGCGTGGTGAATGACGTCGCGACCTGTTCTTCTCCGACCGGCAACCCCTCGTTCAAGAACGGGCGCACAGGACAAAGTTGGGCGAGACGCGTTCGAGAGCGGGCAGCTCTATCGCATATCGTTTTGCCGTTGTCACGCGGCACGGCGGCAAGGGTTGCACTGTGCCAGCAGCGCGCGCCCCTCCTCAGCCGCGTCGTGCCGCTTTGACCGAAAGGCGCCTCGCATCAAATGTTGTGGCGACCCGATGTCGGGTCCGGGTGCTCGATCCGGATCGCCGTCGGCAACCGGCCCCGGTGCCCCGAAGGTGACCCAGCGGTGATGTCGCAGCCCCTTGCGAGCCGGGATGCGCCTGCGCATATTGCGGGGATGCTGCGCCTGATCGCCATCTGTCTGTTGCTGCTCGGCCCCCTGATGCATGTCGCGTCGGTCAAAGGGGCGGATTTCGCACAGATGCATGCCGGAGGCATGACGGCAGCAGAAGAGTGCGCCGATTGCACGGCGGACGACGGAATGGCCGCGCTTGGCTGCATGACCACCGGGGCCTGCGCGATGACATCCGTTGCCCTGACGGCGGCCGAATTGGTCCCGTCCCACGCCCCGCATGGACGCTTGCTGCTGCGCTCCTTTGCGACCGATACACTGCAGGGCAGCCAACCTTTGCCGCAGGCCAGACCCCCCCGATACACCGTCTGAGAGCATTTGCCCCACCGGGGTGGATAGATGTCGCGCGTGGCGCGACCCTTTCAGTACACGGATGTCTTCATGACACTTTCACATAGCTTGTCCCGCAGGGGGTTTCTGACCGGTGCCGCGGCGCTGGCCGGGGCCGCGGCGCTGCCCCGCACCGGCCGCGCGGCAAGCCCGGTCGGGCTGACCCTTGCGCCTGTGCAGTCGCAGCTTCTGCCTCCACCCCGCCCCGGCACGCCGGTCTGGTCCTTTGGCGGCACGGTTCCCGGCCAAGCCCTGCGCTATCGGCGCGGGGCTCGCCTTTCGGTGAGGGCCGAGAACCGGCTCGATCAGCCCAGCACCATCCATTGGCACGGGCTGCGCGTGCCGAACTCCATGGACGGCGTCGCGCATCTGACTCAATCACCGATCCCACCGGGCGGTGACTTCGACTATGCCTTCGATCTGCCCGATTCCGGAACCTACTGGTATCATCCGCACATGGGCGGTGCCGAACAGGTCGGGCGCGGTCTGGCCGGGGCGCTGATCGTCGAAGAGGACGCGCCGATCCGCGTCGACCGCGATCTGGTCTGGATGATCCAGGACTGGCGGCTCGACGCAAAGGGACAGATCGACCCCGACTTCGATACGCCGCACGACGCGATGCACGGCGGCCGGATCGGCAACCTCGTGACCCTGAACGGCCAAGCGGGCGATCGGGTCGAGATCGCCCCGAACGAGCGGCTGCGACTGCGGCTGATCAACGCCGCCACGGCTCGGGTCGTGGCGCTGGACTTCGGAGCGCTGTCGCCGGTGATCGTGGCCCTTGATGGCCAACCGGTGACGCCGCATGCCCCCGACGACGGCGTCGTGCTGATCGGCCCCGGCATGCGGGCGGATATCGTGCTCGACGGCACCGGCGCCCCGGGCAGTACGCAGCCGGTGCGCGACGTGTTTTACGACAGCATGACCTACGATCTCGTCACGCTGGTGCATGGCGACACACCGGTTCGCGCCACTGCTCCCGATTGGGACATGGCGCTGGCTCCTAACCCGCTCTCCGAGCCCGATCTCGAGGCCGCCCAGCGCCATGAGGTCATTTTCAACGGTGGTATGATGGGCCAGATGATGATGGGTGACGCGGCCCCCGAGATGATCGAGCAGATGCGCGCCGGAAAGATGTGGTTTGTTAACGGTCGCGCGTCCGCAGGCCATGACGGCCCGGCCCTGATCGAGGCGCCGCTCGGCACCTCGCAGGTGCTGGCGCTGGAGAACCGCACCGGCTGGTGGCACCCGATCCACCTGCACGGCCATGTCTTCCGCATCCTGACACGCGATGGCCAGCCTACCGCGCGGCGCGAATGGCGCGACACGGTGCTCATGGCGCCGCAGGAGCGGGTCGAGATCGCCTTCAAGGCCGACAATCCAGGCAACTGGATGCTGCACTGCCACGTCCTCGCCCATCAAGCCGCCGGGATGGCGGCGCTGATCCGCGTCTCAGACGCGGCCTGAACCTATTTCAAAGGAAACCGACATGACACGTTTCAAGACATTGGCCACCGCCGCCCTGTTCACGTTCACCGCCCTGCCGGCGCTGGCCGGAACGATGACGCTCTACAAGGACCCCAACTGCGGCTGCTGTGCTGCGCATGCCGAATACCTGCGCGAGAACGGCTTCGAGGTGGAGATCATGGAGACCTACGACCTCGTCACGATCAACAAGGAAGCGGGCGTGCCTTTGGGCCAGCAGGGCTGCCACACCGCACTGATCGACGGCTACGCGGTCAGCGGCCATGTGCCCGCCGACCTGCTCCGGCGCTTTCTCGATGAAAAGCCCGAGGCCATCGGCATCAGCCTGCCCGGCATGCCGATGGGCGCGCCCGGCATGGGCGACGACCCCGAGGCGCAGCTCGATGTCGTGCTGATCGACGCCGAGGGCGTGGTGTCGCCCTACCCGGCCGACTGACCCCCTTTCGGACCGGCGCGATCCCGCGTCGGTTCAACCCAACCAATGGAGGTTCTCATGATGGGATCCGGAATGATGATGAACGGCATGGGCGGCGGCATGATGCTCGCCATGGGCGCTGTCTGCGTGCTGGCGGTGATGGTGCTGGTGCTGGCAGCGGCGGCGCTGATCAAATACCTGCGCAGCCCGCAGGTGGGCTCCGATGGCGCCTAAGCGCCAAATTGCTCTTGCTGCGGCGCTGGGTCTGGCGGCACTCGCGGGGTTGGGAGGGCTGCTGCTGTGGCCCTCCGCCTCGGGGGCGCAGGAGCATGGCCGCCAGATCTACCTCGACAACTGCGCGGCCTGTCACGGCGCGGATCGGGAAGGACAGGCCGACTGGCGCCGCCCCGGCCCCTCGGGTCGCCTGCCCGCCCCACCGCATGACGAGACCGGCCATACCTGGCACCACCCCGACCGGGTGCTGCGCGACATCGTCCTGCGGGGCACAGCGGCCATCGTCGGCCAAGGCTATGAAAGCGACATGCCGGGGTTCGAAGGCGTGCTGAGTGCGGACGAGATCGAGGCGGTGCTGGATTACCTGAAATCGGAATGGCCCGACCGCGAGCGTGCGTTCCAAGAGCAGGTGACGGAGACCGAGGCTGGAGAAGACCGCCCCTGACCGCGACCGGGCACGGGGGATGATGACCCCAGGCCCGGTCAACCCAGTTTGTCCCAACGCCCTCCCTTGGGTTTGGTGGGATGGAAACGCCGATGATGTTCACTGCAACCGGCGGCTTTTTGAAAGGAGACGACCCCATGTCCTACTGGCGCTTCGCCGCGATGATCGCGACCTCGACCATCGTGATGTTCGGCCTGATGTACATCAACACCTATGCCTTCGAGCATCTTTTCTTCAGCGAGACGCGCGGCTACATGGCGCTGTTGATGGGCGCGGTGATGGCGATCATCATGCTGAGCTTCATGCTGTCGATGTATGCCAACAAGGCGATCAACATCGCGATCTATGCCGGTGCGATCGTGGTGTTCGGCCTGACGCTCTGGCTGGTGCGCAGCCAGACCACGGTGGCTGACATCAGCTGGATGCGGGCGATGATCCCGCATCATTCCATCGCCATCATGACCTCCGAGCGCGCCGACATCTCCGATCCACGCGTGCGCAAGTTGGCCGACGAGATCATCAATGCCCAGCGCAAGGAGATCGCCGAGATGCGCTTTCTCATCGCCGACATCGAAGAGAACGGCGACGCGGCGGCCCCCGAGACCGGCGAGGCCGAAGCCCCGGCTGAACTGGGCAATGTCGAGGGGGCGCTGGGATCGGCAGAGCTTGCCGGTCTCGACCCCAAGGAGTTGACGTCCCAAGAGATCGAAACGGCGCTCGGCAGCGCCGCGGCCTGCGAGTTCCGCCGCACCAACGAAGGAGAGCCCGTGCTTGCCATGGCCGGGGAGAACGGCGCGATCAAGCTTTCCGGCACGCTCATCGCGCTGGGCGCAGAGGCACCTCTCGTGGTCGAGACGCTGGGCGATGGCGCACGGCTGACGGCTTCGGGCACCGAAGTCACGGTGATGCCCGACCCCGAGGCCGAGTGGACCGAGACGAACCCCGGCCTGCGTCGCGCGGATGCACAGATGGTGTTCCACCTCGATCAGGGCCTGACCGTCGGCTACCGCGGCTTTCTCGACTGCGCGGTCTGACGCAATCGTCTGAAAGATGCAGTTCCGGCCACCCCGTTGTGGGTGGCCGGTGTCGTTTCGACCGGCGGCATCCGGGAACTCGGTCCTCATATCCGCCCAGAAGTACGGCATCTGGTGCCAAGGCTTCATCCGTCCGCCCAGCATCCCCAGCAGCCGCCGATCCGCGGACCACGCCGCGAAAGGCCTGGCCGCGCGCCGCAGTACCAGCGGCTCGAACCTGAGATCGCAGGCCCGGGCGGCAACCAAGACCTGGCAGCGACAGGTTGGCGAGTTTGGCGGCACCAGTGCCGAGAAAGCCTCGGCGGGTCAGGGGTTGTGGCTTTTTACGGTTATCCATGCGGCGAAACGAGCCGTGCAAAAATCAAGGTCCAGCGCACCGGAGCGAGAGCTTGCGGATGTCAGATGGATTTCTGCGGGTGCCGCGGCGGCAGAGGACGGCCGTCACCTCCATCACCCGCGCGACGCTGGGGACCCCTCCGGGATGCACCGCCCGCGCGCCGAGGAGCGGGGCCTTGCCGGCCCGCCCCGGCTCCACTGGGACGGGCCCGCCCTTGGTGGCACCGCCGTGGCATCACTCAATGCCGTTTTCTCGTTGCAGTGCGCGCACGTAGGCCACGATGTTGCCAACGTCCGATGCCGTCAGCCCCGAGACCGGCGGCATGTCGCCAAACTTCCAATGATGCGATCTGACGCCGTTCTGCACGGCCATGAGAAAGGCCGCGTCGCCGTGATGGCTCGGCTCATAGGTCCTGTGCACCAGCGGCGGGGCGACACCGTTCTGACCAGCCGCGGCGGCCCCGTGACAGGCGGCGCAGGCGGCCTCAAAGGCGCGCTCGCCCATCTGCGCCTTGGCGTCGAGTTCGGCGGGCATCCTCACCTGCACGATCGCAGCGCCCTGGGCCAGTTGCGATGTATCCGGCGGCGTCATGTCATGCCCCATGCCGCCGGTGTCGGGGGTGGAGGCGAGCCACAGCAAACCGCCCGCGAGGACGACACCCGAAGCGGCAAAAAGGTAGGTCTTGTTCATGTATATATCCTTAAATCGAGGCGCGGGGTGACGCGGATCGCTTCGCGCCGAGGGGCGCGAGGCGTCGTGGCGTCAGCGGCGCAAGGGGTCAGCGCAGCTGCGCCACCGCGTCGGTCGTGGCACCGCCGACCGGGTCGCTGTCCATCAGATAGACGGCGATCGCGCGTCGATCTGCCTCATCGAGAAAGCTTGTGCCCTGCTCGACCACCTCGGCCATCGATCCGCCGAACACATCGCCCGAAGGGGTGATCCCCGTCTCGAGCGCATAGACCAGCGCGCCTTGGGTCCAGCCTTCGCGCTCGAGATCGCCCGTCTGGATCGACGGAGCGGCGTTGTCGCCGGGCAAGGTGTCGTTGCCCCCCAGCTTGGCCCCGTCGAGACCGCCCATAGGGCCGCGCCCGGTGTGGCAAGCTCCGCAATGCGCAGCCCCCTCGACCAGTTCGCGCCCCCGGTTCCATTCGGCGGTTCGCCCCAGAAGCGGCGCGGTCTCCGCGGGCGACAGCGCCGTAGCGCGCCACAGCTTGAGGCCCGAGCGGATGTTGAAGGGGAAGCCCACGTCGCTCTGAACTCTCGTCTCGGCGACGGCGGGCACAGTGGCGAGCGCCGCCCAGAGATCCGCGATGTCCTGATCCGAGAAGCTCGCATAGAACTCGTAAGGGAACGCCGGATAATAGGGTTGACCCTCAGGAGAGACCCCTTCGCGCAGCGCGCGCGCCAGATCATCGGGTGTCCAGCTGCCGATACCGTGGACGAGGTCGGGGGTGATGTTGGGCGGGGCAAAGCTGCCGAAAGGCGTGTCGAGCGGAGCGCCGCCCGCCAACGCCGGACCCTGTGACGCCGTATCGGTATGACAGGCGACGCAGCCCGAGGCCCGCGCCAGATAAGCCCCGCGTCGCGCATCGCCATCGAGCGAGATGCGTGGCGCCTGATCCCCGATTGGCCAAAGCCGTAGCCCGACATAGCCGCCACCGGCCAGCAGCCCCACGACGATGACGCTTCTGAGAAGTCCCTTCATGTCAGCTTCCCGACCGGTAGCGACCATGGCAGGCCGAACAGGTCTCGCCGATCATTCGGAACACCTCGTTCGATGCCATGACGGCATAATCGGGGCCTGCGGCCCGAACGGACCCGGGCGTGTCGGCTTGAAGCGACGCGACCTTTGGCAGGGCCGATTGCGGTCGGCGCGGCTCGACGCCCAGAAGCTGCGCCACCGAAAGACCGCGGCCGGGTCCGGCTTCGACCGGCGGCGTTTCACCCATCGCCATGTGATCCATCGTCGGGGCGCCTGTGTTCATGCCGCCCATGTCCATGCCTTCGTGTCCGGCCATCGGAGCCATCTGCACCCCGTCATCCGGTGTCGTCGGTGCGGTCTGGTTCGCAGCCGCGAGGGCCAGCCCATCGGCGTGGCGGCGCAGTTCCTCGGCCAGCGACGCAAAGGTCTCTGCTTCGCTCCAGATAGCCTCCTTTGCGAAGGAGGCGCCGCCAGAGCTGCCTTCGGGAAAGAGGGCGGTCATCGTATCACCGGCATGGGTGGCAATGGCCTTGGCCCCCGCCGTGACCTGCGCCGCGTCATAGGCGGCGTCGCCGCGCATCATCGGTGTGAGGTCGCGCATCACGTCGCGCATCGCGACCATGCCTTCCATCCGCTCGCGGACCACCCCGGTCGCCCCGTTGTGCGCCACCGCGACGGCGCCGGTCATGACCGCAACCGCGGCAATGGCCAATGTTCCGTATCGTGTCATTTCGCTCTCGCCTGTCTGAATTGTAGGAAAAATTCAGACCAGCGATCGAGGGGGCGGGAACGGGATCCGCAGCGCGAGACCCGGCGACAGTACCGGATGCGGGGCCGGATCGATGCGGCCGATGCGCAAGGGGCGATCCATCTGCACCGCCGCCTCCTCGGAAGACAGCGCCTGACAGCGCAGCACGGGATGGCAGGGCGTGCCCGATTGTGATGCGTGATCGCGCGGCACGACGCTGGACACGGGCGCATGGCCCTCCTCCGCGTGACGATGGTCCGTCTCGAACAGCATCGTGCCGACGATCAGGGCGATCATCGTCAGGAATCCCAGAACGGGTGCTGCAATCCGGGGCGTCACGGGGGCCTCCCAGCCAATCGAGGCCGGCGGCCTCTGACCTCTATACCGCCCCGCACGCCGCGCCGGAAGCCTCTCGTCCGTGCAGGCGGTGTCGCGGCCTCCTTCGCGTGATCTCTGCGCCCCCCATCGCAGGCGAAGGATGCAAATTCTCAAGCCCGCCTATGCTGCCCGATCGCGCCGATCGCCGGATAGCTTGCGCGGAATCTCGCGTAGGCTTCGTGGACACCGGCATCAGCCCTCGCATTCGGCGTTTGGAAAGGACCGTTTTCAGACCGTAGCATCAGGCTCCTTGGCACCGCTCCGGCAGCCTGACGCGGCCACGCCGATCCGCGCCCAGCCCTGCGCCGGAGGTTCTCAGGAAAAGGTCGCGCAACCTGGGGAAGACGAGATCGATACAAGGATCGCTTATGAAGAACTACGATCCCGTAAAGGGCGGGTACGAAAGCATCGATCCGAACCTCAATGAACACCAAGCGCGACATGGACCGATTCGCGTGGGCGTGCCTCCCTACCGCGACATCCTGTCGCTGCGACGGCTATTTAGCCAAAATAAAGCGCCTCGATGGGTGCGAAAATTCAGCGCCACGTCTGGTCGCCGCCTTCCGCTTTCGCGATAGTGCGCGCCATGTCGCTTTTCATCATCGTCCTCCTCCCGTTCCTCGGCGCGCTGCTGCCAGGCCTGATGATCCGGGCCGGTCGTCAAGCCTGCTTCACCGCCACCTTCCTCGTCTCGGCGCTGGCCGCGGTCGGGTTGCTGACGCACTTGCCCGCCGTGTTGCGCGGCGAGACGGTCTCGGCCCGGCTCGACTGGATGCCGGGGCTGGGCCTCAATGTGAACCTGTTCCTCGACCCGTTGGGCTTCATGTTCGCGGCCCTGATCCTCGGGGTCGGCCTGCTGATCATCGCCTATGCGCGCCACTATCTGTCGCGCGATGACAATATGGGTGAGTTCTTCAGCTACCTGCTGCTGTTCCAAGGCGCGATGGTGGGGATCGTTCTGTCCGACAACATCCTGCTCTTGCTGATCTTCTGGGAGCTGACCTCGTTGTCGTCCTTCCTGTTGATCGGCTTTTGGAAGCATCTGCCCGAAGGCCGTCAGGGGGCGCGGATGGCGCTCACCGTGACCGGCATGGGCGGGCTGGCTCTGATCGGTGGCATGCTGATGCTGGGGCAAATCGTCGGCAGCTATGACCTGAGCGTGATCCTTGAGCAGCGCGACGTGGTGCAGGCCTCGCCACTCTACGTCCCGGCCCTGCTGCTGATCCTTCTGGGCTGCTTCACCAAATCGGCGCAGTTCCCGTTCCACTTCTGGCTGCCGCACGCGATGGCCGCCCCCACACCGGTCTCGGCCTATCTGCACTCGGCGACGATGGTGAAGGCAGGGCTGTTCTTGATGGCGCGGCTCTGGCCGGTGCTGTCGGGCACGCCGGAATGGGTGGTGATCGTGTCCTCCGCGGGTCTGATCACCATGGTGCTCGGCGCGGTGATCGCGCTGTTCAAGCATGATCTGAAGGCGCTTCTGGCCTTCTCCACCGTCTCGCACCTTGGCCTGATTACCTTCCTTCTGGGCACCGGCACGGCCTTCGGCGCGATGGCGGCGGTGTTCCACATCCTGAACCACGCGAGTTTCAAGGCGGCGCTGTTCATGACGGCGGGCATCGTAGATCACGAGGCGCATACCCGCGACATGCGGCGGTTGGGCGGGCTGCGGCACCTGATGCCGATCTCTTTCGCCATCGCGACGCTCGCAGCGCTGTCGATGGCGGGCATTCCGCTGCTCAACGGATTCCTCTCCAAGGAGATGATGCTCGAAGAGGCCACCCATACGACGCTGTTCGGCTCGCCCATGCTGGTGACTGTGGTGGCGACGCTGGGCGCGCTGTTCTCGACGGCCTATTCCTTCCGGCTCATCGCCCACACCTTCTTCGGGCCCAAGCGGGACGACTATCCGGCACATCCGCACGACCCGAACCCTGGCATGTGGCTGCCGCCTGCCCTGCTGATCATCCCGGTGGTCGGTATCGGCCTGTTCCCGGCGCTGGCCGAACCCTTCGTGAAGCTCGTCACCGGGGCCGTGATCGGCGGTGCCGCCGAGATGCCCGACGCGCATCTCAAGATCTGGCACGGGCTGACCCTGCCGCTCGCCATGTCGGCCATCGCGGTGATCGGCGGCGCGCTGCTGCTGGCGGGGTTCGCACCGCTGTCGCGGATCTGGGAGGCCGCGCGGCGGCCCGAAGCCAAGCACATTTTCGACAGGCTCATCGACCTGTGCGTCGGCGGCGCCCGGCGCGTCGCGCGGGGGCTGCACGACGGGGCCTTCACACGTTATGCCGCCATCATGGTGCTGACGGTGGTGGCCGTGGGCGCGCATGCGTGGTTCTCGGGCGCAACCGGCACCGAGATCCGCCGTCCCCTGCTCCCCGTGACTCCGATCGCAGTTGCCGCATGGGCGATGCTGATCGCGGCCGCAGGCTTTCTCATCGCGGCGCATCGCAACCGTTTGGCCGTGCTGATCCTGATGGGGATCATCGGCCTGATGGTTTCGGTCGGCTTCAACCATTTCTCGGCCCCCGATCTCGCTCTCACGCAGATCTCGGTCGAGGTGGTGACGATCATCCTGCTGCTGCTGGCGCTCAACTTCCTGCCCAACCGCACACCGGTCGAATCCGGCGCGGCCCGACGCACGCGCGATGCGATCATCGCCGGTCTGGGCGGGGTTGCCGCGACGGCGCTGACATGGACCATCCTGTCGACCGAGTTTCCGATCGCGCCGATCTCGGACTATCACCTCGCCAACTCCTACAAGGGCGGCGGCGGCGACAACGTCGTCAACGTGATCCTCGTGGACTTCCGGGGCTTCGACACCTTTGGCGAGATCATCGTTCTCGGCATCGCCGCCCTCGTCATCTACGCGCTGACCGAAGCACTGCTCTCGGGCCCCGTCCGCCGACGCCTGCTCAACCGCGGCCACGAAGAGCCGCAGGCGGGTGACGCGCATCCGCTGATGATGGTGGTGCTGACGCGGGTGATGATGCCGGTGATCCTGATGGTCGGCGTCTACATCTTCCTGCGCGGGCACAATTCGCCCGGCGGCGGCTTTGTCGCGGGCCTCGTCGTCGCCATCGCCGTGGTGACCCAATACATGGCCAGCGGTTTCGCCTGGGCCGCGCGGCGACAGCGCTATCCCTACCACGGGATCATCGGTGCGGGCGTTCTGGTGGCGGGCCTCACCGGCATCGGTGCCTGGCTCGCGGGCCAGCCCTTCCTCACCTCGGCCTTCGGGTACTTCCGCATCCCGCCGATGGAGGAATTCGAGCTGGCCACCGCCATGGGCTTCGATCTCGGGGTGTTCCTCGCCGTGGTGGGTGCCGTGATGCTGTCGCTCGAAAGTTTCTCGCGTCTGGGCTACAGAGCGGGCACGGAGACCTCGGATCACGCGATGGACATCGATCCCTCGCGCGGTGAGGAACTCGCTCCGGCGGTCGGCGCAGGCAAGGAGAGCAACTGACATGGAACTCCTGATCGCATCCGCCGTCGGCGTGCTGACCGCGGCGGGCATCTACATGGTGCTGCGCCTGCGGACCTTTCCGGTGATCATCGGCACCTCGCTCCTGAGCTATGCCGTGAACGTGTTTCTCTTCGCCTCGGGGCGGCTGGCGATGAACGCACCGCCGGTCCTGCGCGATGGGGCCACACGCTACACCGATCCGCTGCCGCAGGCTCTGGTGCTGACGGCCATCGTCATCTCCTTTGGCATGACGGCGGTCGTGGTGATCATGGCGCTGGGAAGCTGGCTGTCGTCGGACGACGATCTCGTCGATCGGCCCGCCGTCTCGAACGGCGACGCGCGCAGCCCCTCGATGCCCGAAGGAGACGCATGATGAGCCATTGGTTGATCATTCCCGTCGTGCTGCCCGCGATGCTGGCCGCGATCCTCGTGTTGATGGTCCGCGAGCACATCGTGGTGCAGCGCGCGCTGTCGATGGCGGGCGCGCTGGCGCTCACGGCTGTTGCGGTCGGCCTGTTCTGGCAGGCCTCGGACGGCACGATCACGCTCTACCAGCTCGGCAACTGGCCCGCGCCTTTCGGCATCGTGCTGGTGGCCGATAGGCTCTCCACGCTGATGGTTCTGCTGACGACGCTGCTGGCGCCGTTGGTTCTTCTTTACGCGATGGGCTCGGGCTGGGACGCGCGGGGGCGGCATTTCCACCCGCTGTTCCAGTTTCAGCTCATGGGCATCCTCGGCGCCTTCCTTACTGGTGACGCCTTCAACCTGTTCGTCTTCTTCGAAGTGCTGCTCATCGCTTCCTACGGGTTGATGATCCACTCGGGAGGGCGCGAGAGGCTGCGCGCGGGCACGCAATACGTGCTCTACAACCTGCTTGGCTCCACGCTCTTTCTCTTTGCGCTCGGCACGATCTATGCCCAGACCGGCACGCTCAACATGGCCGATCTCGCGGGCCGCGTGGCTGAGTTGGACGCCTCTGCTTCGGGGGGCATCCGCGTCGCGGCGGTGCTCTTGCTGATGGTGTTCGCGATCAAGGCCGCAGTGCTGCCGCTGCACTTCTGGCTGCCCGACAGCTATGCCCATGCTCCTGCTCCCGTCGCGGCTCTCTTCGCGATCATGACCAAGGTGGGCGCCTATGGCATCATCCGCTTCTACACCTTGGTTTTCCCTCCCGATCTCGAGATCACCCAAGGGCTGTTCGACACATGGCTCCTGCCTGCCGCCCTGTTGACGCTGGTGCTCGGCATGATCGGCGTGCTGGGCGCAAGGCGGATCGACCGGCTCATCGCGTTCTCGGTGATCGGCTCGATGGGCCTGCTGCTGAGCGCCGTGTCGGTCTTCACGCCCGAGGGCATCGCCGCCGCGCTCTACTACGCGATTCACTCGACCTTCGCGACGGCGGCGCTGTTTCTGCTGGTTGACGAGATCAAGGACCGTCGCGGAGCGGCTGGGCCGTTCCTCGTGCATGGCCGCCCGATCGAGGGCGGCGCGCTGATCGCGGGGATGTTCTTCGTCGCGGCCATCGCCATGACCGGCCTACCGCCACTGTCGGGCTTTCTGGGCAAGCTCCTGATCCTCGATGCCGCCGGTGCCAGCCCGCTGGTCTGGTGGGTCTGGGCGGTGGTGCTGTCGGGATCGCTCGTGGCCGTCGTGGGCTTTTCCCGCGCGGGCTCGTTGATCTTCTGGAAGGCGCATCAGGACGGACCCGACGGTCGGGTGGACTGCGAAACCGCCCCCGAGATCGAGGACGAGACCGCGCAGCCCGGTTCGACCCGTGGCCCGATCGGACCGCGCCCGGTGCTGCCGATGATCGCCATCGGCGGGCTGATCGCGCTGCTCATCGCGCTCACCGCCTTTGCAGGGCCGGTCAACCGGGTGCTCACGGCGACGGCGGCGCAGCTCTTCGCGCCCGCGCCCTACATCGAGCTGGTGCTGACCACGCCGGGCAAGCAGATCAAGGAAGATCCGCACGCCGCAGAGGGAGATCACGGCGTTGAGGGTGAGACCGAGACAAGCCATGGCGACGAGGCCGTCGACGACACCGGGGAGGACCACTGAGATGTCGAGGCGCGTGACCCGAAAGCTTTTGCCCCACCCATTGCTGTCGACGCTGCTGGTGATCGTCTGGTGCCTGCTGATCAACGATCTCAGCCTCGGCACCGTGGTCTTCGGCGTGATCCTCGGCCTGCTGATCCCGATCTCCACCGCCGCCTACTGGCCCGACCGGCCCCGGATCGGACGGCCCTGGCGGCTGGTGTCCTACATGATCCTCGTGATCTGGGACATCATTGTCGCCAATGTGCAGGTGGCGATGATCGTCCTGTTCAAACGCAACGCCGACATGGCACCGAACTGGGTGCGGATCCCGCTCGACCTGCGCTCTCCCGAGGCGATCACCCTGCTCGCCGGGACCATCACCCTCACCCCCGGCACCGTCAGCGCCGACCTCTCGGCCGATGGCTCTGCGCTTCTGGTTCACGCGCTCGACGCCGCCGACCCCGACGCGGTGCGCGACGACATCAAGTCCCGCTATGAGCGCCGGTTGAAGGAGATCTTCGAATGATCGACACCGTCCTCTATATCGCCATCGGCGCGGTCGGGCTCGCGCAGCTTCTCGCCATGGTCCGCCTCGTTATCGGGCCGCACACCGGCGACCGCATCCTCGCGCTCGACACCATGGTGATCAACGCCATCGGCCTGATCATCCTACTCGGGATGCTCTGGGGCACGCAGATCTATTTCGAAAGCGCGCTGATCTTCGCCATGCTCGGCTTCGTGTCGACCGTGGCGCTGGCGCGCTTCGTGCTGCGCGGGGACATCATCGAATGACCGGGGGCATGTATCTGATCGAGCTTCTCGTCGCGGCGCTGCTGATGATCGGCGCGGCCTTCACGCTGATCGGCTCCTACGGGCTGCTCAAGCTCGACCAGCCGATGAAGCGGCTGCATGCGCCAACCAAGGCCTCGACGCTGGGCGTGGGCTCGCTGCTGCTGGCCTCGATGATCCATGGTTTCGCCTTTGGCGAGGCGTCGCTGCACGAGCTTCTGGTGATGGCGTTTCTCTTCGTCACGGCACCGATCTCTGGAAATTTTATCGCCAAGGTGCATTTGCATCGGCAACGCGGGGGCAAGGAATTGCCGCCGCCGCCCGCCGAGGACAGCTGGGCGACCTATTCGGAAAATTGACGCGCCCGGCCCCGCCGGGGCCGAGGAGTGCGACGTGACCAAGACACCAGACCTCCGCCGTGCGGGGCCGATCCTGCATCTTCGCGACCATGACGCCGAAGGGCTGCGTCTCGCCGCCGTAGTGATCCGCCCCGAGGGCGAGTCTTGTGGAACGCTGCGCGCCGGCGATATCGATCATGCAGCACGGTGCATCGCGTCGCTCGAAGGGCTGGCTGTCTGGCGCTTCGACTTCCGTCTCGGCGCTCAGGATCGCGGCTATGGCTTCGAGGGCGCGCAATACGCGGTCGAGACCGACCTCACCGGCGATCTGCGCTTTGCCTTCCTGTCGTGCAACGGGGAGGAAATCGGCGACATGGGCCGCGATCCAGCCGAGCGCGACGCGATGTGGGAGGCCATGCGCGCGCAGGACGAAATCCGACCCTTCGCCGCGCTGCTGCAGGGCGGCGACCAGATCTATGCCGACGAGGTGACCACGGGCCATCCCCTCAGCGAAGGCTGGCCCGAGGATCTCCCAAACAGCACGACCGAGGCCGACCTCGCCGGATTGTCCGCGCATCTGCGGGCGGGCTTCGTGGAGCGCTACATGCGCGGCCTCGCCTCGCCCGCCTTCGGACATCTCGCATCGCGGGTGCCGACGTTGGCGGTCTGGGACGATCACGACATCTGCGACGGCTGGGGGTCGCTTCCAGTCGAGGCCACCAACAGCGCCGTGGGCCGCACGCTGTTTTCGGTGGCACGCGAGATGTATCTTCTGTTCCAGCACGGCGCGGTGGAGGCCGATGTGCCGGAGATCTTCGTCGATCCCACCGGCGCGCAGCTCGGCTGGCAGCGGCGCCTGCCCGGGGTGACGCTGATGGCGCCTGACCTGCGCTCGGAACGGGGCCGCAGGCGTGTCATGGGCGAAGCGGGCTGGCAGCTGCTGGAGGACCCTTCGCCTGAGCCGGGGCGCAGGTTGATCCTGTCGTCGGTGCCGCTCCTTGGCCCACGCCTGTCTCTGGTTGAGGCTGTGATGTGGCTCTGGCCCGGGATGCAGAAATACGAGGACGACCTGCGAGACCAGTGGCAAAGCCGGGCGCATCGCGAGGACTGGAAGCGGGCCTTGCGCGCGGTGCTGAAGCTTCGCGCGCAAGGCCCGGTGACGGTCCTCTCGGGCGAGATCCACCTTGCCACCCGCGCCGAGATGGCGGCCACGCCCGGCCCGGTGCATCAACTCGTGGCCTCCGGCATCGCGCATCGCGCACCGCCCAAGGGCTATGCGCGGGGTCTGGGCTGGCTGGCGTGGCTCGGCGAAGGGCCGCTTTCCGGTCACGGGATCCGCATCCTGCCGCCGCCGGGAATGCGGCGGCGCTACGTGGCCGAGCGTAATTTCCTCGTACTGGAGCGGCGGGCCGACGACTGGAGCGCCGTGTGGCATCTCGAGGAGAGCGGTCCGACGCCGCCGCTGGCGATCTAGGGAAGCGGCAGCTCCACCCGCGCTTCGAGGCCATGCGGCGTCCGGTTTGATAGCGTGATCTCTCCGCCATGGGCGCGGATGATCGTGCGGGTGATCGACAGGCCCAGCCCGGCCCCGCCGGTATCGTGACTGCGGCTGTCCTCACCGCGAACGAAGGGCTCGAACATGCCTTCCAGGCGCGCCTCGGGGATGCCGGGACCGCCATCGACGATGCGCACCACCGCCTGCCCGCGATCCTGTGACAGAGCCACGCGCGCCGCCCCGCCATAGCGGATCGCGTTGTCGATAAGGTTGCCGAAGGCACGTGACAACGCCACGGGGCGTCCCTTGACCACAGGCGCGGCACCACCCTCGAAACTGGCTCCGCGCTCTTCGCATAGCCTTGCCAAGAGAGCGCCGAGGTCGACCTCGCCCGAGGCCTCGCCGTCGTGGCCGCTCTTGGCGAAGGTCACCAGCCCCTCGGCCATCACCGCCATCTCGTCGAGCGTACGGATCATCGGCGTGCCCTCATCTTCGTCGAGCATCTCGGCGCGAATGCGCAGGCTCGTGATCGGCGTACGCAGGTCATGCCCCACTGCAGCAAGGGTGCGCAGACGCTCGGCCTCGAACCGTGCAATTCGTGCCTGCATGTCATTGAAGGCCGCTGCCGCAGCGCGCATTTCTCGCGCGCCAGTCTCTGGAACGCGCAGGCTTCGATCACCACGCCCGGCGGCCCGCGCGGCCACCGCCAGCGCGCCCAAGGGACGCGTCAGCTGCCGCACGAACCACAGGCCGACCGCCAACACGGTGACAAGTGACAGGCCCAGCACCAGAAGGAAGACCTCCTCCTGCACGCCGGTCGGGGGCCTCAGCCCCGAGGTGACCACGTTGAGCCAGCCCGCGTCTCCCCCCGGCCCCAGGGCGATCGAGATGGCGATGCCCCAAGGCCCGCTCCGCATTGCCGGATCATGGCCCGGCGCGCCTGTCGGTCCGTCGCGCGTTCCTCCGAACTGTCCGCGTTCATGCATGGCGACGTGAACCACGCGCCCGTCCAACGCGGCATTCAGCCGGGTCTGTAGAGCCAGCGCGCGTTCGGCATCGGGTGCGGCAGGCCGGCGAACCAGTGGCTGCGGGCCGACATTGATCCGCGCCAGCCGGGTCGAGGCCTGTCGCGCCAGCCCTTCGCGCACACGCGGGTTCAGCGCCTCCATCGCTGGCACCAGCGCCACGATTCGCTCGACCTCACGCGCCGCGCCGGCCTCCCGGTCAAGGCGGTCGCGCTCGAACGACAGCAGGCCCAGTGCCACGAGGTTGGCCGTGACCAGCGCCGCCGCAAGCAGCAGCGCAAAGCGCGCGGCGAGGCCTTCGGGCAGCAACCGGATCAGCCATGCGGTCATTGCGGCGTCTCGACATCGGCGGCGAGAAGGTAGCCGCCGCCCCATTCGGTGACGATGAGACGCGGCTGCTTGGGGTCGTCTTCGATCTTGCGACGCAGGCGGCTGATCTGGTTGTCGATGGCGCGGTCATAGGCTTTGGCCTCGCGCCCGGCCATCAGGTCGAGCAGCCTGGAGCGGTCGAGCACGGTGCGCGGCGCGTCGAGAAACAGACCCAGCAGGCGATTCTCGCCCGATGTCAGCTCGGCCTGGCGCCCGTCGTCATGCCGCAGGCCGCGCGCCACCGGATCATGGGTCCAGCCCGCGAAACGGCGCGGCGTCGTGTCCAGCGTCTGGGCGGCCAGCGGCGCGCGGCGCAGCACGGCCCGTACGCGAGCAAGCAGTTCGCGTGGGTTGAACGGCTTGGTCACATAGTCGTCGGCGCCAAGCTCCAGCCCGACGATGCGGTCGGTCTCGTCGGCCATGGCGGTGAGCAGGATCACCGGTGGCCCGCCCCGCGCCACCAGCCAGCGGCACAGGCTCAGCCCGTCTTCGCCCGGCATCATCACGTCGAGCACCACCAGCCCGATGCGCGCCGTCTCTACGATGCCGCGGGCCTCGGAGGCGCTGGCGGCCAGCCGCACCCGAAAGCCCTGCTTTTTTAGGTACTGCCCCAGTGGCTCACGGATATCGCGCGCGTCATCGACAACGAGGATCTGCTCGGCGGTCTCAGTCATGGGCGGTCTCCTGCGGGCCTTGAGGCCTTCGTTCTAGAGCACCCAAGGGGGCGGTTGCCAGCGTGGCCCGCCCCGATCCCCCCGGAGTTTTGTCGCCAGATGTATCACTTGGCAGGCGCTACCCGCTTGCCAGCCCGCCATCGTCTGGATACATCGGCGTCGGGGCCGGCTTAGCTCAGCTGGTAGAGCGTCTGATTTGTAATCAGGGGGTCGGGGGTTCGAGTCCCTCAGCCGGCACCATTTCAATCGGCGATGTTGCGTAAATCAGCCCTGAGCATGACTGCCCCCTTTCCCGCCTTTCTTCAGCGGACGGCTTCGATCTCGGCCCTGCCGAGGGCCGAGAAGCGGTTCATCATGGCGATGCGGATCTGGATTTCGGCGGTCTGGCGGTCGGGGTCTCGTGACATGATCC